>NZ_FOWD01000010.1 GCF_900115365.1 Anaerocolumna aminovalerica
TAATGACTCTTAATAAAGTAAATTAGATAACGTGGTGTATAGGATAAATTTTGCGTCATCCGGCCGAGAAGGCTGCTTATGGCCGACTAGAGACTCAATGACAAGTATCGCCCTCTGCGATACTTGTCATGAGCTTTGAGGCTCTACCAAGGCCATGCCCCACGAGGGTAAGGTAGCAAAATTTATCCTATACACCACGTTATCTTACAAAATATAAATTGAGTCATTATGAAGGCCCAATTAACACTTTTGAGTTTTTCACATAACTTCAGGGCAAAGCGTACGTCGTTAATAAGTTAAATTTTTATTTAACCAATATTTCTTATAAATTAAATGAATAATTCATTTTATTCTAATATTTTATGAAATAGCGCCATGTGTAATAAAGATAAACATAATTCTTCTGAATAATCTGATATTTCTAATGTAAATAGGGATTATGTACTAAAATTGACCACAATATATAGTGGTAGGGTTTTAAAAATAAGCACATATTGTAGTTTTAATGTATTGACGAACTACTATATTTTTGATAGTATATTAACCATAGGCTTTCCAAAAGCTTTAGTAAATAATGGAATTAGGAAGGAGATTTAAAATGATTAATGTAGTAAAAAGAGATGGGGAAATTGCAGGGTTTAATCTGACTAAAATAGCAGAAGCAATCTCAAAAGCATTTAAAGCTACCGACAAGTTTTATACCGATGACATAATCAATCTACTGGCTTTAAGAGTTACAGCTGATTTTCAAGATAAAGTGGAAGATAATAAAATACATGTGGAAGATGTTCAAGACAGCGTAGAACATGTATTGGAGCAGACAGGCTATACCGATGTAGCAAAAGCGTATATCTTATACCGCAAAAATAGAGAAAAAATTCGTAATATGAAATCTACCATCCTTGATTATAAAGAAATCGTTGATAGTTATGTAAAAGAAGAGGACTGGAGAGTAAAAGAAAACTCTACCGTAACCTATTCTGTCGGCGGATTAATACTACATAATTCAGGTTCCATTACAGCAAATTACTGGTTATCTGAAATATACGATGAAGAAATTGCAAATGCACATAGAAATGCAGATATACATATCCATGATTTATCCATGCTTACAGGTTACTGTGCAGGATGGTCATTGAAACAACTGATTCAGGAAGGTCTTGGAGGAATACCGGGTAAAATCACATCTTCACCTGCAAGCCATTTATCCACCCTGTGTAATCAGATGGTTAACTTTTTAGGAATTATGCAAAATGAATGGGCTGGTGCACAGGCTTTTTCCTCTTTCGATACCTATTTAGCTCCATTTGTAAAGGTTGATAATTTAAGTTACCGTGAAGTAAAGCAATGTATTCAATCTTTTATTTATGGTGTAAATACTCCAAGCCGTTGGGGAACTCAGGCTCCTTTCTCTAATATTACCTTAGACTGGACGGTACCAAATGATTTGGCAGAACTTAATTGTATCGTTGGCGGCAAGGAAATGGACTTTAAATACAAAGATTGTAAAAAAGAAATGGACATGGTGAATAAAGCGTTTATTGAGATTATGATAGAGGGAGATGCCAACGGCAGGGGCTTCCAATATCCAATACCTACCTACTCCATAACAAGGGATTTTGACTGGTCCGATACAGAAAATAATCGATTGCTATTTGAAATGACTTCCAAATACGGTACCCCATATTTCTCAAATTATATTAACAGTGACATGGAGCCAAGCGATGTACGTTCCATGTGCTGCAGATTAAGATTAGACCTTAGAGAACTTCGTAAGAAAACAGGCGGTTTCTTTGGTTCCGGAGAAAGTACCGGTTCTGTTGGTGTTGTTACCATTAATATGCCAAGAATCGCATATCTTGCAAAAGATGAAAAGGACTTCTTTAAAAGATTAGATAGAATGATGGATATATCTGCCCGTTCCTTAAAGGTTAAGAGAAAAGTAATTACGAAATTATTGGAGGAAGGTTTATATCCTTATACAAAACGCTATTTGGGCACATTTGAAAACCACTTTTCCACCATTGGCTTAGTCGGCTTGAACGAAGTAGGATTAAATGCAAATTGGTTGGGAGAAGATATGACTGATTCAAGAACGCAAGAGTTTTCCATAAAAGTTTTAAATTATATGAGAGAACGTTTATCAGATTACCAGGAAGAATATGGTGATTTATATAATTTGGAAGCAACTCCTGCTGAATCTACAAGTTATCGTCTGGCAAAGCATGACAGAAAGAAATGGGCTGATATTAAAACTGCCGGAAAAGAAGGGGATACTCCTTATTACACCAACAGTTCTCATTTACCAGTTAATTATACAGCGGATGTATTTGAAGCCCTGGATGTTCAGGATGAACTTCAGACTTTATATACTTCAGGAACCGTATTCCATGCATTTTTAGGTGAGAAATTACCGGATTGGATGGCAGCAGCTAAGCTGGTCAGAACTATTGCAGAAAACTATAAGCTTCCGTACTATACACTGTCTCCTACTTATTCTATCTGTAAAAATCATGGATACTTGACAGGTGAACATTTTGTTTGTCCGGAATGCGGAGCGAAAGCGGAAGTATACAGCCGTATTACCGGTTATTACCGTCCGGTTCAAAACTGGAATGAAGGAAAATCACAGGAATATAAGAACAGAAAAGTATATGATGCAGAGCATTCCAATTTAAAGGTGAATGAAAATAATACTTTAGTTGCGGAAGCCTCCCAATATTCCACACAGGAAGAGCTGTGTGCTACCAATGAAGACGGGATATATTTATTCACAACCAAGACCTGTCCTAACTGTAGATTAGCAAAGGAATTTTTAACAGGTATTCCATACACTGTAATTGATGCGGAAGAGAATCCGGAATTATCAAACACATATAGCATTATGCAGGCACCTACTCTTGTTGTTGTAAAGGATGGGGAAGTTAAAAAATATGCTAATGTATCAAGTATTAAAAAGTTTGCATTGGAACAACCTGTAGGGATAGAAGCATAAATATAGTGTATAAAAAATGATATTAATAAACAGGACACTTGATTTTTCAAGTGTCCTGTTATAAGTTAACATATAAGTAATCAAGCACTTTGATTAGTTCTTGAATGCTTTAGGGTGGAATTTTATTAACGCTATTATTTAGCATTAGTAGAGGATGGTTTTTTCATAGTATAGTGAACTATTGCATGTTTAGTTAAAAGAAAAGTTATTTTCTAACTCTAAAACTAACACTTCCTTTTGCATTAGTCCCTGTAACAGAAAATTTATATGTTCCTGTTTTTGGTACCTCTAATGAGAAGCTGATTGAAGAAGCATCATCACCTCTATAAATTTCGTCACCATCGACTTCAGCCACAAGAATATCTACGCGACCAGATTCATCTTCTATGATAACATCAATAATAGTTCCTTCCTCTAAATCCATCTCTTGTGTATCTGTTTTATTTAAAACAGAATAATCCATAATAAATTGTTCATTATTGCCTGTACGGTTACCATCAAAAACTTGCTTTTTGCAGCTTGTAGCCAAAACTAGTATTAGAACAATCATTATTAATAAAGAAAACTTTTTCATAAAATATACTCCTCCATTTATAATAATAACTTCTCGGAATCTCTAAGCCTTGATTTTTCAATCTGTATAGGAATTAGAACTGTCTAATTCCGAAAAGTTATATATATTAATACTCAATAGTTTACATCACTATCAGGGGACATTTCCATATACCAATATCTGTTTCTTTATATTCGTTTAGTACTTTAATTGAAAAATAGCTAATTGTTATATTTCAACCATATGGTATATTATACCACATGGTTTTTGCTGTACAATATAAATATATACCTTATAAATAGTATAAATTCCCTTTTTACATAGTTTGACCAGCTCACTATCAAATGATATAATATACCAAGATTAAAATACTGAAAAACTTAAGGATAAAAAACATAAATACAGAAGGGAGCCAACAATGAGTTTAGCGGATAAAATATTTATAGATATGTGCAATGATATTCTTGAAAATGGTTGTAGTACAGAAGGAGAGAAGGTTCGCCCGAAATGGGAGGATGGTTCTTATGCTTATACCATTAAAAAATTTGGGGTAGTAAATCGATATGATTTATCCAAAGAATTCCCTGCCATTACCTTACGCAGGACTGCGATTAAAAGCTGCATTGATGAAATGTTATGGATTTGGCAGAAGAAATCCAATAACGTACATGAATTAATCAGCCATATTTGGGATAGCTGGGCAGATGAAACTGGCTCCATCGGTAAGGCTTACGGATACCAGCTGGGAGTTAAACATAAGTATAAAGAAGGGGAAATGGATCAGGTTGACAGAGTAATTTATGACCTTAAGAACAATCCATATAGCCGTAGAATTATGACAAATATATATGTGCATCAGGATCTTCATGAGATGAATTTGTATCCTTGTGCATATAGTATGACTTTTAATGTAACGAAGTCAAAGAATAGTGATAAATTAAAATTAAATGCAGTTTTAAATCAACGTTCCCAGGATGTGCTGGCAGCAAATAATTGGAATGTATGTCAATATGCAGTATTGGTTCATATGTTAGCTCAGGTTTGTGATATGGAAGTAGGGGAACTGGTTCATGTAATAGCAGATGCTCATATTTATGACAGACATATTCCTATTATTCAAGAATTAATTACTAGACCAACTTATGATGCTCCCACCTTTTGGATGAATCCGGAGATTAAGGATTTTTATCAATTTACTGTTGACGATTTTAGATTAGACAACTACGTAACCGGACCTAAGGTTGAGAATATCCCTGTTGCAGTATAAAAAATAAAAAGAATCAGTGAAAGAAAATAATGGAAAGAAAGGATGCCATACATGAATTCTCTCACTACAATTGTGGCGGCTTCACAAAGAATTTGTGATAGTTTAGGTAATATAAATGAATATTATAGTAGCAGTTGATAAAAATTGGGCCATTGGTTATCAGAATAAGTTATTAATCAGTATCCCGGAAGACATGCGTTTTTTTAGAGACGAAACTACCAATAAAGTGGTGGTGATGGGGAAACACACCTTGCAAAGTTTCCCAAGCGGCAGACCGCTAAAAAACAGAATTAATATAGTCTTAACCAAAGACAAGAAATTTAAGGCAGATGATGCTATTATTGTTCATAGCTTAGAGGAAGCTTTGGAAGAGATAAAGAAATATAAATCTGAGGATGTCTATATTATTGGAGGAGCTGAAATTTATAATCAGTTTTTAGATTATTGTGATGTGGCTCATATTACAAAGATTGACTATGCTTATCAGGCAGATACCTATTTTCCAAATCTGGATGAGAAAGAAGATTGGATAGTAGTTGCTGAATCGGATGAACGTACTTATTATGATGTGGAATATCAATTTTTTAAGTATGTAAAAAAGAAATAAGTGGCTTTACGGCATCTCTTAAAAATCGTGGCTTTGTATTAAGTTTATAGTCTCAATTAATTAGTTATTTTTATACAATTAAGGATTGAATCCGATACAGTGATATGGTATTTAAATAAACAGTTTTTATTTAAACTGTCTGCCACAGAGTAGTATATCACAGCGTTGGTTCAATCCTTTTAGTTTGTATTTATTTTCATATATGCATGGTTCTTTTTCCTATAAAGAAGAATTTCATGGAATTAATTATAAAAATGCACTTTTTAAGTAATCCGGTTCAATTCCCATCAATCCCTTACAAAATGGCAATCACATAAGTAGTCTGAATTTCCTAATTTTTGATTTGAGAATTGTATAGAATTTATTAATATAGTATAATTAATTAGTCGAATTTTTAAGATTTTTGTAGAAACTATATACTATGGAGGTATCTATTTTGAAAAAGAATGGGTTGGGAATTAGGGATTCTAGAGGAATTAGTATTGGGATTAAATTAATGATACAGATTTTTTTATTGCTTTTAATTGTTTGCAGTACACTGACAGTAATATCTTACTTAAAAAGTTCGGCAGAAATGAAAAATAGTATCAGAGACAATCTTACAAACAGTGTGAAAAATAATGCAGAGTTATTTTCTCAGGTACTTTCACAAAGAAAAGCTGAGATGGAGACCCTAGGAAGACGTGAAGGCATTACAAGTATGAACTGGGCCATTCAGGAGCCTATTGTTGTAAGTGAGGCAGAACGACTGGGCTATGAAAGGATTCAGATATCTGCTCCTGATGGAACAACAAGAGTTGCAGGCAAGGATCCATTTGATTTATCTGAGAAAGAAAACTTTAAACTGTCTATGACCGGTGTTACTAATATTACAGAACCTTTATTTAGTGAATCCGATAATAAATTAATCATAATTGTTACAACACCTATTGTAGATAAAAATAATACTATTATAGGCACAATTGGCGGTGTAATTACAGCAAGCCAATTAAATGAGATCGTTCAAAATATTGAGGTTGGAACGGGGGGTTATGCCTATATTATAGATGAACTGGGAGTAAGAATTGCAGACAAGGATATTGCTGTTGTTGAAGAAAAGAGAGTGGATGTTGAAACCTTTGCAGCAGAGCCGGGATATGAAAAGTATGTAGAAGTTCAGAAAGCAATGATGGAAGGGAAAGCAGGCTTTTCAGAGTACATATATGAAGATATCGAATACTTTGTTTCCTATTGTCCTATTGAAGGTACTTCCTGGTCTTTTGCAGTATGCCTCCCATCCCAGGAAGGGCTAAAAAGTATTGATAATCTAAAGAACTTTATGATAAGTATAACAATAGCATTTCTTATTATTGGAATAATTGTAAGTATAGTAATATCTATTAGTATTAAAAAGCCTCTAAATAAGATGAAAACTTTTGCACTTAATCTGTCGAAAGGAAATCTTACAGAACAAATTGATGTGAATAGAAAAGATGAATTTGGTGAAACTTGTACCGCATTAAATCTCGCAAAAGAGAATATGTGCAAACTTATTGCCGGAATTGTTGATAAATCCCAAGAATTAAGTGCGGCAGGTGAAGAACTTACTGCAACTACTGAAGAAATAACATCGCGTTTTGGTACAATTAATGTTTCTACTGTAGCAGTTGTGTCAGATTCACAAAATAACATGGATTCAGTTAAAGACATTATGTCTGCCGTAAAAGAAATTACCAATAACATGGATTATTTAAATCACCAGACAAATAAACAAAGTGAAAATTCGGAGAAATTTAAAAATAGGGCGATTGCAGTTCAAAAAACAGCCCAGGATGCAATTCAAGCCAGCCGTGAGGTTTATAAATCACAACAGAAGAAAATAATTGATGCAATTGAAGCAGGTAAAGTTGTCGAAGAAATCAAGGTAATGGCAGATGTAATAGGAGATATTTCCGCACAAACCAACTTACTGGCATTAAATGCTTCTATTGAGGCTGCAAGAGCCGGTGAACATGGACGGGGATTCGCAGTTGTTGCCAGTGAAGTAGGCAGATTAGCTGAACAAACTCAAAGTACGGTAGCTACTATTCAGACCACAATTGAAAAAGTGCAGGATGCATTTATAAATCTTTCTGAAAATGGACATCATTTGTTAAAATTTATTGATGAAGAGGTTCAAAGCCAATTTGATGCATATTTAAATACCGGGGAACAGTATTATGATGATTCAGAATCCTTGTATCAGATGACAGTGGAATTTAATGATTTGGTTAATAGCATTTCAAATTCGGTATCATCAGTAAATAATGCAATTGTTGATGTAAATGATAGAACTGGCAAATCTCTTGACAGCACAAGTGAGATTCAGATACAATTAGGACATACAGTAACCGTAATGGAAGATGTAGCCCACACTACAGAAAATTTAGCACAGCTGGCTATGGATCTTAGCGAAGCTACGATGCAATTTATTGTTTCCTAAATTGTATGGAGTAAAATAAAAAGTTTATATAAATAATTAATCTTTTTAAAGGATTGAATATGATAATCACCTTTTTATACCGAAATAAAAAGATGTAATATGGAATTTGGGAATCAATATGATAGGGAATTACAGATAGGAGTTATCATGAAAGATATATTAAAGATGTTAGAATATAATGTGCTTTTTAAGGGATTGACTTCTTCCGAAATCGAAACTTTACTTGTTTGTTCCCAGGCAAAGGTGGTTGAATATAAAAAGAATCAAATCATATTCAGCCAAATGGATCCGCCAAAAGCTCTGTATGTTTTAATGAGTGGATCCGTATCAGTATGTAAGGACTCACCTGATGGAAGAAGATATATCGTCACCAATATAGAAGAAAAAGATATATTTGGAGAAGTCTATGTTTTCTTAGAAAATACAGATTATAGTTATTATGTAGTTGTTAATTCAAAATCCTGTGTATTGGAAATACCAAAAGATTTCTTCTTTCATACTTGTAGTAAGACTTGTGACGGGCACTCTAAAATAATTAAAAATATGCTGGGAATATTAGCGCAAAAAGCATATTTCTTAAATAATAAGGTTCAGCTGCTGACCAGCGGAAGCTTAAGACAAAAGATAGCCAAATACCTGTTAGAGAATTGTAATAATACAAGATATGTTCAGTTAAATATGAATCGGGAACAATTTGCAGCTTATCTGAATGTAACAAGGCCTTCTTTATCAAGAGAGCTAATTAAGATGCAGGAAGACGGCCTTATAGAGGTAGACCGTGATATGGTTAAAATTATAGAATTGGACGAATTAACTATGAGCGTAAAAGGTTTGAACTAAATTTCTAGTAGGTCGCTTTGCTCTGTAGTTTGTTGGGAACTCAGTAGTGCTTATTAAAGCTTTCATAATGACTCATTTATATATTCAAGGATAACAGGTTATATAGGATTAATTTTGCTACCTTACCTAATAGTTATTGTCCGCAGAGAATTTATTTCTTAAATGTAAATAATATATTTAAACTTGATTGATGAAAATTAAATTATTTTATAAACAGCTTTGCTTCACAACATAAATTAAACTCAGAAAGTACTCATTGAGCTTTCCTAATGACTCTCATAAACTAAATTTGGATAACAGGGTGTATATTATAAATTTTGCGTAATCCGGCCGACAGGGTAAGGTAGCAAAATTTATAATATACACCCTGTTGTCCTTGAACATATAAATTGAGTCATTATGAAAGCTTTAATGAGCACTTTCTGATTTCCAAACTACAGAGCAAAGCGTCCTACTACGCTAAATTTTTATAACATTTACTTCATTTCACGTATTGGCATTTCTTGTGGAATGTCCGGTGTCGCATTGGAACGGTTAGGTTGTTCCAGTTCTCTGGAATATACATCGCCATTTTTGGTTGCGGAATCTGGAGTTTCATCGTTTGTTTCGGTTATTTTTGTTGGAACACCTTTGGTATCATTAAACTCACTCATATCTAACACTCCTTTCGCAGATAGTATTCCTAGGGTGTTATGTAAATATTCGTGCTTTATTAAGAGAGGGTTTTAATCTTCAAAATATTAAGAAGTAAAATTATTTATGTAGATTAATTGGTAGTTTTATTAGCAGCTATATGTGCGAAAGAAATTAGTTTGTTATATAAGTAAACATCACCTTCATCAAAATATTTCTGTGTAAATTTTTCAATGGGAAACCATTCTACTCCGCTGTTTTCTTCGGAACAAATACACACTTCATTTTTTTCATCTGCTATAAGTACATATGCGATAGACAGATGCAGGTGGGTATTTACATATTCTGAATTTTTCATATGGCCAAATACAGGGAGGATATCAATGGAGGCTATGCCATCTGTTAATGGATGAATATCAATAACTCCTGTTTCCTCTTTAGCCTCTTTTAATGAAACATGCAGTAAATCTTCGTCACCATCGGCATGTCCACCTGTCCAAGACCAGACATTTCGTATATTATGGTGTACTAACAATGCTTTATCCAAGGACTTATTCATAATAAATCCGGAGCTGGTTATGTGAGCTATTTCATTATCTCTAAGTAAAACATTGTTTTCAAAATGTTTTATATAGTTTAAGATAACTTTTTTATCCTGTGCCTCTTGTGCATTTGCCGGGCTATAAGTTTCTATTAATTTTATGTACATATTGTTAAATAACCCTCCTATTATAAATTTGCTTCATAACAACTTTATTGTTATAAGAAAAATTCTACTACATTTCTTGTCATACTTCCATACAACTTTGTAACCTTTTTAATAAGTATTCATTTGCAAAAAAGGAATAGATTGGGAAGTTTCATAACTAAAGCTTTATACCTGGCACAAGAGACCAGAAGCAAGAGGGGTAAAATTTTAAAAACAGTGTTTCAGTTTGAATTAATAGAAGAAGCATTAAATCAATGTATGACCGTCAATCAGGATATATATTCCTTGGTTAGGGGTTTTTAAATAATAGATGTAATTCATAACTCATAATTCAAGATGAAAAAGATAAGTAAAGATAAAAAAGATAAGTAAAGAAAAAACAGTTGACAATATCTTTTGATTTGTTATAATAATAAAGGAAATGAAATTGATAATCATTGTCAAAATGTTTATATTGTTGCTGTGCACTATAGTGAAATAGGAATAATTATTATTAAATCACGTAGTTAAAGAGAATAATCCACTTGCCTATAGGCAAGTTTATTTACTTACGTTACGGCTCTAACCTCATTCTCACTATGTGGCATTTCAGCAGGAGCCCTAACTCCTGCTGAAACAGGCAAGTCTGCTTACCTGATGAGGATATAACATAGATATTGATTTTATCAATTCAATAATCTGTTATTGATCACGATTACATATAAGGAGAGATTTATGAGAAAATCAAAATTTATTAAATTAACTGTAATTTTAGCAGCTTTTACTTTGATGTTGGCAGGTTGTTCAAAACCAAATAATGACACTGTTGACCCTGAAACTAATAAGTCAGTAAATAATCCTACTGAAGCTGCGGGAAGTGAAGAAACTGCTGGAACGGAAGACAATGCAGAAACTGAGAAAGTTTTAACGGTTGAAATCACAGATATTTATGGAACTGTCACTGTTCCTGTAAAACCAAAGAATGTAGTTGCTTTGGATAACAGAACTTTTGAAACTCTATCTGATTGGGGAATTGAATTAGCGGCTGTTCCAAAGGGTGTAATGCCTGCGGATTCGCCATATGTAGCCGATGAGTCAGTTCAAGATATTGGAAATCATCGTGAACCAAATCTTGAAATTTTGGCAGCGGTAGACCCTGAACTTGTAATTGTTGGTCAAAGATTTGCCAGTTTTTATGATGAGATAAAAGCATTAGTACCAAATGCAGCGGTTATTAATCTTAATTTTGATGTTTCTGAGGAAGCAGATTCACCTGGAGAAAACTTAGTAAATGGACTTAAGAATTCTACAATCAGTTTGGGGAAAATCTTTGATAAAAATGAAGAGGCTGAACAATTGATAGCTGATTTTGATCAAGCTATTGAAAATGCTAAGTCTGCATATAATGGAACGGATACAGTTATGAGTGTTGTAGTTTCTGGCGGAGATATTGGTTTCTCAGCTCCACATTCTGGACGTGTTTGGGGACCAATGTATGAAATCTTTGGATGGACTCCAGCATTAGAAGTTGATGGTTCTTCTTCAGACCATCAAGGTGATGATATTTCTGTTGAAGCTATTGCACAAAGTAATCCGGATTGGATCTTCGTACTGGATCGTGATGCTGCAGTTTCTTCTACAACTGATGCAGTTCCTGCTCAGGATGTTATTGATAATTCACCTGCTCTTAAAAATACAACTGCAGTTTCTAAAGAACAGATAGTTTATGCACCAAATGATACTTATACTAATGAATCAATACAAACTTATCTGGAGTTATTTGAAAATCTTACAAATTCTTTAGCTAAATAGTAAGTAGTATAAAGGAGTATAAAATAGTGCCAAAAGATACAATACAAAAATTGGCTGGGGCTGAGAATTCTCAGCCCCAACGTTATAATCACAATAGAATATGGACAAAACCCTTTATATTAGCAATTATAGTTGTTATTATTTTAGGTATTATATCGCTGTTTACCGGAGTTTATGATATAAAAGGGCAAGAGGATGGAATGAATATGTTTTTCATAACTCGTGTTCCAAGAACAGCTTCACTAATGCTTACTGGAGCTGCAATGTCAATGTCAGGTCTGGTAATGCAACTGATTACGCAAAATCGTTTAGTTGAATCTACCACAACAGGAACTATTGAATGGGCAGGTTTGGGACTTGTTTTTGTTTATTTGTTTTTTCCTGCACCAACTTTAGTTCAAAGAATGACTGGGGCCATCGTTTTTTCCTTTATCGGAACTATGATTTTCTTTTTATTTTTAAGAAGAGTTAAACTTCGTTCATCTTTGATTGTCCCCATTATTGGAATGATGCTTGGAGCAGTCATTTCTGCAATTTCCACATTTATTGGACTAGTTTTTCAAATGACACAAAACATTGAAACCTGGTTTGTAGGTTCTTTTGCATCGGTTCAAATTGGAAGATACGAATATTTATGGTTAATAGTTATCATTACATTTCTTATTTTTATCTATGCTGATAAGCTGACTTTAGCTGGACTAGGGGAAGATGTTACAACAAGTCTTGGATTAAATTATAATAAGATCGTTCTTCTTGGCACTGGTCTTATTTCTTTTGCAGTTGGAATTGTAGCAGCTGTTATTGGAAATTTACCTTTTTTAGGTTTAATTGTACCAAATATTGTTTCAATGTTTAGGGGCGATGATCTTAGAAGTAATTTGCCCTGGGTATGTGTGTTAGGAATGGGTACTATAACTGTTTGTGACATAATTTCTCGGACAATTATCATGCCTTTTGAAGTACCTGTCTCTTTGATACTTGGAACAATAGGTTCAGTGGTATTTATTGTTATTTTATTGAGACAAAGGAGACTAAGATGAAGGAATTAGAATATAGTAATAATAAAAATGGGGAAATTATATCTAGCCTTCATAATGAAAACAGATCAGCTAGAGCTTTTCGTTCAAAAAAGGAAGAAAAACGTTATTGGATTTTGCTCATAGCATTGATTGTTTTGGGCATCCTATTTTCCTATGGACTTTTGGTTTATAACAATCCGGTTCCAGTAGATTCCCCTTCTTTTATCCCAGTTGCCAGAAGAAGGATGGTTGCTCTTGTTACAATGGTTATTGCTGTAATTTGCCAGAGCTTGTCCACTGTGGCTTTTCAATCGATTACGAATAATAGGGTTATCACTCCTTCACTTTTAGGTTTTGAAGCACTTTATTCAACAATTCATACGAGTACAATGTTTTTCTTTGGCGCCAATGCATTCATAAGCTTTAGAGGTATTGGATCTTTTGTATTTCAAGTTGTTATTATGGTCTTGATGTGTTTGATACTTTATGGATGGTTGCTTTCCGGAAAGTATGGAAATTTACAACTTATGCTTTTGGTTGGAGTGATTATTGGAACAGGGCTAAAGTCTTTGTCATCTTTTATGAGAAGACTTCTCGCGCCGTCTGAGTTTGATATTTTACAGGCAAAATTATTTGGTTCTGTGAATAATGCGGCTTCTGAATATTTTCCTATTGCAATTCCAATTGTAATAGTTGCAGCAATACTTATTCTTGCTTATTCCAAGAAATTAAATGTATTGTCACTTGGAAAAGATGTCTGTACTTCATTGGGAGTTAATCATCAATCAAACATAATTTATACGCTTATATTAGTTTCTGTTTTGATGTCAATTTCAACGGCTTTGGTTGGGCCGCTTACTTTCTATGGATTTTTAGTTGCAACTTTGAGCTATCAGGTGGTGCCTACTTATGATCACAGATATGTATTTCCAATGGCTCTTGCAATTGGATTTTTGATATTAACAGGTTCATACTTTTTTATGTATCATGTATTCAATGCTCAAGGTGTAGTTTCAGTTATTATTGAGATGTTTGGTGGAATAACATTTTTAATTGTACTTTTAAGGAAGGGAACTTTATGATAAGGATTGACAATGCAAAAAAGGTGTATACTGACGAGGTAAAAATAGGCCCTTTGAATATTGACATACCAAAAGCGGGACTTACTTCTTTAATTGGACCCAATGGTGCAGGGAAGTCTACCACGCTTTTGATGATTGGAAGACTTTTAAATATGGATGAAGGCCATATTAAGGTGGCAAATATGGATATTTCTCAATGTAAATCAGAAGATTTAGCAAAACATTTAACTATTTTGCGACAAGAAAATCATTTTGTAACCAGGCTTACTGTCAGACAATTAGCTGGATTTGGACGTTTTCCCCACTCAAAGGGAAGATTAACGAATGAGGATGAGGTTATTATTTCTAAATATATCGATTTTTTAGGCTTGACTGATCTGGAAAATAGATATTTAGATGAGCTTTCTGGTGGACAAAGGCAAAGGGCATATGTAGCAATGGTTTTGTGCCAAGAGACGGAATATGTTCTTTTGGACGAGCCTCTGAATAATCTTGATGTTGCTCGTTCTGTTCAAATGATGGAGCATTTAAGGCATGTTGCTAATGAATTTGGTAGAACAATTCTGACTGTTCTCCATGATATAAATTTTGCAGCCAAATACTCTGATAGAATTTGTGCCATGAAAGATGGACAAATTGCCGCCTTTGGAACAGTAGAAGAGATTATGGATTCAGAAATTTTGACTAATATTTTTGAAACGAAAATAGAAATTATTGATGGTCCTCATGGACCAATAGCAATTTATTAGTTATGCCAGATACCGATCCCAATAATATAGCAGAATTGATCGATGCATACCTACCATGTTCAAAAGAATTGTTTGGGAATGCAGGCTGAAAAATGCATATTACATTTTTAAAAGATATGAAAAGATCAGAATTTCATATCTTTTTTCATTATATAAATTTATTTTTTAATTCGTAACATATGTTACAGAAATTCTAATTCAATTATTATAATATAATGACATCGGTTAAAACAACTTAGACAAAAAAGATTTCATTTTAAGAAATGAAGCAACCAAGTTAAAAAATCATTAAAATTATAAATATATAATTGGAGGGTAAGTAAATGGAAAACAAAATGTTTTGTTATCAATGTCAGGAAACAGCAGGGTGTACCGGATGTACAAAATTCGGTGTTTGTGGTAAGTCACCGGACCTTGCAAGAATGCAGGACTTATTAATCTATGTTACAAAAGGACTTTCTGAAGTGACTACACGACTTAGAGCAGAAGGGCAGACTATTGGAACAGATATTAATTATCTAGTTACTTTAAATTTATTTACAACTATTACCAATGCAAACTTTGATGACAAAGTATTCTATGACAGAGTAAGAATGACTCTTAATGTAAAGAGAGATTTATTACAAAAACTAAATAACACAGCAAATTTACCAGATGCAGCAACATGGGATGCCAGCACAGATGAAGAATTTGATACAAAATCCACAACAGTTGGTGTATTAAGAACTGAAAATGAAGACGTTAGAAGCTTAAGAGAATTAATCACTTATGGCTTAAAAGGTTTAGCTGCTTATGTAAAACATGCAAATGCATTATCCTTTGAAAATGAAGAAGTATGTGCATTTATGCAAAGCACATTAGCTAAAACATTGGATGATACTCTAACAGCTGATGAATTAGTAGCACTGACATTAGAAACTGGTAAATTCGGTGTTGACGGTATGGCTTTACTTGATAAAGCAAATACAACTTCTTATGGTAATCCGGAAATCACTAAAGTTAATATTGGTGTTGGCAAAAATCCTGGTATCTTAATTTCCGGCCATGATTTAAAAGATTTAGAGCAATTATTAGAGCAAACCCAGGGAACAGGAGTAGACGTTTATACTCACTCTGAAATGCTTCCAGCTCATTACTACCCAGCATTTAAGAAATACAGCAATTTTATAGGTAACTATGGTAATGCATGGTGGAAACAAAACGAAGAATTCGCTTCCTTTAACGGACCAATCCTTATGACAACAAACTGTATTGTTCCTCCAAAGGATAGCTACAAAGATAGATTATATACTACAGGTGCAGCAGGATTTGTGGGATGTAAACATATTCCGGGAGGCACTGGAGATAAGAAAGATTTCTCTGAAATTATTGAACATGCTAAGAGATGTGCTGCTCCAACTGAAATTGAAACTGGAGAAATTGTTGGCGGATTTGCTCATAACCAGGTATTTGAGTTAGCTGGTGCAGTGGTAGACGCTGTAAAATCCGGAGCTATTAAGAAATTCTTTGTGATGGCAGGCTGTGATGGAAGGGCTAAATCAAGAAATTACTATACTGATTTTGCAAAAGCATTGCCACAAGATACAGTAATCTTAACCGCAGGATGTGCAAAATACAAATACAATAAACTTCCTTTGGGAGATATAGGTGGAATACCAAGAGTACTGGATGCAGGACAATGTAATGACTCTTACTCCTTAGTATTAATCGCTCTTAAATTAAAAGAAGTATTTGGTTTAGAGGATGTTAATGATCTTCCAATTGCATATAACATTGCATGGTATGAGCAAAAAGCAGTTATCGTTCTACTTTCTCTTCTATATTTAGGAGTTAAGAATATCCATTTAGGACCAACATTACCAGCTTTCCTTTCTCCAAATGTAGCTAAAGTATTAGTTGAAAACTTCGGCATTGCTGGAATTGGAACAGTAGAAGACGACTTAAAATTATTCATGGCATAATTCTGAGATATAATAATTTGCTTATGTAAAATATAGTACTTGAATGTGAGACAATATAGATCTCAAGGGATATGAAAATAATATCCCTTGAGATAAAAACATTCATTGAATTAAATAAGAAAGTAAAATTCTGATAGTAAGAAATCAATAAATATAACACTATTGGAATAATAAAGCAGTACTTTGAAATAATAAAATAAGATTGTTTATGACTACAACAATCATAACCGGTGAAAATGCAATTTCCCGGTTATGTTCACATATAAGGAGGTAACATGAGTGCTTTTCTTGGCCCAATTCATTATTGGTTATACAATAAAATAAAATTGCAAAACAACATGGTGGAGGCAGTCATTCAATTTGCGAAAAGTAAAAACTTAAATTATGATTTAAGAAGCAAGCTGGATAATCAATATGGAACCATTGATTTAAGACCCTTGGAAGAACAGATAGACACTTCCAATATACATGGCTGGCTTCAAGAATGTGTATCAACAGTAGAATATAGACTGGCAGATGCAGTTACCACCTTATTAAAGGAAGGTTCTAAGAACCTGGAGGAGCTAAAAGAAATATTTAGAACTCTAGGGGAAAAAGAATCTATTTTAAGTAAAGACGCTACTATAGCAGAAGCATATAAAAGCTTAAACGATACCCTGCTTGACGGAATGCCCTGTGATCACGCTAACTTGTTGGTTTCACAGGAAGATAATGAAATTATATGGAAGCGTAACCTATGTGTACATGAGAATTATTGGACAGAAGTTGGCGGAGATATTAAAATTTACTATATATTAAGAGAAGAATATATCAAAGGATTATTGTCACATGCTGATATAACTTATGAAAAGCTTGATGAAACTATCAGTAGAATAGTAAGATAAAATGATAGAAAGAAGGTGGATAGCCAATGAACAGTATTGATTTAATGGTTGAAGAACACAAATACGCAACCCGTATGTTAAAAGTAATCCGCAGTGCCTGTTATACTATATTCCAGGGCAAGGAAATCGATTATGAGGATTTTGGTAAGATGATTGATTTTGTACGAAGCTATGTTGATAAACATCACCACGGAAAAGAAGAAAAGCTATTATTTAAAGAAATGCAGAATCATCTTGGTAAAATAGCGGATAATCTAATCACTCACGGAATGTTGGTGGAACATGATCTGGGCAGATTGTATATGTCTGATTTGGAGGAAGCTTTGGAAAGAGTAAAAAATGGTGATGAAGAAAGTAAACTGGACGTCATTAGTAATGCTGTAGGTTATACCCATCTTTTAACCCGTCATATTGCAAAAGAAGACGAAGTTGTATATAGCTTTGGAGCTAAAAATTTACCACAGGAAATCATAGAAGGTATAAATAAAAAAACGGAAGCTTTTGAAAAAGAAGCAGAAGATAAAGGAACCCAGGCATATTATAAAACTATGTTGGAAGAGTTAGAAAGTAAATATTGTTCTTAATTTTAAGACTGTAAATAATCTACACTTTCTATACGAATAACCTGATAATTAAGAATATAACATACACAAATAAGACCTTATATGTAAACTCTTAGTGTCAATGAAAAAGTGTTCATTGAAAGTATTACACTTAAAGACATTAAATTGAAAGCATTATATTAAAACATTAAAATAAAACATTTCCCCCCTTAAAATAAAATAGTTAGACACTACTAGTTTAGTATTAAAAAATATAACTCCTCACTTATTTATATGAAATTGGTTTTTAAAATCAATCCACTATAAAGCAGTGAGGAGTTATATGTATATAATGCACACAGCTATACATAATCTGAAATAATATTCTCATAGTACTAATCTGCTAAATAATATACATCTAAATTTTCTATGTAAAAATTTTATTCCATTCTTTAATTAGGCTACAACTAAATATTTGCTTTGCTATTTTAACATATTTTCAGGAAGTGCTTTTTCGTCTATCCTGCGGACAACACCCTGTGTATATGCTGTAAAATGTTTTAGCCAAAAGCCATAGGCGGTTGGATTAAAACTTTCAAAGTCTACTCCGAGACGAGTGTAACCATCATTTCTTAAAGTTGTAATCATAAAATTTAACAGCCCTTGGCTAACGCCGTTGCCTCTATATTCAGATAAACAGTAAGCACCACAAATATTCTGCATATCCGGGGTTGAAGTAGCAAAATTTTCTCCACTATCAGTTACTTCCAAAAATGCTATAATTGAATTATTATGCCTGGCAATAAATATACGAGAATTTTGATCATTTGCGTCAGTCAGGTCAAAATCCTGGGTTGTGGTTTTCATAAAACATGGGCTTTCAGCTAAGTGTGCACTCAGTTCTCGGCGAAGTGTTGTAACTTCACTTTCATCTGCTTTTTTAAGTTGGGAATATGTAAAGTCAGAACAGGGCTTTTCTTGTATTTCCTCCATCGGACGAATTGCATCAACGCAGCGTAACCCAAACCCATATGTAAAAAAGGCATTTATTCCTTGGGGGTCATGTGCATATAAACCTATAGAATGGCTACTGATACCAGCTTTTACCCATTTTTCAGCCGCTGACTGGTACATCCGCTTATAAATTTTTTCTCTATTTTCGTTAATAGCACCATGAGCATGAATAGGTGAAAATGTACCTCTTGCATATGTTGTAAAAGCATTGTTCCAAGGTTTATAACAGCATAAGAAACCAACCATTTTATTACCCTCAAATGCAGAGACACCTAGGCCGTTTTCTGCAAATTCCTCTAAGTCAGGCAAAACATCAACTGTTGGAAGAATAGGTACAAAGCGGCGTTCTTCCTCATAATTTGCCTTTGCGATTTTAAGTGCTTCTTCTATGTGTTCCTGTGTAAAATCTGTGATTATCATTACTTATTCTACCTTTCTTTATTCATTTATCCAACTACTAATAAAAGTTTTCTTTGCATATCCAAACAATACTGTTCCTTATTGTTTCAACTCCACTTACTACAATCAATTTTAATCAAATATTTACCTTTAAATATAACATTAATTCCAATATATTCAAGTCCTAAATTAGGAGTTATATTCCCATTATCAAGAACTATTTTCAATCATAGCTCTTTGATAAGAGCTATATTTATGCATAATGATTACAAAAGAGAATTAAAAAGATTTAGGCCTACTTTGTATAATTAACGGAAAAAGTATAAATATATATATTTATTATATAGTTTCCTGAACAAAATACTTGAAAAATAAGAATAGGAAGATTAATATAGTAATTATATAAAAAAAAGTGAATGAATATGTACTTTAGAAAGAAGGATGAAAACCATGTTAGATATTAGAATCGAGAGAACAACTACACCCAAGGAACTTCCAAAGGCAGATAATCCGTTAAAGTTTGGTACCATATTTACGGACCATATGTTTCTAATGAATTATGAAACAGGAAAAGGATGGCATGATGCAAGAATCGTTCCTTATCAATCCCTTTGTTTAGATCCGTCTGCCATGGTATTTCATTATGGACAGGAAATGTTTGAAGGCTTAAAGGCTTACAAGACAGAAGAAGGAAGAACTTTATTATTCCGGCCTAATAAGAATATTGAAAGAGCAAATCAATCAAATAGAAGACTTTGCATTCCTGAGATTCCTGAAGAAGACTTTCTTGACGCATTAAAAGCCATTGTTAAAACAGATGAAGCATGGATTCCCACAAAACCCGGAACCTCCTTGTATATAAGACCATTTGTAATCGCAACAGATCCTTATTTAGGTGTAAGACCTTCTGATACATATTTATTTATCATTATCTTATCACCGGTTGGAGCCTATTATCCGGAAGGATTGGATCCAGTTAAGATTTGGATTGAAGATGAATATGTGAGAGCAGTAAGAGGCGGCATTGGAGAAGCAAAAACAGGGGGAAATTATGTAGCTTCCCTGAAATCACAGGTGAAAGCCCATCAGGAAGGCTACTCTCAGGTATTATGGTTAGATGGGGTAGAACGCAAATACATTGAAGAAGTAGGTGCAATGAATATTTTCTTTAAAATTGATGGTACAGTTATAACACCTCAGTTAAATGGAAGCATTTTACCGGGAGTAACCAGGGATTCTGTTATTAATCTTTGCAAAGCATGGGGTTTACCGGTAGAGGAAAGAAAAATTTCTATTGATGAAATATATGAAGCTTATAAGAACGGCAAATTGGAAGAAATATTTGGAACAGGTACAGCAGCCGTAATTTCACCTGTAAAAGAACTAAGATGGGAAAATCACATTATGCAGGTTGGGGACGGCCAAATCGGTGAATATAGTCAGAAATTTTATGATACCATTACCGGACTTCAATTAGGAAAAATCCAAGATACCTTTAACTGGACAGTTGAAGTAAAATAAATTTAATAATAAAAAACGGTTTAAATCATGATAAAATTAAGCCGTTTTTATTTTTTTGGTTCTTCCTGACACTCAAAGGGGTTTTTACCCTCTCTAATACCTCTTAATACCGGCTTACCTGGCCTTCCTTTCTTATTAGGCATATAATGTATCTCACAAACTAACTCAGGATTTAGCCATATAGCTTCTTTGCCGCAGGAAGGAGTTAACCGGAATGGAGAAGAGTCAATCTTTTTTAAATTGTATTCCGATGCAAAATTTAAGGGAACTCCTAAGGTTACATGTCCTTTATAGAGTAATTCAGTACCGCGATATTGGCCTAATATAAGGCTTGTGATACCTTTTTCTTTTCGTATATACCCACAGACTACAAAATTCCTGTTACCCCAGTTTTTAAATGTGATCCAATTCCTTGTTTCTGCATCAAAGTAATATTTACTGTCTTTCCCTTTACCCACCACACCTTCTAAGTTCTGTTGTTTTGTAAAATCATGCAATTCTATTCCATATTCCCATACGTATCTGGTTACTGCTAATTTTGCATTTTCATTTATCACTTCTTCTAGTATCTCTTTCCGCCGCAGCAGGGGTAAGTCAATCAATTCTTTGTTATTAAGATACAAGATATCATAAGCAACATAACTGGCAGGATATTGTCTGGCTGCCAGCTCAATTTTAATTTTATCATCTAAATGCATTCTTCTTTGCATTTCAAAAAAGTCAGGAACACCATTTTTAATGATTACTAATTCACCATCCAGAATACACTTTCCCTTAGTAAAAACATGAATATCTGCTAATTCGGGATAATAGGGAAGCAGTAGATCATTTTCTTTATTTCTTAAATCTGTGGCTGTTTCATTCAGATAAGCAATGCATCTTATGCCATCTAATTTTAATTCATAAATATAATCCGGCGAATTAAAAGGTTCTTGTATATCTTTTATTAACATGGGTTTGATAGATTTGGTTTCAAAAAGGTCCATTATACAGTCTCCGATTTTTATCTTAATTGCTTAATTCCAGATTCTTTTGTACGGGTTTCATAAGTACAATTTTAATTTAGTATAAGCATATAAGAATAATATTATTTATTTTTCACATCTTAATGCTATATTGCAATTACACAAATGCCATGATATTCTTAGAACAGATAAATATATTTACAGATAGGCATGCCAGCTGATAGGCATTAATTATTAGATAACCATAATTTTTAAATAAGTATAATTATTAGATAGACATAATAAGAAGAGAAGATTTCCATAATAATTAAAGGAGATTAAGATATGAGACTATTTATTGCAGTGAATTTTACACCTGAAATTAAATCCGATTTATTTAAAATAACTCAATATATGAAACAGAACTCCATAAAAGGGAATTTTACTAAAAAAGATAATTTTCATCTTACAATAGCCTTTATAGGTGAAAGCAATGCTTTAAAAGATATTCAAAAAGCAATGAATATGGCAATAGAACAACCAGAGATTAAATCCTTTACTTTATCTATTGAAGGTTTAGGAAAATTTAATCGTAGAGAAGGGGATATATACTGGGCTGGAATAAAGAATAATTCTCTATTATCTCAATTAAATAAAGCTATTGTTAAAGAATTAAGAAATAGTGGATTTATTATTGAAGATAGAGAATATAGGCCACACCTTACTTTAGGGAGAAAAGTTGTGTTCAAAAATACTTTTGATATAGAAGAATTTAAAAAGACAATTCCTCCAATGGAGATGGCTGTTAATAGAGTGAGCCTTATGAAATCAGAAACCATCGGAGGACAATTAATATATACAGAAATTTATCACTGTGACTTAATATAATCTTATTCTTCCATAATTCTATTAAAGCTGTAGTCAAGGAGGCGGTGGTAATATCCTCCCATTTCATCAAAGGAGAAGCAATATTTGAATTTGTCAATATTACTGTCTTTAAAATAAATCACATATTGAAATTCAGAATTATTCATTTCTTCACATACAAACTCATTGGAATAATGGCCGAATACAGCCAGGACATCTTCCAGTGTAAAGTTATGAGTTTTAACCAGTTTAATTAATTCTGTTAAAAAATTATTATTCTGGTTTTCCTTGTATATATAAGCAATACCTTCCTTAGGTACTGTGAATTTAAATCTGCCTTTTTCCAGTAAGATATCGATATTATATAAACGTGGATTAACGTAAGTAATAAATTCCTGTAAATGATCCAAACATTGGATATTGTGGATGAAATCTTTCTGTAACAGATAGTTCAGCAGGTCAAGATCATAATAAATGCTTAATGCTTCATCAGGATTGTATCCTAATTTTAAGATTCCTTCATAAATTGTAGTTTCTATATTTTTTTCTAATTCCTTAAAACCTATTTCTTCCTTCATAAAAAACTCCTTTAATGCATTCTCAGAATAGTATATAGGATTCCATCTTTGTAAACCAAATCTTATTCATTTTCTTCAGAAACCCACTTTTTTCTGTAATCAATATATTATGTTAGCCACTTTTTATAATAGCTTAATTTACAAAATATTTCAAGAGTACCAATAACATGCCTTGCATAAGTCCGTAAAACAGCAAAAGTGCCAAATGCCAATATTTGCTTAATAGAATGGATGGTGAATATATACATAAATAACAACTTAAAAGGAAAAAAATAAGCGAAATAACTAATAAAAACTTGACAAAGAAAACAAGATAATCTATACTTGGAAAATAGGTAATACCTTAAAGGTATTACCTATAAGATAATATCTTTAAATGAAATAAAGAAAATTTCAGTTGTGTAGAAGGAAAAGCCGTCAAAAAATGTTGTCTAAAGGTTCAGCCTTATAGATAAATAAATTATTTCCCTGCAAAAGGTGAGAAAGAAGGAGTGTCAAAATGAAAAGAATTATTAAGTCGATGGCAGTATTTTCTATGGTATTAGTAACGGTTCTGGTATCTCTTACGGGATGTGCTTCACCATCAAAGTCAGTTGGTGCCTCAAAAGAAAAGCTAAAAGTTGCATTAATTCTTCCAGGCAAAAAGGATGATGTATCCTTTAATCAAGCTATGTATGAAGGCATGACCGCATACATGGAGGAACATGAAGAAGACATTGAATTAAAAATTGTAGAGAACGTTTATGAAGTGGCAGATATTCAACCTGCGTTGGCTGATTTTGCAGACCAAGGTTATGATGTTGTTTTTGGTCATGGATTTCAGTTCATGGAACCAATTATATCTGTTTCAAAAAAATATCCCGATACCTGTTTCCTTTTAGGTACAGGATACAAATTCGAAGAAAATTCTGCCATTTATGATGTTGACCTTGAGTCAGGCGGTTACATAATGGGTGTTATAGCAGCACTTACATCAGAAACAGGTAAAATAGGAGTAGTTGGCGGCGCAGATGCTTCTGAAATTTTCCGAGGACATGAGGGCTATAAATTAGGCGCTAAATCAATTAATCCTCTGATAGAGATTCAAGAGGTATATACAGGTGACTGGACTGATACGGCAGGTGCTTATGAGGCAGCGGTTGGAATGTATGATTCCGGAGTAGATGTAATCTGGCACTCAGGTGATGGGATTGGTCTAGGCGTTGTACAGGCAGCAGTAGAGAAAGACAAATATGCTTTAGGTAACGTGGAAGATCAGGTTAGCCTGGGAGAAAAGAATGTATTATCAGGACTTCAATACAAATGGGAAGCTGTTATAGCTCAGATCTTTGATGATATTAAATCAGGAAGCTTCAAAACTCTTTCTGATGATAAAAGAATCTACTGGATAAATATCGCAAATGATGGTTTGGTTTACACAGAAATCAATGATCCCAAAGGTATGCTGAAGGAAGAAGAAAAGAAATTTATAGAGAACACTTTCCAACAACTAAAAAAAGGTGAAATTGAAATACCTGAGATTACACAAAACAAATAATCTACAATAAATGTAAGTTTCAAAAAATAATACTGATTTGCTTAGGAAAACTATATTAAGACTGGGGGACTGCATATGGAAACTATAGCAGTTAAAATGGAGAAGATAACAAAAAGTTTTAATGACGTAAAAGTCCTGGATAGTATAGAATTTAAACTCAAAAGAGGTTCAATACATGGATTGTTAGGGGAAAACGGTGCAGGTAAGACAACATTAATGAATATACTTTACGGGCTTTATAATCAGGAAGATGGAGAAATTTTCATAAACGGAAAAAAAGAAAATATATCATCACCGGTTAAAGCTATATCACTGGGAATCGGTATGGTACATCAGCATTTTATGCTGGCACGTCCTTTTTCTGTTGTGGAAAACGTGATGCTTGGAAGAAAGTCCAGACGGGGAATATTACTTGACACGAAGCAGACGGCAGAAGAATTAAAAACGTTGGCAGAAAAATATAAAATGGAAATTGACCCATATTCAAAGATATGGCAATTGTCCGTAGGTGAGCAGCAGCGGGTTGAAATTTTGACCGCCATGTATCAGGGGGCAGAAATTTTAATTCTTGATGAACCAACAGCGGTTTTGACACCACAGGAGGTGGATGCATTTTTCGAAACCCTGAAGGAAATGAGGGATGATGGTAAATCAATTATTTTAATTACACATAAATTAGAGGAAATCACATCAATAGCTGATGAAGTGACAGTTCTTAGAGATGGCAAAATGATTGGCAGAAGAGCAGTTGACTCTACAGTAACCAAGGATGACCTAACAAGAATGATGGTTGGAAGGGATGTACTTTTCGATTTTCCCAAGAATACAATAGAACCGGGAGAAGTAAAGTACAGCATTAAAAATGTTTGTGCAAAAAATGATAAGGGATTGCCAGCATTAAAGGAGTTTTCTCTTGACATTAGAGAGAATGAGGTTATAGGGGTTGATGGTAATGGTCAGAAAGAATTATGTGAGGTATTAACGGGGCTTAGAAAATCCGACAGTGGCGAAATTATATTAAATGATAAGAAAATGGTAAACAAAGAGCCGGTATATTACATAGAACAGGGGGTTTCACATATTCCCGAAGACAGGCATACAACAGGACTTGCTTTAAATTGGAGCTTAAAAAGAAATCTGATTCTAAAGGAACTGAATAAGGCTCCATTTGTAAAAAATGGACTCTTGCAGCCGAAGGTCATTGATAAGTATTGGAATGAGACAAAGTCGGAGTATCAAATCAAATCAATTAACGGTGAAGAAAAGGCAAGAGCTCTTTCCGGCGGTAATCAACAAAAAATAATACTTGCAAGGGAAATTAATTTAAATCCACAGGTTCTTATAGCCAATCAGCCTACAAGGGGACTTGATGTAAGTGCCGCCGAATATGTGAGAAAAAAAGTTCTGGATGCAAGAAATGCAGGAACTTCCGTACTTCTTATTTCAGCAGATCTGGAAGAAATATTACAGTTATCAGATAGAATAGCAGTAATTTTTGACGGAAAGTTAATGGGAATTTTGCCAAGGGGTGCAAGTACTCATGAAATTGGTGCATTGATGATGGGTAAAAAGCAGGAGGTGGCTAGTTGTGAAAACTAAACTATTAAACAGTGGAAAAAAAGCCGCCGGTGCAGTGGCTATGATAGCCCTGGCACTTATAATTGGAGCAGTATTGGTCCTTATATCCGGTAATAAACCAATGGAAGCATACGCCACAATTATATCCGGTGCTTTTGGCAGTAAGCTAAGATTGTCGGAATTGTTTATAAAGATGATTCCCCTTACTATAATGGCATTAGGTATATCTATCGCTTATAAGGCCCAGCTTTGGAATATAGGTGCAGATGGGCAGTTTACCATGGGTGCTATTGCCTCAGCTGCTATTGGTATCTATGTGGAATTACCGCCTTTTCTGATAGTACCTTTATCTATCCTTTCTGCTATACTGGCAGGCGGCCTGTGGGCAGGTCTTGCAGGATGGTTAAAAACAAAGTTCAATGCAAATGAGGTTATTACAACCTTAATGCTTAACTACATTGCAACTTATTTTCTTGCTTTTTTGGTATATGGACCTATGATGGATCCACAGGGTGAATTAGCCCAATCAGAGGTTTTGAAGGAATCCCTCAGAATACCTCTGCTGTTTAGTAATTATCGCATCCATGCCGGAATTGTAATCATGATTTTAATTATCCTGTTGATGTTTTTCTTCTGGAAAACCCCTCTTGGGTATAAAACAGACTTAATCGGACAGGGAGAAAAAGTTTCTACCTATGCAGGTATAAATGTGAAAAGAACAATAATCATTACAATGATGATTTCAGGTGCTTTTGCAGGTCTTGCCGGTTGGAATGAAACTTATGGTGTTCAATATCGTTTACTGGAAGGAATATCAAGTGGTTATGGTGATATTGCAGTTGTTATAGCTCTTTTAGGCGAATTAAATCCCCTGGGCATCGTTATTTCTTCTTTCTTCTTTTCTATTCTTATGGTCGGTGGTTCATGCATGCAGCGTATGACCAATGTACCATATTCAATAGTGGATGTTATAAAGGGATTGATTATTATTTTTGTAATAGCCAGAACAGCATTTCGGAATACTGCAATAAAATATACGATGAAAGAGTGGATTGGAAGGAGGAAAAACTATGCTAAGTAATATATTTACACTAGGATTTCTTGTGAGCCTGCTGGCTAGTACAATTCGTTTAGCAACTCCTATTCTTGTTCCAGCATTAGGCCAGATATTTACACAAAAGGCCGGTATTTTGAACCTGGGTGTTGAAGGCACTATGACCATTGGGGCTGTGTCTGGTTTTTCGGTTGCTTACCTGACAGGTAATTTGTGGATTGGAATTTTAGGAGGTATTATCTTTGGTATGCTGTGGAGCTTATTAATGGCATGCCTCAGTATTACAATGAAAGCAAATCAGGTTATAGCAGGAATTGGGTTAAATATTCTGGGAGCTGGTGTTGCCGTATATGCCTACCGTGTAATATTTGGAATTCAAAAGCTTCCTCCACAGGTTGAAACTTTTTCAATAATAAATATTCCATTACTATCAGATATACCAATAATCGGACCAATATTTTTTCAACATAATATTTTAGTTTATCTTGGATTCTTACTGGTTCCTATTACATGGTTTGTATTAGAAAAAACCACTTTCGGTTTGAAAATTAAGGCAGTTGGTGAGCATCCAAGAGCTGCTGATTCAAAGGGAATCAGTGTAGCAAAAATCCGCTACAGTGCTGTTTTGATCGGTGGTGCCTATGCAGGTGCAGCAGGTGCATTTATGACCATTGCCTATTTAAATCAGTTTACGGAGGCAATTATAGGAGGCCGTGGCTATATTGCTATTTCGGTAGTTATTTTCTCCAGATTCATACCAAAACGTTCCATGTTGGGGGCTTTGCTTTTTGGATTTGCATCAGCCCTGCAAATGAGGCTTCAGGCCTTAGGCATTAATATTGCCAATCAATTATTATTAATGTTGCCTTATATTATGACAGTATTAGCACTAATATTGGCTTCAAAGAAATCAGAGATTCCAAGTGCTTATACTATTCCATATTCGAGGCTGGAAAGATGATAAAAATATCATGGGCTTTTCTGTGTATATTATGCACAGCCTATTTACTTACAGGCTGTACAAAATCGAATATTTCTGCAAAGAATGCAGAAGAAAGAGTAAAAGCTTTTGCTGATGAAATTAATTATAACTATGAGACTCCTGAAAATATATATGATTTTTTAATTCAGGAGTATAAAGATAAAATAACCAGAGAAGAGTTCGCTAAGGCTTTTGAAAAGGAGCGTTCTTATCCGTATTTAACACCCCTTTTCATCAATTTTGAATCAATTGAGATGTCGGAGGATAAATTAAGGGGCATTGCTTATTTTTCACAGGCGGCCAGACTGCCCGGAATGGAATATGAAGTCAAATTCGTATATGAAGAGGGTGATTATCGTATGGAAGCCTTTGAAGATCTTATAGATGGAAGTTATCTTGATAAATTTAAGTCAATTCCTTATTCACTTGACAGCTATTTTGATTTTGACTGAGTAGGAAAAGACGGAATAATACATTATTTTGGAGGTGTCAATATGGGAGTTGGTAAGAGTATTAACAGAGTGGATGCCATTGAGAAAGTAACAGGTACTGCTAAATATGTTGAGGATATGCTGCCAAGTAATGCCCTTATTGCAAAGGTACTGCACAGTACTATTGCAAATGGTATTGTAAAGAGCATAAATATTGAGGAAGCATTAAAAATGCCTGGCGTTGAAACAATACTTACTTGTTTTGATGTACCTGATGTACTTTATGCAACATCCGGCCATCCCCTTTCACTGGATCCAAACCATCCGGATGTAAAGGATAAATTAATTTTAAGTAAACGTGTACGTTATTATGGTGACGACATAGCAGCCGTTGTTGCAGATAATGCACTGAATGCACAAAAGGCTCTGGAGAAAATTGTAGTAGAATATGAGGAATATGAACCTCTTTTAACGCCACAGGCAGCAATAAATAACAAAATATCACTTCATGAACAGTGTCCATCAAACGAGCTTTCCAGAATGGATTTTGAAATTAAAGATGGAGAAGTAGATTTTTATAAAGGGAAGTTTTCAGATGATCCATACATAGCAGGCAGAGAGGATTTAAAAGGAACCTATTTTTCCGTACCCCCGGTACATGCCTGCCATATTGAAAATAATTCATGCTTTGCCTATATGGAGGGCAAAAAAATGATAGTTGTAACTTGTAATCAGGTACCCCATACATTACGTAGAAATGTTGCTGAAGCTATTGAGATGCCAATAGGAGATGTTAAGATTATTAAGCCATATTTGGGAGGAGGATTCGGAAACAAGCAGGATACCATGTATGAACCGGTAGCAGCATTTTTGTCTAAGAAGCTTGGAGGCAGATGTGTTGCGATCCTGCTCACCAGGGAGGAGACCTTTGTAAACACAAGAACCCGTCACGGAATGGATATATATGCATCCGTAGAGGTTGATGAGAATGGAAAAATTAAAAGAAAGGGACTTAAGCTTAATTCAAATGGAGGTTCTTACGGTACCCATAGACATTCCATAACAGCCTATGCTGTTACAAATTTCTTCGAACTGTATCCGTCAGGAGAAATACAGATAGGCGAATCCTCTACGGCTTATACAAATCTGCCATCTGCAGGAGCCTTAAGAGGTTATGGAATTCCTCAAATCGATTTTGCCATGGAAAGCCAAATGGATGATATTGCAATGGAAAAGGGCTGGGATCCTATAGATTTTAGAAAGAAAAATATTATGAAGCTTGGCTTTCGGGATCCATTTGATAAGTTTTACGTTAAAAGTAATGGACTTGAGGAATGTATTGACAAAGGCAGAGAGCTTATAGATTGGGATAAAAAAAGAAAAGAATATGACCAATTCAATAAAACCTCAAAAGACATTAAAAAGGGTGTAGGCATGGCAATCTTCTGCTATAAAACAGGAGTTTATCCCATCCAGCTTGAAAATGCAGCCTGCCGCATGGTTCTAAATGAAGACGGAAGTATTCAGGTCCAGATAGGTGCTACGGAGCTTGGACAGGGTTCTGATACCGTATTTGCACAGATGGCCTCAGAGATTTTAACAATACCGGAAAGCAAGATTCATGTTATATCCACACAGGATACGGATATAACGCCCTATGACAGTGGAGCCTATGCCTCAAGACAATCCTATGTTACAGGGGGAGCTGTTAAGAAGACCGCATTGCTTATGAAGGAAAAAATTATTGGAAAGGCAGCCGCAATAGCAAAGATTTCTATAGACGATCTTACAATAGAAAATGAAAATATTATTATTGGGAAAACAAAGGAGATTATTTGTAGTATCGGGAATGTTGCAACCCTTATAAACTTTATAAACGACAGTTCCCAGACAGAACATATTACTGCGGAGACAACATATACCTGCCTTAGCAATTGCTTTGCTTTTGGTGCAAGCTTTGTTGACCTTGAGGTTGATGTGCCAATTGGTAAAATTAAAATAAGTAAGATTATTTCCTTAAATGACAGCGGCAAGATCTTGAATCCACAGCTTGCCAGAGGCCAGGTTCATGGTGGTGTGGCAATGGCGGTAGGCTATGCAATCGGCGAGCAATTACTTTTTGATTCCAAAACAGGAAAGCCATTAAATAATAATCTCCTTGATTATAAAATTCCTACATCAATGGATATTCCGGAAATGGAATCACATTTTGTTGAAACCTATGAACCAACGGGACCTTATGGGAACAAGGCACTTGGTGAGCCGCCCCTTATTCCTCAGGCACCTGCTATTCGAAATGCTGTACTTCATGCAACCGGAGTTTCTATTTATAAACTTCCTATGTCACCCCAAAACCTTGTGCACGAGTTTATTAAAGCAGGACTCATAGAAGACGGAAGGGAGTAATCGATATGTATGATATTAAAACGGTATTAAAAGCAACATCTGTTCAAGAGGCATTAAAGCTCCTTGGGGACAATGAGGATGCAACGATTATAGATGGTGGTACGGATGTTTTAATCCGTATGAAAGAAAGAAAATTAAAGAATGCTACATTAATCAGCATACAGGATATAGGGGAACTTTATGGTGTAACCATTTTAGAGAATGGAGACATACTGATTGGTCCGGGTACGAATTTTACAGATATTGAGGAAAACAGTATCATCCAAAAACATATTCCTGTCTTAGGGTATGCCTGCAGCCAGGTAGGCAGTCCTCAAATAAGAAACATAGCAACAATTGGAGGGAATATATGTAACGGAGCAGTTAGTGCAGACAGCGTACCATCATTACTTGCTTTAGATGCTATATTGGAAATCTCAAGTCCTGATGATACAAGATTAATACCAATCAGGCAGTTTCACACGGGACCGGGCAAAACTATTTTAAAAAAACAAAAGGAACTGCTGACTAAGATAATTATTCCTAAGGACAGTTATGAAAATCATGGTGCCAACTATATTAAGTTCGGGCAAAGAAATGCTATGGAAATTTCAACATTAGGCTGTGCCGTTAATCTTAGTTTAAGTGATGATAAAAAGACTATAGAGGATTATAGAATTGCATTTGGAGTAGCTTCATCTACCCCGATCCGCTGTCCTTTTTTGGAGGAAAAGGTTAGGGGTATGGATATAGGAGAAGAACTTTTTAAAACTATAAGAAGAGAAGTTTTACATGAAGTAAATCCACGGGATAGCTGGAGGGCATCAAAGGAACTGCGTATTCAGCTAATTAAGGAGCTAAGCAGGAGAGCAACCAAACAGGCTATTTTAAATGCAGGAGGTACAGTATGATTAAAGTAATTCGTATGACAGTAAACGGTAAACTGGAGGAATTAGGTATTGATGAAAGGGAATGCCTGACAGATACCCTGAGAAACAGATTGGGACTTTTAAGTGTAAAAAAGGGCTGTGAAGCAGGGGAGTGCGGAGCATGTACTGTATTGATAGACGGCAAGGCAAAGAACAGCTGTGTTTATTTAACAGTATGGGCTGAGAATAAAGAAATAATTACAGTTGAAGGTATTCGGGGTAAAAGCGGAAATCTCCATCCTGTTCAACAGGCCTTTGTTGATGAAGCTGCCATTCAATGCGGATTTTGTACACCGGGATTGATATTGACAGGAGTGGAATTAGTGAACTCCGGTAAAAAATATACAAGAGAAGAACTAAGAACTCTTATTTCAGGACATTTATGCCGATGTACAGGATATGAAAATATACTTCATGCCCTTGAGAAGGTGGTAGGAAAATAATCAAATTATAGAGAGGTAAATAGAATGGATAATAGTAAATATATTGAATATTTAAAAGAAGCACTGGAAGTTTCAAAGGAATCAAGAGCCAGGGGAAATACTCCCTTTGGCGCGGTTCTTGTTGACGGGGAAGGTAAGGTGGTACTAAAGCAAGGTAACGCAGAAGGAGATACCCATGATGCAACGGCCCATGCAGAGCTTACCTTAGCTTCAAGAGCAAGTAAAATGTTTGATAAAAACTACCTGTGGGACTGTACTCTTTATACCACTGTGGAACCTTGTCCAATGTGTACCGGTGGAATTTATTGGACCAATATAGGGACGATTGTATATGGTATTTCTGAAGAAAGACTCCTTGAATTAACAGGAAGTGATGAGAAAAATCCAACCTTTAATATGGGTGCAGAAAAGGTCATTGCTGCAGGCCAGAAAGATATTAAGGTAATTGGTCCGATCCCTGAAATGGAAGAAGAAATTGTAGAAGTGCATAAGGGGTTTTGGAATAAAAAATAGACAGTAAGTCTCACAATCAACTAACCTATCCATAGGGAAATGTTATTTGACGGAAAAAATTATATATGTTATATTTATTTAGGCTGAAAGGCCTAAAAAGATAAAGAGGGGATTAAGTAGTGAAACAAACTTTACAACTGTCAGAACAAGTAACGCAAAGATTATTGCAGGAAATTCAAAGCGGAATATACTTTAATTATAACCGTTTACCTTCCGAGGTTGAAATTGCTGAATATCTGGGGGTTAGCCGTACTGTAATCAGAGACTGCTTAGCGGTATTGGAAAGAGAAGGCTTTATTAGCCGTAAACATGGTGTTGGTACGATTATTAACCGTCATGTTATAAACGTTAAAACCAGAATAGATTTAGAACAGGAATTTTTAGAAATGATAGAAAGCACAGGTCAAAAAGCCAAAATAGCCTATGCTGATGTGAGAGATATAAATGCGGATAAACAGATTGCTGAAAAGCTTCATATTAAAGAAGATGAACCTATCTTCCAGGTTGTAAGAATGATAACTGCCGATGATAAACCAGCTATCCTTTGTACGGATCACATTGCAAAAAAGCTACTTAAAGAAACGAAATATAATACGGAAGAACTAAAATTACCTATATTTCATTTCTTAAGAAAATATTGCCACGTAGAAGTTTATATGGATTTAACTGAAGTTAAGGCAGTTGGAGCTGATGAAACGGTAGCGGAATTTTTCCATATTGATGTAGGTTCTCCTCTTCTATATATGGATGAAGTGGGTTACAACTTTAAAGGAACTCCTGTTTTGTACTCTCAGGAATATTATATGGATGGCATTTTAAAGCATATGATGCTTCGCAAAAAGATTTAAGACATTAACTTAACATAATCATTAAGAATTAATTAACAGCTAAAAAAGAAAGTTCCGGAATACTATCAAATTGTAAATTTTAATAGTAACGATTTTTCGTATATAAAATCCTTAGGATGACATATTTTTATAAATTGTCATTCTGAGGATTTTGTGTTCTAAGAATTGTTTTGAGAGCTGTATGAAGTTCCCCATTCATGCAGTTCGTTCAGCTTTGGCGTGATGGAGTCAAGAATACCATGGAACCAACTCTTAACAGGAATGGAAAGCAATTCATTCAGGTACATGATATAATTTTTATTCGGATTAAAATGAGCTCTTTATGATACAATATAGAAGTACATAAATGGGAAACCATAACAGAATCAGTTTCATGGCTGGCGGCAGTATGAGCCAATATAAAAAAGGAGGATTTTTATGGCTAAAGTAATTAATGTGGGTATTGCAGGTTTTGGTATGTCAGGACAGATTTTTCAGGCGGCCTTTCTTCATGTACATAATAATTTTAATATAAAAAAGGTATTTGAAAGAAAATCATCAAAATCAAAGGAACAATATCCATATGTTAAGGTGGTATCAACATTTGAAGAATTGCTAACAGAAGATATTGATTTGATTGTTATATCAACTCCAAATAAACTTCATTATTCCATGGCAAAACAGGCATTAGAAGCCGGTAAAAATGTTATTGTTGAAAAGCCTCTGTGCATTTATCCTGAGGAAGCAGAAGAATTAATTCAGACAGCAGAAGAAAAAGGAGTGCTACTAAGTGTTTACCAAAATAGAAGATGGGATGGAGGTTTCTTAACTGCAAAAAAGCTAATAGAAGAAGGCAGATTAGGAGAAGTTGTAGATTATGAAGCTCATTTTGACAGATTCGTAAAAGGTAAGAGTGCAAAAGAATGGAAAGAAACCGGCGAAGCCGGTGTAGGTGTGCTATATGATCTGGGAGTTCATATTATTGATCAGGCGGTGTGCCTGTTTGGAATGCCAAAGGAAGTATATGCGGACATCCGTTCCCAAAGAGAGGAAACTTTAGGTGATGATAATTTTCAAGTATATCTATATTACGATAAGATGAAGGCGGTTTTGTCGGCAAGTCAACTGGTAAAGGAAGTGGGACCCCATATTGTGGTACATGGCACAAAGGGTTCCTTTGTAAAATACGGAATGGATGTACAGGAAGAAAAATTAAAAGCCGGTGAATTACCTGTGGGAGATGATTGGGGAAAGGATGAGGAAGAAAACTGGGGCATATTAAATACAGAAGCAGATGGTGTCAATTACCGGGGACGAATTGAGACAGAAAGAGGTAATTATCATAAATTCTATGATAACATTTATGGAGTTCTAACAGGCGAAAGGGAACTGGAAGTTAAGCCTGAACAGGCTAAAGATGTATTACGTATTCTGAAAGCAGCCAAGGAAAGTGTAGAAAAAGGACGCAGAATTAAGTTATAGCCAGGAATGATTAGATTTTAATTGCATAAAATTATAGATATATAGGAAAGGGTTGCTGCAAAGTAGTTTGTGGGATAACTTGAGGCTATCACTACAGCCACAGGTAATACGCATTTCGTTTTGTAACAATCCTTTTAAATATATAAGGTTGATGGAAGAAAGGAAAAGAAAATTATATACCGCTTCTTTCCACCTGTTTTTTGCGGCAGCCCCGGATACCAGGGGGCTAGAAATGTTTAGAAAAAGGATATGCAATGGAAAAGAATAAGAAAGAAAATATAATTATTGGTGTGTTATTACTAATACTGGCAATTTTGCTGATCAGATTGTTACTTTTAAAGAAAGGTAATGATTTGGTAGCCATTCAGGATACCGGAACTCCACATATGTTTTCCGATAACTCCACTCAATTACCATCAAAGTTAGAGAATGAAGCAGCCTTACATAATGACCTGTATAAGGAAGAAATTTATTCAGAAGAAGGAAATTCAAAAAGAGCAATTAATGAGTTAGAGGATTCTCAAATAAAAACGGATATAGAAGATGGTACAGTTGATAACAAAGTATTTGATGACAAAAACTTGGATAAGGAAAAAATAGTATCACAGGATAAACATTTTGCATATATGGATCTGTTCCCAGACATGTATGTTGAAACAGTAAAACCGGTTATTCAGTTAAAGGATAGAAAAGTTGCCTATCTTTCCTTTGATGATGGGCCCAGCAGAATTACAAAAGATATATTAAAAATATTAGAGGAAGAAGGGATAAAGGCTACATTTTTTGTAATAGGTTCTACCCTGACGGAAGATGGGGAAGAATGTCTCAAAATGATGATTGAGCAGGGGCATGAAATTGGAATACACACCTATTCTCACAATTATAAAAAAATATATGCTTCTGTTGAAGCTTATTTAGAAGATTTTTATACCGTATATGAGCAGATTTATGAAATTACTGGTGTACAGCCAAAAATATTCCGTTTTCCATGGGGCAGTATAAACAGTTACAATAAGAATATAAATAATCAGCTTATTACAGAGATGGAAAGAAGGGGTTTTACTTATTATGACTGGAATGTAAGTGCAGAAGATTCAATAGGCAAGCCAACGGAATATAACGTTTGGAAAAATGTAATGAAAGATGTTGAAAAATATAAGTATCCTATAATTCTGATGCATGATTCTGCAACCAATAGAGTCACTGCCAATTCTTTAAAAAAGGTTATAAAATCCATTCGTGAGAAAGGGTATGATTTTGATACCTTAAATAATAGAGAGCCTTACCAATTTGGAAAAACCAACAAATGAAAGGATGAAACACAATATTATAATCACTTTCCCGTTAAAGATAGCATATATTAGAATAAAATAATTTTTTAACGATTGATGGGATATGATCAATTGTTTGAAGGAATTTGCATGAGTAATTTGAATTATAGAGTTTATCCGGCTCAGATGGAAACCCAGTCTTTTGGAAGATTACGGGTAGATTGTACTACCGATGTTGGTTTTAGGCCAATTTCCAATGCAACTGTAGAAATAGCTTCTACAGGAAATCCCGGTAATGTGATAGAAACAATAACTACCAATGAAATAGGGCGGACAGGTGAAATAGAACTTCCTGCACCTCCCATTGAATATAGTCTGGAACCGGTAATAGAACAGCCTTATTCGGAATACAACATAAGAGTAACTGCTCCCGGATTTGCACCAGTTGAAGTCAATGCAGCACAAATATTGCCGGATGTTACTTCAGACCAACCGGTAAGTATGGCTCCAAGTGAAGTTAGTGGCAGTGAATTATTTGTAGTGTTACCACATACCCTTTATTATGAATATCCGCCTAAAATAGCAGAAGATGAGATAAAAAGTGAGTTTGAAACCGGTGAAATTGTATTGGAAAGAGTAGTAGTTCCTGAATTTGTAGTAGTTCATGACGGCCCTCCTTCTGATCCTTCTGCCACCAACCATTATGTAAGGTATCGTGATTATATTAAGAATGTAGCTTCCAGTGAAATCTATGCTACTTGGCCTGAGGCTACCATTTATGCAAATGTATTAGCAATTATGTCATTTACATTAAACAGGGTATATACAGAGTGGTACCGGAATCAAGGCTACAATTTTACAATAACCTCCTCTACTGCCTTCGATCATAAATGGATGAATGGCAGGAATATATATGATAATATAGGCGTGATAGTAGATTCTATATTCAACAACTATCTTTCCAGACCGAACGTAAGACAGCCTATTCTGACACAATATTGTGACGGAAAAAATGTTCAGTGTCCTGGGTGGATGACCATATTGTAACAGGGTATGTATGTAGAGGAAAAAAATATAGTGGCTTAACTGTAGTAATAATAAAAGTCGATAATTCCTTCTCTTTTATTGTAAACTATTTTCTCTATTATAGATTTCATGGCTTTATTCTTAGTGATGTTATCTATTTTATCGTCGGTTATAATTTGATAAACTTCTTTGATTCTTTGAACCATTTCTGATGTATGATCCTTATCTATATCATTTTTCAGTTGGTTAATCTGTTTCATAACATCTTCCTTTTCTTTTAGCAGCATTTCTTTGTTACGTTTATATTCTTCCAAGGTATCTATTCCGTTTACATAAGCATTTTTTACTCTTTTTTCTTTAGATAAAATTTTATTTAATTGCTGCTCTAATAATGTTGTATCGGACTTATACTCATGTTTGATTATTTCATATTCTACTTGTTCTGAAGCTATGATCTCTTCAAGGCTTTTCATAATATAGGGGATAAGAATATTTTCCGATACGCTGTTGCTTATGGGGCATTTGCCTTTATTATAGCCATTACATATAAATTGTCTGTATTTTGAACGGGTTGTGGTGGAAGAGGTCATGGTCCTGCCGCAATGGACGCATTTAATTAATCCCGATAACCAATGCTTATACTCCGTAACAGGACGTGATTTACTTAAAGGAGCGTATTCTCTATTGAAACGTTCCTGGGCTTTTTCAAACAGTTCTTCAGAAATTATTGGTTCCTGTTCTCCTTTTTCTATAATCCACTCAGATTCATCTTTCACTGTTCTGGAATCATTATGAACCCGGTTCCATCTGATATAACCCTTATATATGGGATTTTGAATAATATATTCAACAGATCTGCGTTCAAATTTTTTGCCTTGCTTTGTTTTTAAGTTCAGAGCATTCAAATATTTTGCCAGTTGAAAGGAAGTAAGTCCTTCATAAACGTATTTATTAAAAATAGTTTTTACAATCTCCGCTTCCTCAGAAACAATTACTGGAATGGCTCCGTGATGCTCAATCCTATAACCAATGGGCGGACTTGCCTGATAACCTCCTCTGAGGGCTTTTTCCGTCATACCTCTGTATACTTCACCGGATAGCCGGATGGAATAGTATTCATCCATCCATTCTATGATTCTTTCTATAAGTGAACCAAAAGGGCCATCCACTAATGGCTCTGAAATACTGATAACATCCACACCATTCTTCTTCAATAAGGATTTATAAACGATACTTTCTTCTTGATTCCTGGCAAAACGAGAATATTTCCAAACCAGTATCACATGGAAAGGATGATCTTTTTGTTTAGCCAGTCCAATCATCTTTTGAAATTGTGGACGTTTGTCCGCTTTTTTTCCGGATATACCGTTTTCGATGAAAATATATTGTTCTGATACAATCATATTGTTTTTTTCTGCGTAATCCAGTAATAGACGTTTTTGAGCATCGGGAGAAAGTTCTTCCTGCTTATCGGTACTTACCCGGATATATAAGGCGGCTATCCTGGCAGATGCTGTTTGCATATTATCAACTCCTTTTTTCATTATATTGAGAAAAGGACATAAAAATGCCCTGGTTTGAGAACCAGAGCATATATTTTAGTATCGTATAGCGTAAACTATTTTCACCAAAACTCACATCTATTATATTAGTTTCATAACTCCGAGATAGGGTTCAAAATAAATTATGTAATTATCAACTGCAGTATATTCCCCATATTTACCCCTATAATATTTAATAGCATCATGTAAAAACTCTTCTGTAACATCTAAGTAATCAGCCATACTATATAAATTATGGCAGCCATATTCATAGGCTCTGATTATTCCGGTTAGCCCTATTTGGTTATTATATGCCCATAACCTTGCTCTTAATTCTTGCTTCTTATTTCTCACATTCTGTAAATCTATAATGTTTCCCACAGTAGTATGATAATGTCCAAGTTCCTCTGCAAGGATACAAGCTTTTTCTTTTAATGTAGGCACATCTTTTTTAATTGCAATCTTTTTGTCAAAAATTCTACCCTTATTCCCCTGAAGAGGCTTTTCTTTTACGATCAGTCCATAATTGGATGCCTCTTCAAGCAGTTCATCATATGTCATATATAACATCACCCTCCAATAAAATTAGAAATTATCGTCATTCATGATATCATTATCATGCTGTAATTCTTCTTCTGTTGCGCCTTCTATGGCATGAGCTGCATTTACAACCAGGTGAGGTTTGTTACAACGGTTATACTCCATCTCTAAAACAGTATCTACGGTATGTTTACCTTTGTTATCAATGGAACGGTATTTATATAGGTGTGCTTCCTCAGATTTGGAAAGCTGAGGTTGCTCCCAGGGCTTTTCATCCCATCCCATTAGATATGAGGGAGAACATTGTAAGGCGTCAGCTAACAACTTAATTTTATCCCGCCTTACATTTTTGATCTCCCCGCTTTCATATCTTTGTATAGTTGGTGTACTAACTCCAACTATTTTTGCTAATTCATCCATAGTCATATTTAATTCCAAACGCCGATTTTTTATCTTATCTTTAAATTCCACTTTTCATCAACCTTTCTTGATTAATATTAAAATAACATATTTTTTACCAATATGCAATAGTAATTTTTGCGTAAAAGTAAAAAATATTTTGCGTTTATGTATTGACATATAAAATTAGAGGTGGTAACATAAGTTGCGTAAACGTAAGAAAGGAGACGGCTAATGTTTGATAAACTAAAATTCTTAGGAAAAATCAAAGAAAGGGGGAAAACAATTCAGGAGGTAGCTGATTTCCTGGGGATTAATCCAGCTACCCTTTATAGAAAGATGAATGGAGAAAGTGATTTCTATAGAGAAGAAATTCAGAAGTTGTGTGATTTTTTAAATTTTGAAGACCCAATGAAAATTTTTTTTGCTGAAAAAGTTACGTAAACGCAAGAAAGGAGAGTGGGATAGAAGATGTAATTCTCCAAAATCAATGGAGAAACCCATAACTAAGTTTTTAAAGTATTTAGGTAACAAGGGAATCACTGGAACTGTAATTCCAAGATAAGTTATGCATATGAAATACACATATGAAAAGAATAGCAACAAGTACAGGCAGTAATACATAACTTATAAAGGGGTGGTTATTTTTGAAAGAGCTAACTATAAGAACCTTTGTAAAAATTAACGGTGATTATCAATTATGGGAGTCACTGTCAAGTGAAAAGCAAAATGAAATTGGTATATCATTAAATGAAAGAGCTTTAAGAGCTATAGGTTATGTACCGGTTAAAAAAGAAAAAACTACTTAGTCTGTATGAAGGAGGGAAAAAGGTTTGAACAATGAAGTAATTACAATCCAGGATTGTTTGGACATGTACGAAAAGAAGAACAGAGTTACAGTTTTAAGAAATGGACAAGTTGTTTCATTCAGTAGAGAGAAAAAAAGCTCACCGGAACCGCCATTCCAAAGTGAGCACATAACAAATTATTACAAGACCATTATAGCACGGAATCAGAAGGAAAACAAGATGGCAGTGGGTATCAGTGTATCCGATTAGAAAAATACAGTTAGGATCAGATCAATCAATGTATAAGCGGATGCTATAATTTTATTTCATTATCAGATGAAGATATATGAGTAAAAAGATAACTACCGGCTGGAAATACTAAATAATGGACAGAAGAAGGGCGCGAGGAGGTGTTATTAAGATATGGAGAATATTTCGGTTAAATATTTTACAAAAGCAGAGTTTAACACAGAAGAGCCCTATAGGTTATTGTTTCAACTCCGCAACAACAGATTTAAGTATAATCAAATATTTACCACACTATCAGAAAATGCCTCTGACGTAGGATTTAAGGGTTTTGGCAGAATGTTTAAAGCATTTACAGAAGAACGGGCTGACAAAGGTGTAGTTATAGATAATATTACAAAATTCGAAGGACAAGAAATGGAACTTAAGACTGGTGAGTGGATTGCTGATGATTTTGGAGTCCGCAGGTGCAATGATCGAAACGGTGAAGATATAGCTTGTGTTCATCCCATAATGCCTGTTGAGAGGCTTGTTAATATTGATACCGGGATTGAAAAATTAAAGATAGCTTTTCGGAAAGGGAATACCTGGAGAAAAGAAATATATGACAGAAGAACATTAGCCAGTGCTAATAATATATTAGATCTAGCTAATAATGGGGTAGCTGTTACTTCTGAGAATTCCAGATACCTGGTACGGTATATCCACGACATTGAAAACCTTAACTATGATATTATTCCCCAAAAAAGTTCAGTAGGCAGATTGGGATGGATTAATGATGGATTCAGCCCATATATAAAGGACTTGATTTTTGACGGAGAAAATAATTTTAAAAAAATATTTAACGCTATAAAGACCAAAGGCAGCTTTGATGAATGGTTAAAGGTTGCAAGAGATGTAAGGGCAACTAACTCTCCGGCCAGGATTGTACTTGCTGCAAGTTTTGCAAGTGTTCTTGTAAAAGTTTTAGGTAAGCTTAATTTTATGGTCCATCTTTGGGGAAGTACTGAAACCGGTAAAACCCTTTCACTTTTCCTGGCTTCTTCCGTTTGGGCAAATCCAGGTGAAGATGGTTTTATACAGACGTTTAATGGTACTCAGGTTGGTATAGAACTTTTAGAGGGATTTTTAAATAACTTGCCCCTTATTATGGATGAATTCCAGCTGGTTAAAGATAAGAAAATGTTTGAAAATACTGTCTACATGATATGTGAGGGAATTGGCAGATTAAGAGGTAAAAAGACAGGTGGATTGCAGGATACCCCAACATGGAAAAACTGTACATTAACATCAGGAGAATCACCTATCACTAATAATTCAAGTGGTGGAGGTGCAGTAAATAGAATTATTGAAATGGAATGTAAAACAAAATTGTTTCATAATGCTCCTGAGGTTGCTGATATAGTGCGCAGAAATTATGGACATGCCGGTAAAGCCTTTGTTTTACTTTTAAATAATGATTTTGCTAAATCTATGGCAATGAAGTTATATAAGGAATTCTATGATTCATTAAGGGGGGATTCCACTGAAAAACAAACAATGGCCGCAGCTATGATTTTAACCGCTGATACTTTAGCCACTAAATGGATATTCACAGATGATAACCCGTTAAAGGTTGAAGATATAGAGCAATATCTTCATAGCAAGGAATCCGTTGATGTATGTGCAAGAGGGTATGAGTACCTGAAAGATATGCTGGCGGTAAATCAGTATAAGTTTTTTGAGCCGGGTAAAGCTCCAATAAGCGAATATTGGGGAACTGTATCCGGTGGAAAAATCAATATTATTAAAAGCATATATGAAAAGATCTGTAATGAAGGCGGGTATGATCCAAAAGCAATAGCATCATGGATGAAACAGAGAAGTTATACAGAAACATCAGAAGATAGAGAGTACAAAAGAGTAAGCATAAATGGAAGTAAAAAGTGGTGTGTTTGTATAAAAGAAACCAGGTAACTTGAAAATAGAAAATAAGAGCTACAGCTCGACCATTGAGCCCCATAAGTTCCCATTAAAATAAAGAAGCGGGAACCAAAGAAATGTAGTAAATGCAATAGTTTAACGATATGGTTCCCTAAAATAACAGTTCCCGAGAAAAAGGATATAAAGAAATTCACTTAAAAATAAGTACTGTATATGTCTTGCTTTTTGTACGTGGAAAAAAATGCAGGAACTTTGGGAACCGTTGTTACTAAAACCAATAGAAACAGGTAGTTAATCGGTTCCCAATTATATAAAAGATTATGGGAACCTTGAGAACTTCTGGAACTGCAAGGAGGGAAATATGGCGGATACTAAGGAAAATATTCCAACACCTGAACAAATAAGACTAATTTTTAAATATACCTATATGATATATGACAAATATAAAAATGCTAAATCAGATCAGGATTTTCAGAGCTTAGTTAAAGCATGTCATGACTTACTAAGGCGGCTCCCTTTTAAGTTGTGCGAAAAGATTCTTTTGGAAATCTGTAATGTTATTGAAAAAGAATATAAAAACAGGTGCGGGTTAAAAACGCAAATGGATTGAACTAAACGTTAAATTATTTTAAAGATTATGCACTGTAAGCTGCATAACTTTTGAATATGCAGTATGAAATGAATATTTCAGTAGTTACAACAATTAACGAAGGAGTGATATCTTGACAGAGAAAGATTTAAATCAATACAAAGCGATTAAAAAGGAAATTGCTGACCTAAATAGAAGAATAAGAGAAACAAAAGAAGGAGAAGTAGTACATCTCGGTATTGTTAAAGGTTCTAGCAAAAACTTCCCATACAATACAAAAAACTTTCATATTAATGGAATAGATCCCGAAGATGCAAGCAGGCGTCAGGAGCTGCTTGTGAAGCTTCTAAGACAAAGAGAAGCACAAAAGGATGAGTTACTTAAAAAACAAATGGAGATTGAAAATTACATATTTGGGATTAACGATAGTACTACAAGAACTATATTTAGAATGTATTTTATTGATGAACTAAGCCAATTGCAGATTGCTAACAGAACCGGATACGATCAAAGTGTTGTATCAAGGAAGATTAAGCAATACTTACGAAAAGAAAATGACTAATTTGAGAGTTTTATATTAAATATTTATAAGGGATTATATGAAATCATAGCTATATAAAGAGGACTTTACCACATTGCATAAACAGCATAATATTATGTGTTAAAATTGTATTATGGAAAGCTGTGGGTGAGAGTCGCCAGGAAGTTATTTGGTGTCAAAAGCAATCCTATATTCATTCTAAGAGATTGGAGCTTTTACCACATTGCATAAACAGCATAATATTGTGTGTTAAAATTGTATTATGGAAAGCTGTGGGTGAGAGTCGCGGGAAGTTTTGGTGTCAAAACTAGCAATCCTATATTCATTCTAAGAGATTGGAGCTTTTACCATATTGCATAAACAGCATAATATTATGTATTAAAATTGTATTATGGAAAGTTGTGGGTTAGGATCACCTGGTATTTATTTGATGCCAAAGCTTAGAATTATTATATTCTTTCAATGAAATTGGGACTTTACCACATTGCATAAATAGCATAATATTATGTGTTAAAATTGTATTATGGAAAGTTGTGGGTGAATCACCTGGTATTTATTTGGTGTAAAAGATTAGAATTTAATCATTTTTTCTGAGAGATTGGGACCTTACCATATTGCATAAATAGCATAATATTACCTGTTAAAATTGTATTATGGAAAGGTGTAGGTGAGAGCCACCTGGAAGTTATTAAATGCCAAAGCTTAGCAAATATTATATTCTTCCTCAGAGCTTGGCACTTTTAATACTTTATATTTCCATTCATAAAGGCATTCTGTCTGTTTGACAGGGTGCCTTTTCATATCGTCACTTTGGTACTTCGGACGCTAACTGTAAAGACAAATAGGACCGGACTGAACCGGGTAAAAAATGAATTTGAAAGGGGAATAAAATTGAAAAAAGAAAATTTAATTGCATTAGGTTTAACAGAGGAACAGGTAAGCGAAGTCATGGACATTTATGCAAAAGATTTAAAAGGTTACATACCAAAAAAACGCTTTGATGAAGTAAACGACTCTAGAAAAGACCTTGAAAAGCTGATTAAGAATAAAAATGAGCAGCTTATAAGCTTTGAAGAAAAAATCAAAGGTTGTGAAGAAGCGGAAAAGATTATAAAGAAGCTTCAACAAGAGTATGAGTCTGCAAAGAAATCCTACGAGGCTAAAATTAAAGATATGACTATTACTTCTGCAATCCAATCTAAGCTGATGAATGTTAAGTATTCAGATTTATTATTGGATAAGTTTGATAAATCAGTATTAGTTGTTAATGAAGATGAAACAGTATCCGGTATTGATGAACAACTTACTATGCTAAAAAAACAGTATAATGATTTATTTATTGACATGAAAGATAAGGAACTCAATTGTCAAGAAAAAAGCCCGGAGGGGATAAAGAATCCCTGGAGCATAGAACATTTTAATTTAGCTGTAAAGGTTAAGGTTTAGAGTCTGAAATTTAATGATATCCGATGTTTAGAAGAAGCGATGAATTAGTAATCCTTAAAACTTTGGCAAGTTGTGGATTTGTTTATCCGTAAAAGCATAAACCATAATTAATTATGAATTAAAAAATGGAACAACCTCTTTTCGTAATATGAAAATTATAAAAGAGGAAACGTAGAGAGGGTGAAAAAGAGCATGATAAGTGAAATGAAACAAGCCATAGTCAATAAACTCCAAGAACTATACCCAACATACCCAATATACATGGATGATGTTCCACAGAGCCTTACCAAACCTGCTTTTATAATTTTCCTAATAGAACAGGAGTATAAAAAACGAATAAATTCAAAGTACACAGGAAGAATCAGATTTGATATTTCTTACTACTCGGATAAACCAACTGCAGAGACTAAGCTGGATTCCCAAACAGTACAAGAAAATCTGTTTCGTGAGTTTGATTTAATGGGAACATTCAGAGCTATAAACAAGAAATCAGAGTTTGTAGATAATGTTCTGCATTTTACATTTGATATTAAATACTCGGAAATGAAAGTAGAAATGGAAGCACAAATGAAATCTCAAACAACAAATACAAATATTTAAGAAAGAAGGGTGAATAATGGCAGGAACATGGAATAATCAAAATAAAGTTTTACCTGGTGCGTATTTAAATTTCCGTACAAACGCGCCTCTCTCTATTACTCCCGGTGATAGAGGAATTGTGGTATTGCTACAGGAAATCAGTAAAGGTGCAGCAGGTGAAATGTATGTTATCTCTGCATTAGATCAATCAAAATATCCGTCTGATATGCCGGCTGAGGACAAGCTGCTTGTCAAGGAAGCATTAAAAGGAGCAAAGACAGTAATCCTATATAATCTTGGTACGGAACATACTGCCGATACAATTAGCTCTGCGCTAGATGCTTTAAAGACGGTAGTATTCAATGTACTGGTTTATCCTTATGATGGTACTGCTTATGAAGGGAATAAGGCTGCAATTAAAACATGGATTAATACGATGCGCTCAGAAGAGGGTGTAAAAATTCAAGCTGTTATGGCTAACTATGCAGGTGATGGTGAATCCATTATTAATGTTACACAGGGTGTGGAATTAGCAGAGGGAATCACATTAACTCCACAGCAGTGTACTGCATGGGTAGGCGGTATTAGTGCCGGTGCAAACATTAATCAATCCAACACCGGAAGAAAATATGATGGCGCCATTGATGTTGTTCCTCGTATGACAAAAACGGAGCAGGAAGCGGCCATTACTGCCGGTGAATTTATCTTTAAAGTGGATGCTGCCCAGAATGTTACTGCGGTATATGATATTAACTCATTAACTACCAAAACAGTTGAAAAGGGTGAAATATTCAAGAAGAATCGTGTTGTTCGTACCATTGATGGAATCCATAAGGATGTTTCAGAAATATTCGAATCTAATTACGTGGGAAAAGTAAATAACAACGCAGACGGCAGATCATTCTTAAGAGCAACATTAATTGAGTATTTCAACGAATTGCAAAGAATGGGAGCGATTCAGAATTTCACACCGGAGGATGTAACAGTTGCATCCGGAACAAATTCTGACGCAGTGGTTATTGATTGCTACATTCAACCTGTGGACAGCATTGAGAAGATTTATATCTCAGTGAATTTAGCATAAGAAAGGGGAACTAGATCATGGCAGATAATTATGTAAGATTAAGTGATACTATATCCGCAAAAGAGGGTAGGGCGTATATTATCGTAGATGGACAGCGTAGAGAACTTTTTGAAATCTCCAGTCTTAAGGCACAATTAGAATTAAAGGTTCAAGAGCGCCAGATGCTGGGGCACCGCATGACGCAGCATAAAGTAATTGGAGCAACTGGTACCGGTTCTATGACAATGTATTTTATGAATTCGGAGATGCTTAATTTAGCCATAGCTTACATACAAAAAGGTAGGTATAGTGGTATAACGCTTGGTGTTGTAAATGAAGATGCACAATCTACCGTTGGGAAACAAGAAGTAAAAATAATGAATGTTTTATTTAAGACAATTCCAGTTGCTACGCTGGACGACCAGTCTGATGATCCAATTACAATTGAAACGGAATTTACATTTGACGATTTAACTGGTTTAGAGTTCTTTAGATTACCTGGAAATTACAATAACTAACCAGTCTATGACCCAATTATAATTGAAATTTATATTTGATGATCTGACCGGTTTAGCGTTCTTTCAGTCACCTGCAAATTTTAGATAATATGGGAGCTTCGGCTCCCTTTTCAAGGAGGAAAATAATATGAAATCATTAAAAGCATTTTTAAACCCAGTACAAGTAGAAAACAAAGAAGTTATTGTATCCAATCGATTTAAAGAAAACGATAAAGTGGTTCCTTTTATTATAAGACCCATTACCCAGGAAGAAAATAAATTACTAATCAAAAAATATACAAAAAAAGATAAAAAAGGTACAGAAGTCTTTGACAGAGCCGAATATGTACAGGCCTTAACTGCCAGTGCAGTTGTTTTTCCTGACCTGAAAAATGCAGAGTTACAAAATGCATATGGTGTGTTAGGTGAATCTAGTTTATTACAAAAAATGCTATACGTAGGTGAATATGCTGAATTAGCAATTGCAGTACAAGAATTAAGCGGTTTGGATAAAGATATTAATAATGATATTGAAGAAGCAAAAAACTAATAATGCAAGGTGATCCGGAGGCAAATTTGGCTCACTTTGCATTACAGAAATTAAAAATTCGAGCGGGAGTTTTACTGGGGTTATGTTCAGCAAACGAACCTATGGGGTATCAGGAAAGGGTATTTACCTATGGCAGTATATTGGTTCGGGTTGAACAAGAAAAGAATCAAGCCTCTAAAATAAAATCGAAGGGGGGAAGATAATGGCCACATTAGATGAGATGTTTGTAACAATGAATAATTATTTAGCTATCTTTAGTGAATTCAATATTAAAGCAGATGAATTTACAAAAAAAATGACGGATGTAAGCGAAAGCACAAATGCATTTACAACTAGAGTAGTAAATTTAAGCGAAAGCACAAATGAATTTACAACTAAAGTAGTAAATGTAAGCGAAGGCACAGATGAACTTACAACTAAAATAATCAGTTTAAGCGAAGGCACAGATGAACTTACAGAAAAAATAATAAATGTAAGCGAAGGAATAGATGAATTTACAAAAAAAATAACGGATGCAAGCGAAGGTACAGATGAATTTACAAAAAAAATAACGGATGCAAGCGAAGGTACAGATGCATTTACAAAAAAAATGACGGATGTAAACGAAAGTGCAGATGAATTTACAAAAAAAATAACGGATATAAGTGAAGGCATAAATGAACTTACAGAAAAAATAATAGATGTAAGCGAAGGCGCAGATGAATTTACAAAAAAAATAACGGACATAAGCGAAGGCACGGATGAATTTACAAAAAAAATAACAGATGTAAGTGAAGGCACAGATGAATTTACAAAAAAAATAATGGATGCAAGCGAAGGTACGGATGAAGTTACAAAAAAATTGACGGATGCAAGCGAAGGTACAGGTGAATTTAATGATAAACTTCAAGCTACAGGAGCAAGTGCAGAGAAAGCTAGCGGCAAACTTAGTAAATACTTAAATGCTGCAAATTTAATTAAAGCTGCTATTAAAGGTATGGAAATAGCGGATGAATTTATAAATATAAATTCCAGGCTGGAATTAGTCAATGATGGACTACAGACACAATCTGAATTGCAAGATAAGATATTTCAAGCTGCCGATCGCTCAAGTGGTTCTTATTCAGATATGGCAAGTACGGTGTCTACACTCGGATCGAATGCAAAGGATGTATTTAAGACCAATGACGAAGCAATAGCTTTTACTGAATTGCTTCAAAAATCAATGAAAGTAAGTGGCTTAAGTGGAGCAGAACAAAGCAACGCTATGGGGCAAGTAGCGCAAACAATGGGCAACGGTACATTAACTAGTGGTGATTTTAATTCAATCACGGATAAGGTCCCTACAATTATGGACGCTCTTATTACAGCCACAGGAAAGTCAGAGGAAGAGCTTAATAACTTAGCATCTGCTGGTCTTATGACGGCTGACATTATAAAAGATGCTATGTTTATAGCAAGCGATCAAATAAATGAACAGTTTGATTCTATGGACGTTACATTTGCAGAAATATGGAGCCGCATAAAGAACGCGGCTTTAAAAGCAATTCAGCCAATTATTGGAGCTGTTAGTGAATTAATTAATAGTGCCGCATTTAAAGATATAGTGGACAGCATTATTATTGGGATAAATTTCTTATCATCGGCCGTTAGCGGAATAATTGATTTTATTGTTGCAAATTGGCCGTTGATACAGTCGATTCTTACGGCTATAGGACTTTACTTGGCTGTGACCCTACTACCAGGATTTATAAAGGTAGGTATGGCTGGATTAATTAGTGGCTTAAAGATAGCTGCAGGTTGGATTGCGGCTAATGCACCTATGATTATGATGATAGCAACTATTGCACTAATTATTTATGCTTTAACAGATGCAGGAGTTACTGCAACAGATGTATTTTCTGCAATTACCGGAAGTATAAATGTTGTAATCCAGTTTTTCAAAAATTTAGGTCTTGAAGTTGCCAATATTGCACTCGGAATAGGCAGTGCAATTGGAGCTCTTGGAACAAACATAGAAGCCGCATTCCATAATGCAATTTGTTCCGTGCAATCCTGGTGGTATGGTATGCTTTCTACTGCCTTGACAGTGATAGGAAAAATCGCTGAGGAATTAAACAAATTACCATTCGTAAAGTTTGATTATTCCGGAGTCACATCTGCCGCAGACGATTATGCTGCAAAAGCTGCAGAAGCAGCTGGGAATAAAAAAGAATACGCCAGTATTTCAGACGCTTTCAATAAAGGATATTCTACATTTGATACATTCCAGGATGGATGGTTGCCTGAGGCCTATCAATCCGGGGCGGATTGGGGTGCTAATAAGATAAAGCAGATGGAAGATATGTTAGATAAAGTGTCTGGAGAGAAATTGGATATGGATATAGACAAAGATAAAGTTTTTTTCCCCGATGATTTTAAAATGGATCCAATTACTGTAAATGGAACCGCTGAAAATAATTCTGTTGAAGTAAACATGGAAAATGAGGACATAAAATACCTTAGGGATATAGCAGAGAGGGATTATATTAATAAATTCAGTACGAATACCCTGGCACCAAATGTAGCTATATCTTTCGGTGATGTACATCAGGAAGCAGACGCTGATAAAGTAGCGGGAAGAATAAAAATGATACTCCAGGAAGAAATTGCAACGGCAGCAGAGGGGGCTTATTAATGAGAGATTATGCAGTGTTTTTTGAATATAATAAAAAAACATACAGGATTCCGGTAAATCCAGAAGAAATTGAAATATCCAGCAGCCAGGCAGTTAAAAAATATGAAATTCTAAGTCTTGGTCAGATTGCAGTTCCCACACATTTAGAATTGCGGGAATATTCATTTGAAACAGAATTTCCAAAGTACAGTAAAAAATATCGCCCTCACTATATTGAAACGCCAAATGAGTTTCATGGTTCAGACTTTTATATAGACTTTTTCAGCCGGTTACAGAGAAAGCTTATACCCGTACGCTTTATTGCCGGAAGATTTACGGATAATAATGATAATGAAATAGTTGATAAAGAAGAAATTGATCTAAACAAATGTATAAACTCTCTTGTTTTAATTGAAGAATTAACCATTACAGAAAAAGCCGGAGAAGAAGGAGATAAATACGTAGGATTCAAATTGCTGGAATATATACCGTATAGTAAGAAAACTCCTGATAACGTAACATTTGAAACCAATGAATCCGGTAAAACGGTAGCGAAAAAGAAAAAAGTAAAGGGTAATGAAACATCAAATCCTAAATCAAACGGATATCATATAGTAAGGCAGGGAGAATCACTTTGGGCAATAGCAAAAAAATATTATGGTAATGGAGCAAAAAACAATATAATATACAACGCTAATAAAAATATTATTAAGAATCCAAACATGTTAAAGGTAGGATGGAAACTTAAAATTCCGGAAGAAAGCTAATATAACAAATATTCCACACCACTGCCGATAATGAAAACGGAGAAAGCAGCAGAGAAGGCTCCGTTCTATTGAGAGGAGTTGAGAGGTATAAAGGTTGAATTGTTGGTTAATGTAAATGATAAAATGTACGAAATAAGCGAGCTTGTAACATCCATATCATATACAGACAAGCTGAATGATGGATGCAGCAAGCTTGAATTTTCTTATATTGATGATAAATTGACAATAGAAAATGGCAGTTCTGTTCGTTTTAAATATGATAATAAAAATATATTTTCTGGAATCGCATTTAGTCATAGGCACACAAAAGATAAAGAAATAGCAGTCACTTCATACGATCAGTTAAGATACTGTAAAGCCAAGGATGAAATTGTTGTGCTAAAAGATACGGCTACCACATTAACGAAAAGAATGTGTAATTATTTTGGATTAAGAGCTGGCACACTAACGGATACAAAATATGTGTTGGCTACAGGGGTGCAAGATGGGAAGACATGGCTGGATATTGTCTATGACGGCATAAGTGAAACTTTAATGAATACAGGTAAAAAGTTTTGTTTACGAGATGAATTTGGTGCTATTTCTCTTAGGAACCTTGAAGATTTAAAGCTGAATCTTATATTAGGTGATGATAGTCTTTGCTATGATTTTAATTATGAAAAATCAATTGATGATGAGTTTTATAATCGAATTAAAATATATGTCAAAGGCGATAAAGGCAAGAATGGACAGTTTATAGTGGAAGATAGCAATAGTTCCATTAAAAAATATGGACTTTTACAGTATTTTGAATCTCTAGATAAAGAAGTAAATATATCACAGGTCAAAGCGAAAGCGAAAGCACTTTTAGGATTATATAATCAGGAAGTTGAATCTTTAAGCTTAGAATGCCTGGGTGACACCTCTGTTCGAGCCGGTTCTACTTTTTATGTTCTTATAGAAGGGATTGAATTATTTAAGCCATTATTTGTGAAATCCGTTACCCATAAGTTTTTGCCAAATCATACCATGAGTTTGGAGGTGGCTATTTCATGATAAATGAAATAAAAGCAATCGTGCAAAACTACCTTAATAATGCCAAACTTTGTAACGTCATGACAGGAGTAGTGGAAAATGGCGGAATAAGGATAAGTGAAAAAATAGTAATTCCAAATGAATTAATCAAAGGTAATTTAATGGACTATACTTCAACTGGGGTTAAAGTTAGGCTAATCCGTAATCATGGCGGAAAAGAATTTTATATCATTGAAATAATCGATAAAAATTTTCTCATCAAGGGCAGTACGGTCACATTATCCAGAGATGGCAACTTATATGAATACAAAGTAGAGGATGTGGTGAAATGATACCAGAAGAAATAATTGATGCCGAATTAGAAGTTATAGAAGACATAGAAACCACTAAAACTTACAGATTAACTGATATAAATATCCAAGGCTTTACAGATGAATTAAAAGCATTACAACAAGCTATATATAAGGTATTGAATACAGAAAAGTATGAATACCCCATATATAGCTTTGCTTATGGAATAGAATTGGAAAGCCTTATTGGAAAAGATCCTATATATGTGCAGATTGAACTTCAGCGAAGAATTCAGGAATGCTTATTGCAAGATGAAAGAATAACCGGTGTAGACAATTTTCAATGCACCGTTACCGGAGATAGCTTGTTATGTAGGTTTGATGTAACAAGTATTTATGGAAATACCACAATTATGAAGGAGGTGAGCGTATAATGTTTGAAGATATGAGCTTTGAAAATATATTGGATGATATGTTAAGTCTTGTTAAAAGTGATGTAGATAAAAGAGAGGGTTCTGTAATCTATGATGCTCTCGCTCCATGTGCTTTTAAATTAGCAGAAACATATTACCAACTTAATAATTTTCTTGACTTGGTGAGTGGTGATACGGCGGTAGGAGAATTTTTGGATAGAGTTGTTGCTGATCATGGTATTACAAGGAAGCCTCCTACCTATGCAATCAGGCGGGTAGGAACTACAGGAGAGGTTAAAATTGGTACCAGATGGGGATTGAATGATACAACCTACAAGATTTCTGAATTAATCTCTCCAAACATCTACAAGGCTAAATGTGAGCAATTAGGATCAATAGGCAATACTTATTCAGGCCAACTTGAAAATATAGACAATGTAAGTGGAGTTACAGCCACATTGACGGATATTATAACCCCAGGAGAGGACGAAGAGTCGGATGATAACTTAAGAGCCAGATTTTACATGCAGATACAGGCCCCTAGCACATCCGGAAATGCTGATAACTATAAGAAATGGGCTTTAGAAGTACCGGGAGTTGGAGATGCGAAAGTATTTCCGTTATGGAATGGCAACGGTACCATAAAAGTCATTGTAGTGGATGAGAACATGGATTTAGATACGGCTTTACCAACGAAAGTATTTAATTATATTGAAGCAGTAAGGCCCATAGGAGCCACAGTTACAGTAGAAAGTCCTGAAGTAAAAACAATTAATGTGCTGGCAAATGTTATATTAGATGGGTCAAAGACAATGGATGAAGTTAAAGCTGCATTTACATCGGCTTTAAACTCTTATCTAAAGGAAATTGTATTTAAGACTTATTCCATCAGCTACGCACGTATTGGAAGCCTATTACTATCTACTGCGGGAGTTACAGATTACTCTGATCTGCTTGTTAATGGTGGAACTGCAAATATAACTTTGCTGGATACAGAAATGCCTATTCTGGGCATTGTTACATTAACGGAGGTGGAATAAGATGGAGTTAATAACATTACTTCCGGAATACTATAAAGGCAATAAGACTATGGAAGAATTGCAAGGCATTCTAAGTACTGATATCAACCATCTTGCAAATAATATCAATACTGCTATAGATCAGTGCTTCGTGAACACTGCTACAGCATTATTAAGCCGGTATGAAAAAATATATGGAATACAAGTTGAAGTAAGTAAATCCAATGAATTTAGACGGGAACGTATCAGGGCAAAAATAAGAGGTACCGGTACTGTAACTAAGCAGATGATTGAAAATGTTGCAAAAAGCTATAGTAACGGAGAAGTTGAGGTTATAGAAAATACCGAAGATTATAGTTTCAAGGTTAAATTTGTAGGTACAAAAGGGATTCCGGATAATATGGCAGATTTGACATTAACTATAAATGAGATAAAACCAGCACATTTGTCTTTTTCTTTCGAGTATACTTACAACACATGGAACGACATTGCTAATATGACTTGGGATGAAGCAAGTGCTTATACGTGGGAACAACTGAGAGTGAGGTGAAAAAAATGGCTGAATATACAAAAAATTACAAATTAGAAAAGCAGCAAGGAAATGACAATATAAGTATCGAGGGATTAAATGAGAATTTTGACAAAATCGATACTGCGTTAGGAAATTCTTCAAGGTTTGAAAAGGCAAGCGGAACAGGGACAGCCATAACATTGAGCGGTATTATATTAGAAGATGGCGCCAGTAAAACTTTTATAGTGTCAGCAAATAATAACGGTGCAACAACAACAATTAATGGAAAGAAATTATATAAACCAAGTACAAACATAGTACCAAGCTTGAAAGTCGGGAAAGCTGTTACAGTGTGGTATAGTCAGGTAAATGATTGCTTTTATATTATATCTGCCGATGGTGGAGATGCAGATTCCTTAGGTGGTAAGAAAGCTACTGCTTTTATTGAAAAGAGTATTAATCTGTCTAGTGGAACAGATCTTAACACTATTTTAGAAAGTGGTTTTTACAGGTTAAATACTACTCACCCCAATGCCCCTGGATCAAGTTATAGTTATGGGCAAATGATAGTTTCACGAGGTTCAGATACAATAAGTCAAATTGTACTTCCTTATAGTTCAACTATTATATATATTAGATCTGGAACTACTACTGAGGCTAGTCCTTCAAATTTCACACAATCACCTTGGAAAGAAATTTCTATGGTAGGACATACCCATACAAAGTCAGAAATAAGTGACTTTCCAACTTCTTTACCAGCCAATGGAGGTACTGCAGATGTAATAATGGCTAAAGATACAAGGTCTGCAAACAATACACCAGAGTGGTACATTACCAATTATCCTAAACGTACTGTTGTTGAATTTAAAAATAGTAGCACCATAGGTTTGTCAGGTGCAACTTATGTAGGATTAATAACCGTTGTTCCTTATAGTGACTCATCTGGAGGTTACCCGTTTCAGTATACTGTTGTTTCAGGAAGCTCAATGAGATATAGATATGGAACGGGTGGGACTACATGGAGTTCATGGCTAAGCATTTCTAATGAGGGGCATACACACGGAGCAGCTAGTATCACAGCGGGAACATTACAAACCGGAGTTACAGCTTCAGTAGGAACTGACTATAATGTATCAAGGTTGAGAAATATTAATGCAGGAACCGGTGACATTGCTGTTGGATCAGGCTTAAGCAGTGGAGCCATTTATATAGTATATGAATAGAGGTGGTGTAAATGGCTAAAGGTATATATTTTGGAGTAGATGGAAAAGTAAGAAAAGTTAAAAGATTATATTTTGGCGTTGATGGTAAAGCGAGGAAAATAAAGAAAATGTACTTTGGAGTAGAAGGTAAAGCAAGATTATGCTATACAGCAAGTGACCCGCGTAAAATTGGCTCTTATACTTCTCCAGAGTATGTGTACGAAACAAATGCACCTGGCTATAATGATAATTATATTATTTTTTCTACTAACGGTATGGCAAAGGCAGCTGCACTAGATAAAAATTTGACTACTTTATCGTTATCAAAAACAGCCGGTACTATGTATGGTGTTGGAGGAGCTAGAGCAGGAAATTATGCACTTAACTTTATGGGAACAAATACTGATGAAGATTTTAGGGTTATTGATGCTTGGGATAACTCTTTAAATTACACTACTAAAGTTGCTTCAGGATTAGGTGCAAGGTCATACATGTATGGTGCTACTCTAAATAATAAAGCTTATTTCTTTGGGGGACAAATCAGAAATAATGCTGCTAATATGTCAGGTATATACAAGTGTGATGAATCATTAGCAGTAAATGAGATTAGCTCTCCAGCTTCTGGAAAATGCTCTGTATCTAAAGTCGGAAACAGCCTAATTGCTGTATCTTATTGGAATGCATACGTAGTGCTTATGGATGCAAATGAATCCGCAACTAAAATTGATACTACACCAACAACTGGCTACCTAGGGGCATCTACAGGAGATAGCATGATTATTAAAGCAAATAGTCATCTTGGCGTTACACAAATAATAAAGTATGATAGAAATTTAGCTAAAAGTATTATTAGCACACCAGAGGGTATGCTCGGTAGCTCGTCTAAACATGTTGATGGGGAGGGGGTAATATGGATTGGTGGGCGTACATATAATTATTCAAAAACAGACGCAGTAGTTACAATAGATGATTATGGAGTTGTCATAGAAAGAACTGCTCTATCTTATAATAGCAATAACCCAACTGGGGGTAAATTTCGTGATTATGCTGTTTTTGGTAGAGGTAGACTTTTAGAAGTATATGCAAATTAAAGGAGGAACAAAAATGATATATTTAGAATTTTATGACCCAACTAAAACTTATGTGTTTCAAAACTTAGTAGTAGCTACTCCTGATTTAATACAGGTAAATTATCCAGCTATTGCAAATCCTGATTTAAAATGCGTAATTATGACAGACGCAACGCATACAGTTTTTAAAGGATACGGAATACTTTCAAACTATATTGATGAATATCATATAGATGTGGCAGGTAAAGAAGATGAAGATATTTTAAAAGAAATTGAATACAAAATGAATGAACCTTTACCTGTCCCTAAGCCAACTGCGGAAGACAGGATTGCAGCTGCCTTAGAATATCAAAACTTATTATCAATGTAAAGGGGGTCTACAATATGACTTTTGAAATAATTAAAAAAAATTACGAAAGAAAACTTTGGAACAAACAAATGGTAAAAACCGCAGTAATTAAAGGTGTTATTACAGATAAACAGTACAAAGAAATCACCGGAGAAACTTATGAGCCCTAAGGCTCTTTTTTTAATGCCAACGAAAGGATGATACACATAGTCCATGAATGAAGAATATGTCGCAAAACAACTGGAAACCCACGAAAAAAGATTAAATAACCATGGAGATCGACTTGATAAATTAGAGCAATACCAATCCAGATCAGAAGTCCAAATAAGCAACCTATGTGAACAAATTAAAAGCCTCATATCAACAATAAAGTGGTCTATGGGATTATTAATAACAACTCTCGTAGGATTTATTATTTGGTACATACAATCCTTATGAAAGGGTGAATATTATGATAGAAAAAGTAGCGAAACTTATTAATGTAAAATCCATCGTAACTATAATTCTAACTGGCATATTTGCATTTTTGTCAGTTAGAGGAGATGTTACCAATGAGCAATTCCTAATGATTTTCACTACAATTATAGCTTTTTACTTTGGTACCCAAAGCGAGAAGAAAAAGAATGAAGGTGAATAATGTGAGAATAAACATTGACGCAGGTCACGGAGCCAATACTGCAGGCAAGAGAACACCTCCAATACCGGAAACCATAAAGGTTAATGATAAAATAACCATTAAGAAGGGTGAACAGTTTAGAGAACACATAGCGAGTGTGGGAGTAGCCTATTACCTTGAAAAAGAATTACTCCGTTGTGGATTTGATACAATGCGTACCGGATGGGATGATGACAACCCTTATGATGATGAAGATACTGGATTATCAGCTAGACAAACAGCCATAGCAAAAGCTGATTGTGATTATAGTATATCAATCCATTTCAATGCATTTGGTGATGGAAACAGCTTTAACAGTGCCGAGGGGATCGGAATCTACATACATAGTAAGTATGTAGGTCAATCTAAAAAGATAGCTGATATCGTGTTAAAGCATTTGTTACAAGGCAGTTACCAAAAGAATAGAGGGGTATCTCCTGCCAGTCTTGCAATGTGCAACTGCAATAACATGGATGTAAAAGGTGCCATTATAATTGAACTTGCCTTTATGACAAATAAGCGAGAGGCTGTAGAATTAATGGCTAATGAAGCTTACTGGAAAGAAAGTGCCATAGAAATTGCCAAGGGTTTATGTGAATATACAGGCATAAAATACGTTCCGGAAAAGGATCAATATGTCCCTGCCGCTCCTATCAATCAGATGTCCGATACCAAGGCTATCAAATGGTTACAAGAGCATCTTAATAAGGCTAATCCTAATTATACAATACCTGTAGATGGAAAATACGGACCTAAGACACGTATAGCAGCTTTAATTTTTGCAGAAACAAAAGGCTGGGATTGGAGCAGGGCCACCGGATACGCAGTAGGCCAGGGCACTATTAATACCCTTAAAAAGATATAAAATAATCCCGGAGGTTGTTCCTCCGGGCACATTATAGAAAAGTCATTATCCATCTGCACTCTTGCATGAAAAAAATTAATTTAATATTATGGCGGATTTCATTGATTACTATTTCACAGGTATATTCCAACGAAGGAATCCCTGAATAATTCTTTGGCTCCATATAAATCACCTTAATTTCTCTTACGGTCTGTATCTCTCCATTTTCATCTATAAATTTTATTAGGTAGGGAGTAGGTTTTCTCTGGCTTGTAAACCAGCAAGCACAGGCTATTTCCATCTGAGTACCGTGAATTTCTCCATCATTAGTGCTTTGGGTATTTGTACCGATTCCAAAAGCAGACATGACAATACTCCTTTCATCAATTATCTATTTTTAATTTACTATAGTCTACAGTTCTCTTTTCCCGGGAAATGCCGCCGGACATATGGTCTATGGGATTGTTCAAAAATACGGCTCTTTTAACGGAGTCGATTCCATACCTATTTCTAATGGTATCAATCATTTGGTCTGCAGATTCCAGTTTTTCATAATCCTCTGTATCAAACATATTAATTTGCCTGTTAAAATCAAAGTCCTTTATACGGCTTGTATGGATACCCAAATGTCTTATGGGAGAACCATTCCAAAGTTCATCAAATAGAATACAGGCGGTCTTATGAATTTCCATGGTTATATTCGTGGCAGCAGTAAGGACTTTTTGATGGGAAGCATATGAAAAATTATAATCTTTTATTCCCACGGCAATAACTTCAGCTTTTACTTCATGTTTACGTAAACGTGCAGCCACAGTCTCTGCAAGGGCTAAAAGGACCAATTTAGCGGTGCTGGAATCTGTTACATCAAATGGAATTGTAGTACTATTGCCATATCCTTTGTTAGGAGGAGGAGAGGACTGCACTACGGACATATCTAAACCGTTAGCGAATGCCCAAATGACTTCACCATGCTTTTTAAAATGTGATTTAAGCATAAGGGGGTCTGCATTTGCTAATTCACCAATGTAGCGTATCCCAAGTCCGAATAATTTTCTTGTGGTTGCCCGGCCAACAAAAAACAATTCTGATACTGGCAAAGGCCACATTTTTTCTTTTATCTCATTGGGAAATAAGGTGTGTACCAGATTAGGCTTCTTTAAATCTCCCGCCATCTTGGCAAGAAGTTTATTGGAGGAAACGCCGATATTTACGGTAAAACCCAGTTCTCTGTAAATCCGATCCTTTATCATATTGGCTACAATAACTGGTGGTCCGAAAAGACTTTCGGTACCGGTCATATCCATAAAGGCTTCATCGATACTGTATTGCTCCACGTCGGGAGAGTAGTCCCTAAGAATTTGCATAAATGCAGCAGAGGAACGTTCATATAAATTATAATTAGGAGGAACCAGAATAAGTGCCGGACATTTCTGTTTTGCCTCCATAATGCTTTCACCAGTTTGAATTCCGTACTTCTTTGCAGGAACTGATTTTGCTAATATAATCCCATGGCGCATAGCCATATCACCGCCAACAGCAGAAATCATTTTCCTTAAATCTTTTGTACTTCCTAAATGTTTTAGGCGATAGACCGCTTCCCAGCTTAGAAACGCTGAGTTAACGTCTATATGAAATATTACTTTTTCCATTTTGCTACCTCACATAAAAAGAACGTACGTTTGTTAAAATAAAGTATAGCAAACACATGTTCTGATGTAAAGAGGGAATGAATGTAAGTTTATGAGATAATTAGAAATTTAACCTTATCAGGGAAGTCCTCTGCTTCTGTAAGCGGGGGTAAGAACTTGCCTGTTTCAGGCAGGAGTCAGGGATCCTGCTGAAATGCCACGGAGTGGTAACGGGATTATGAGTAAATAGCATAAGCGGATAAACTTGCTTGTAGGCAAGTGGAAAATCAGCTTGGCTAAAATTCCAGCGTGATTTGCTGGTATTCAGATTTTCTTTCTAAGATAGTTGGTACCTGTTTCAAAAAATCTTGAGTCCGGTTATTATCAAACAGCCAAGAATGAAGCTCCTCTCTCTGCAAAATAAGGGGCATCCGATCATGTACATCCAGAATAGAGTCATTGGCATTAGTAGTAAGAATTACAAACCGGCTTTCTTCGTTGAAAACATTGTATACCCCGGCCATGTAAATAATATCACTGTCCGGTTGAGTAAAATAGATTTTTTCTTTATTTTTATTCCATTCGTAAAACCCGTTTGCCGGTATAATGCAGCGCCTGGATATCAGACTTTCCTGGAACATATTTTTATCAAAAGCCGTCTCGGATCGGGCATTAATTATGACTCCCTTACTTTTAGAATTAGGAAATCCCCAGGTAAGTAAATCTGGAACCATATCATCTTTTTGCGCTACCAAAATAGGAACTGTTTCAGTTGGAAATATTTCGCCGGTTTTATAACTTTTTCCAGAATTTTTCTTATCAATGTTCTGTAAAATTTTTTCAATTTCTTTTGATGTTTCATCATCGATATAATATCTGCCGCACATGTCATATCCTCCTCAATAGCTATCTACATAGTATAGTAAATTGCTACAGGTCATATTCATAGTTGAAAGAAAAATAATAACAAACCCTATTACTTGTACGAAAATTTACAAATGTCCTGCACATTTGTAAAAAGTGCAGTGTAATAGCTTTTTTGACGTTTGTATTAGTACAATATTTTATTAACTTATATTAACATAATACTACATGTTTTAAAATGCTTTATAGCGATTTTTAGTTATTCAATACACACTATATTCTTTATAATACGTTTTATAATTCATACCCTATTACTACAAGGATGACCCAATGGGGAAGTAAATATCTTGGAGATCAGGGTTATGAAGCCATCCAAATCCTACGTAATTATTACGGCGATACTATATTCATTAATACAGCACCGGAAGTAGCAGGGGTACCTTCCTCCTGGCCGGGCAGTAATTTGACCATCGGATCCACCGGGCAGCCGGTAAGAACCATTCAGGAACAGCTAAATGCAGTTGCCAATGTCTATAGCATCATACCAAAAGTTGCAGTGGATGGAAATTTCGGTGAAGGTACTGCCGAGGCAGTAAGAGCGTTTCAAAGAACTTTTGGTTTGCCTGCTAATGGAATTGTTGATTTACCTACATGGTATCGAATATCAGAATTATATGTAGCAGTAACCCGTATTGCAGAATTATAAAAACAAATTATTCAAGGACTTAATAAAATAGATTGATAGATAATTAAAATAATTAAGAGGCATATAAATAGATGTATTAGTTAGAAAGATAATAGCATCCATTTATATGCCTCTTAATATTTACAGCCCTGTATTTAAACCGGTCTTGAAACAGGAAGAAATAAAAGGGAATTATTCGGATATATATCAGCGGGAGAATGTCAATAATTTATTAAAAGACAAGCTTTAAGATATAAGGAAAGTTATATCATTTCAAAAGGTTCGATTACTTTAAATCGAGTGGGTTTTTTCAAAAATTACTCAGTTTTTAATCTAAAAAACAAATGAAACTTAAATTATTTATTATATATATTTATAAATAAGATTATGAATAATAATAAATACATTTGAATAAAAATTAATAAACTATTGTATTTAAAAAAAAGTTGTGATAGAATCTTATCAATTTGGGTACCTATAATTAGCATAGGAATAGAAGTATAACAATTGGGTTCATACCTATTCTTTGCGTAAGTAAATATCATGTTATATAACATTTTTCATGAAATTAGTATTACAAATAAAATACCGGTAATAAGAAAATAGAATCGTATTTACTTTTATAAATTTGCAAATTTATTGTTACTATAGACAAGTTTTTGAAAGGGAGAAAATTATGAAAGCATTTTTGATTCTGGAAGATGGTAATGTCTTTATGGGAAAAAGTATTGGATCAACCCGGGAAATAATTAGCGAGATTGTATTTAATACTTCTATGACCGGTTATCTGGAAATACTGACGGATCCTTCTTATGCCGGTCAGTCCGTTGTGATGACATATCCGTTGATAGGCAACTATGGTATCTGTTATGAAGATATGGAATCAACAAAACCATGGGTAGGGGGCTATATTGTAAAAGAATTAGCAAGGCATCCAAGTAATTTCCGAAGTGAGAGTAGTATTGAGGAATTCTTAAAAGAAAAAGATATTCCCGGAATAGCAGGTATTGATACCAGGGCATTAACAAAGATATTAAGAGAGAAAGGTACCATGAATGGTATGATTACTATCAACGGGAACTTTAACCTACAGGAAGTTGTTGAAAAATTAAAGAATCACCATTCTACTAATACAGTGAATTTAGTGACCTGTAAGGAGAAGAAAACTATTCTTTCAGAAGACTACAAGTTAACAGAGGCAGAAAAAGCAAGAAGGGGACTTAAAGTACATCCTTATAAAACCGGTAAATTTAAAACAGCATTATTGGATCTTGGTTCTAAAAATAACATAGCAGCTTGTCTGCTAAAAAGAGGATGTGATGTTACGGTGTACCCGGCATTTACAAAAGCAGAAGAAATTATTGGAGATAGTCCGGATGGAATTATGTTATCCAATGGTCCTGGAGATCCTAAAGAATACGCTGATATTATCAAGGAAGTAAAGAAATTATATGATAGTAATATACCTATCTTTGCAATCTGTTTAGGACATCAGTTAATGGCTCTTGCTAACGGCGGTAATACAAGAAAAATGAAATATGGCCACAGAGGTGCCAATCATCCGGTGAAGGATCTAAAAACCGGAAGGGTGTATATTTCTACACAAAATCATGGATATGTAGTGGAGGATATAAGTGACAGCATAGCCGAACCAAGCTTTATAAATGCCAATGACAGAACTATAGAAGGACTTCATTATTTGGGAAGGAATATAATTACTGTCCAATTCCATCCGGAAGCCTGTTCCGGGCCACAGGATACGGAGTTTCTCTTTAATGAGTTTATGCAGATGATGGAGGTGTCAAAATAATGCCCAAAATAGATAATATTAAGAAAGTATTAGTAATTGGTTCCGGTCCAATTGTAATCGGACAGGCAGCAGAATTCGATTATGCGGGTACACAAGCCTGCAGATCCTTAAAAGAAGAAGGTATTAAGGTAGTATTGGTGAATTCCAATCCAGCTACTATTATGACTGATAAAGATATTGCAGATGCAGTATATATTGAACCCTTAACACCTGAGTTGGTAAAAAAGATTATTCTGAAAGAAAAACCGGACAGTGTATTGCCTACACTGGGAGGCCAGGCAGCATTAAATATAGCTATGGAATTAGAGGAATCCGGATTTTTAAAGGAAAATGAGATTAGCCTCATTGGAACTACAGCAGAAACTATCAAAAAAGCAGAAGACCGTCAGGAGTTTAAAAATACCATGGAGAAAATAGGAGAGCCTTGCGCTCCAAGTACCGTGGTAAACACTGTGAAAGAGGCAAAAGCTTTTGCAGATAAAATCGGTTATCCTGTTGTTGTACGCCCTGCTTATACATTAGGTGGAAGTGGTGGCGGAATTGCAGATAACGAAGAGCAGCTTGCAGATATCTGCAGCAATGGTCTTAGACTAAGCCGTGTGGGGCAATGTTTAATTGAACGAAGCATTGCAGGATGGAAAGAAATAGAATATGAAGTAATGAGAGATAGTCAGGGGAATTGTATTATAGTCTGTAATATGGAAAATCTGGACCCCGTGGGAATTCATACAGGAGACAGTATTGTTGTAGCTCCTTCTCAAACACTTTCTGATAAAGAATATCAAATGTTAAGAACTTCTGCCATGAATATTATTACAGAGTTAAATATTACCGGCGGATGTAATGTACAGTATGCACTTAATCCCAATACCTTTGAATATTGTGTAATAGAAGTAAATCCAAGAGTAAGCCGTTCTTCCGCTTTGGCCTCCAAAGCTACCGGATATCCTATAGCAAAAGTTGCAGCAAAAATTGCTTTAGGCTATAATTTGGATGAAATTAAGAATGCCGTTACCGGTAAAACCTATGCCAGCTTTGAACCGGCGCTTGATTATGTTGTTGTTAAGATACCAAAATGGCCCTTTGATAAATTCATTATGGCAAAAAGAGCGTTAACGACTCAGATGAAGGCAACAGGGGAAGTTATGAGCATCTGTACCAATTTTGAAGGTGCTTTGATGAAAGCCATCCGTTCGTTGGAGCAAAACATTTATAGTTTCCGCCATGGTAATTATGAAGTATTTACTAGGGAAGAAATAAGAGAAAAATTACATATTATAGACGACAGAAGAATATTTGTAATAGCAGAAGCCATTCGAAGAGGTATTTCCCTTAAAGAAATCCATTCCATCACTAAAGTAGACATCTGGTTTTTAGATAAAATTTCGTATTTACTGGAAATAGAATCGGATTTAAAGCAAAAGCCTTTAACAAGAGAATTATTGCTGGAAGCCAAAAGACTGGAATATCCGGACCGGGTAATTGCTGAACTTTCAGGAAAATCCTTAGAGGAAGTTAAGAAATTACGCAAAGAAGAATATAAGATTATTCCAAGTTTTAAGATGGTGGATACTTGTGCTGGGGAATTTGAAGCAGCTACACCTTACTATTATTCTTGCTATGAAAGTGAAAACGAAGGGGCAGCAATTAATAATAAGAAAAAAATATTAGTCTTAGGTTCCGGCCCTATTCGAATTGGACAAGGTATTGAATTCGATTATTGCTCTGTTCATAGTGTATGGGCTTTACGTAAAAGTGGCTATGAAACTATTATTGTAAATAACAACCCGGAAACAGTCAGTACAGATTTTGATATTGCAGATAAACTATATTTTGAACCCTTAACACCGGAAGATGTGGAGCATATCGTGGATTTAGAACAGCCGGAAGGTGCAGTGGTACAATTTGGTGGTCAAACAGCCATTAAATTAACAGAAGCCCTGTTGAAAATGGGAGTTAAGATTCTTGGTACATCGGCTGAGAATGTAGATGCTGCGGAAGACAGAGAATTATTTGATGCAATATTAGAAAAATGCAGAATACCAAGGCCTGCAGGTCGTACGGTATTTACAGCAGAGGAAGCTGTTATAGCTGCCAATGAATTAGGTTATCCGGTATTGGTAAGGCCTTCCTATGTATTAGGAGGTCAGGGAATGCAGATAGCCATATCTGATGAAGGCATCAGGGAGTTTATGAGCATTATTAATCTGAATGTGCAGGAACATCCCATTCTGGTAGATAAGTACCTAATGGGTAAAGAAGTGGAAGTGGATGCAGTTTGTGATGGAGAGGATATATTAATACCAGGCATTATGGAGCATGTGGAACGAGCAGGGGTTCATTCCGGCGACAGTATTTCCGTATATCCGGTACAGAGCATATCCCATGAGACAGAAGAAATAATTGTAGACTACACAAGAAAACTGGCACGCTCCCTTCAAGTTATAGGGCTGATAAATATACAATTTATAGTATCTGATAATCAGGTGTATGTAATAGAAGTAAATCCCCGCTCAAGCAGAACCGTTCCTTATATAAGTAAAGTTACCGGAATACCAATTGTAGAGCTTGCTTCAAAAGTCATATTGGGAGCTAAATTATCTGATTTAGGCTATGGAACTGGAATTGCTCCGAAAGCTGACTATATAGCTGTTAAGATGCCGGTGTTCTCTTTTGAGAAATTACGGGGTGCTGACATCAGTCTGGGACCGGAGATGAAATCCACCGGAGAATGCTTAGGTATCGCAAAGACTTTCAATGAAGCCCTATACAAAGCTTTTTTAGGAGCAGGCATAAACCTTCCTAAGAATAAAAAAATGATCATAACGGTAAAAGATGGAGATAAACAGGAAGCTGTTACAGTTGGAAGGCGCTTTCAAGCTTTGGGATATGAAATCTACGGAACAAGAAATACTGCAAAAGTATTGAATGAGAATGGAGTTGAAGCCATTCCCGTTCATAAAGTGGATGAAGAAGCACCAACTATATTAGATCTAATACTAAGTCATGAAATTGATTTAGTCATTGATACCCCAACCCAGGGCAGAGATAAGACAAGGGATGGCTTTTTGATTCGCCGTACCTCCATTGAGACCGGGGTAACCTGCTTAACTTCTCTTGATACGGCCAATGCCCTGCTTACCAGTCTGGAAAATGCAGATAAAGATCATATTACCTTAGTAGATATTACAAAAATATAAGAAGGTACAGACTTAAGTGAATGTCTCTAAGTACAGTAATGAGGTGGGATTCAGGGAATCCCACCTCATTTCCATACACAGAGCCAAAGCACTGTTAGGATAAGTTATTTAAAATTAAATAAGACTTGTTATTAATTAGAGTTTGCTTCTTCTTTTTCTTCACGAATTTTCATGATAAATTTAATAATTTCATTTACGATAAGAGGAATCAATGCAAATCCAAGTACAATTGCCCAGTCATTAAGCGGTAAATTGTGTACGTTAAATGCATTTGCTAATACCGGAATAGAAATAACAACTTCTTGAAGTATAAATCCAACTATAATAGCACCGATTAATTTCATATTAGAGAATAAACCAATTTTGAAAATGGATTTTGATGAATTCCTTACAGATAAAGAGTAGAACAATTGGGAACCGGCAAGTACCACAAAAGCCATTGTTCTGGCATACAATAACTGTTCTTCAGTAGGATCTCCGGCACCGAATAAATATCCCCGTTCTGTTAAACCAAAATAGAAGGCAAGTAAGGTTAGAGAACCTATTAACACGCCGCCAATTACTGCTCTGACACCGGCACCGCCTGCGAAAAAGCTTTCCTTAGGATTTCTTGGTTTCTTCTTCATTACATCCTTATCCCCTGGGTCAACACCTAATGCAATGGCTGGCAGTGCGTCAGTAATTAAGTTGATCCAAAGGAGTTGGGTAGCTGTTAAAGGTATCGGCCATTTGAAGATGATGGATAGTAATACGGTAATAACTTCACCTAAGTTACAGGATAGTAAGAAAATAACAGATTTCTTAATGTTATTATAGATATTTCTACCTTCTTCAATAGCATTTACGATAGTTGTAAAGTTATCATCTGTTAAAATCATATCACTGGCACCCTTAGCAACGTCTGTACCTGTAATACCCATAGCAACACCGATATCAGCATATTTTAAGGATGGAGCATCATTTACACCATCACCTGTCATAGAAACAATATTTCCATGAGCTTTAAATGCTCTAACAATCTTAACCTTGTGCTCCGGTGAAACTCTGGCAAATACTCTGTAATTATTAATTTTGTCAGAGAATTCCTCGTCGGATAATTCATCAATTTCAGCACCTGTTAAACTTTGTTCAATTGATTCGGCAATACCTAATTCTTTTGCAATAGCAACAGCGGTATTTTTGTGGTCACCTGTAATCATAATAGGTGTAATACCTGCAAGTTTTGCTTCTTTGATGGAATCTTTTACCTCTAACCTTGGAGGGTCAATCATACCTACAATACCAATAACAGTTAAATCTTTTTCCATATCTTCAGGTGCAATCATACTTGTGGTATCTTTGTAAGCAACACCAAGAACTCTTAATGCCCCGTCGGACATTTCTTCTGTTTTCGTTAATAAATCAGATTTTAAGTTTTCTGTTAATGGAACTACTTTTCCATCAACAAGTGCAGTAGTAGATATTTTTAATAAATTATCAATAGCACCTTTTGTATGAACTCTGTAACCGGAACCCTCCACATTTAGAGTTGACATTAATTTTCTATCTGAATCAAATGGATTTTCAGAAACTCTCTTATGCTTTGTATTTAAATCCGATTTTTTCATGTTATATTTATCACCTAATACAACAAGTGCGATTTCAGTAGGATCTCCGGTACCTTCTCCATTCTCATAAGTGGCATCAGAACAAAGTACTAAGGAACGAATTAATTCTGCCTCGTCGGTAGAAGGTGTAAGATTTTCACCTGTAACGGAAACATCTTTTAAATTGCCAATTGTATAATTTTTTACAACGGTCATCTTATTTTGCGTTAATGTACCTGTTTTATCAGAACAGATAATATTAACAGAACCAAGGGTTTCAACCGCAGGAAGTTTCTTAACAATTGCGTTGATCTTAGACATTCTAGTAACACCTAATGCTAAAACGATAGCAACGATAGCAGCTAAACCTTCTGGAATTGCAGCTACTGCTAAACTGATTGCTGTTAAGAACATCTCAAATAAATCTCTTCCTTGTAAAAGAGCAATACCAAAGATAAGAACACAAATACCAATACATAAATATCCCAGGACTTTTCCTAATTCTTCTAAACGTTTTTGTAATGGAGTCAATTCATCATTATCTTCATCCAGAATTTTAGCAATGGTACCGATTTCTGTTTCCATGGCAGTGGCTACAACAATACCTTCACCTCTGCCGTAAGTAACAAGGGTAGACATAAATGCCATATTTGACTTATCACCAATTGGTGTTTTTGGATCTTCATGTATATCATCTGCATCTTTATTAGAAGGTACAGATTCACCTGTAAGTGCAGATTCTTCTATTTGTAGATTCGCACTTTCCAACAAACGTAAATCAGCAGGGATGAATCTACCTGCATCTAATATAACAATATCACCAGGAACAACTTCCTCGGAATTAATTTCTTTAACTTCCCCATCACGTCTAACAAGGGATTTCGGCGTTGTCATTTTCTGAAGAGCTTCTACTGCTTTTTCAGCTTTAGCTTCCTGAACTACACCGATGACTGCGTTAATAAGTACAACTAAAAGGATGATAATGGAGTCAACATATTCACCAATGAATATTGTAATAACAGCAGCTGCTAACAGAACATAAATTAGCATATCCTTAAGTTGTGCAAAGAAAAGGGAAATTAAACTTTTCTTTGGTTTTCCCTTCAACTTATTAAGACCATATTTCTCAAGTCTGGCTTTCGCTTCCTGAGTGGTCAAACCGGTTGAAGGATTGACGTTCAATTCTTTTGTAACGTCATCTTTTGATTTTGAAAACCACATAAAAACACCTCTCTAATTTTAGTTTTTTGTGTAAAAGAAAATAATAAATTAATTAAAGGAAGTTATACTACATTATTCCCTTTAAACTAATTTCTTTATACTTATTTAATAATTTTACTATAATATTTGGAGTGAGTAAATAAGAGTAAGATTAGAAATAGATTAAAAAATCGAAGAGAATTGAAAATATATGTATAAAGATATCAAAAATTACCTTTGTTTTGTAATAATATAGGTTGATAAAGGAAAATTACACAAACACAAATGTTCCGGAAGGGATGCTGTAGAACTATTAATATGATTCTTTTGTGGAAAAACAAGAAGAGAAAGAGCTGAAAAACTCCTGCTTTGTCATAATAAGCCTGTTCCGTGAAGCTGAAATTAAAAAACGCAGCGGATCTAAGTATTCTGAAATGCTTGTTAAAGATTCAGAATTAAAATAGAAGGAATGACAAAACAGGTTTTTCAGTGAATTTGTAAAGAGGTGTTATACCTTCTGATGAGTCTTTTTACAATACTCATCAATATGCTGGGCTACCATCTTGGCATAATTTACTGCTTCAACAACGGTTCTGGCACCGGTAACTACGTCTCCGGAAGCGAATACTCCTTCACGGGTAGTATGTCCGGTTTCGTCAGCAAGGAGTAATCCCAGTTTGTCTGTGTCCAAACCGGTTGTATTAGATACAATATTATTACGGGGAGACTGGCTGACAGCAATGATTACCGAGTCGCATTCATAAACAGCCTCAGAACCCTGAACATTAACTATACTTACTTTGTTATTTTCATCAGTTATTTTTTTGGTATTAATATATTTTATACCATTGTCTAATATTTCAACAGGAGCTTTAAATAGATCGAATAAAACGCCGTCTTCTTTTGCTTCCTGAATCTCTGCCTTTGTTGCAGACATATCTTCAAAATCTTTTCTGTAAAAGACACGTACTTCTTCAACACCCTCACTTCTTTTGGCAGTTCTGGCAGCATCCATTGCAACATTTCCTGCTCCAATAACACATACTTTTTTGCCTAATCTATAAACATTTGGGTTCTTTAAGTAATCAATGGCATAATGTGCATTACCAAAGCTTTCGCCCTTAATATTCAACCGCTTTGGATTCCATACACCGGTTCCGAGAAAAATTGCTTTATAACCATCTTCAAAAAGTTTATCAATGGTAAGTACAGGACCAACCAAACGGTTAGGTCTGATTTTAACTCCTAATTGAATTAATTTATCCTCTATTTGATCCAGATATCTCTTAGGTAATCTAAATTCCGGAATACCATATCTTAATACACCGCCGATTTTTTCTTTACTTTCAAACAGGGTTACTTTATAACCCCTGGAAGCAAGCATGAAAGATATAGTAAGGCCGGCAGGTCCTGAGCCTATTATGGCTACTCTGTCTTCAAGCTGAGTTTTAGCTTTTAATTGGACGGAATCCAGGTAAGCAGATGAAATATATTTTTCAATTTCATAAAATTCAACAGGTGTTTCTTTAATACCTTTTATGCAATTACCCATGCATTGATTTTCATGGGCACAGACAATGGCGCATATTGCAGATAATGGATTATTTTCAAATAACATTTCACCGGCTTTTTCAATTTGATCATCTTTAAAAAGTTGAATAATTTCCGGAATAGGAGTGCTGATAGGACATCTTTTGGAGCATCTTGGATTTTTACATAATAAGCATCTATTAGCTTCTTCTTTTAAATTCATAAACTTACCCTCCTGGTAAAATGCAATAACAATAATGTAAAAAATGAAGCTGCTGCAAAATTGTTATTCTGAATAAATTCAGTTATACTGAATTCTCTGAATAAATTATTTTTTGCAACAGCTTCAAATAGTAAATTTTTATTGAATTACTATAGTGATATGATAACACTTATTCAATTCTGCATCCTACATGTTCAATACTATTTCTGATTTCATTTTCATTCGTGGAATCATTATAACCTACCTCTATAGAACCTCTGCCTAAGTCCACATTAATTTTATGAACTCCGTCAATTTCACTTAAAACGTTTTTAACCTGAGTTTTTATAGAATTATTCAGTAGTCCGGATACATTATAGTGTATTCTGTTCATAAGATTCCTCCTATTGAAATGCAGATTTTTAGGACACTAATAGGATTTGTATTATAAGCTGTTTTTATGATGGGAATAATTATATCATTCAACTGGTATACTAGTCAACAAGTAAACATTTTATTAGGTTACTCTTTTATCAAATTTTTATAAAACAAATGGTTCCGGGCTTATTTTCCGAAACCATTTTCTAATTTGATTTTTTATGTAGAATAAAAATTATTTTTTGTTACTTTTTAATATATCCGCCCTTTAAGGTTTTTACATCATTGATAATGATTACGGCATTTTCTAAATGAGAATGAATTATTTTCATTGCTTCCGGTATTCGCTTACGAAGCAGATGAAGTACCATTAAGTCTCTTTCTCCATCTTTACCTTGTCCTTTAATTATTGTAACAGCAAATTCACTTTGTCTTAAATCATCTAACAACTCATGGCTTTGTTCATTATTTGGTACAATAACCTGAATAGAACTGAGTCCAAAAGCTAATTTGTTTTCCATCCAGGAACCCAAATAATTCCCTATGGAAAACGCCAATGCAAACACTACAACTCGCAATATGTCCTCTTGAAATCCATCTAAAACGGTTCCGGTAACAAATAACCATATTAAAATTTCAAAAAATGCAATAAATGCTCCGATCTTTTTTTCTCCCCGGTTAATGAGTACAACACGGACGGTTGCAACGGTTACTTCCAGAATTTTACCAAAGAAAATAATAAAATAAATCCATATGCCCATATTATCTAAAAAACCCATAAAAACTCTCCATTCTCTTCAAATTAGTCAAAAATATTTTACAATTGTTTATGTAAATAATAACACAAAAGGTTTATATTTGCTATCAGTATCTTAATATATTAAGGGTTGTAAAAAATAACAATATACAATATAATGAATTGAATTAATAAAAAAAGTAAGAGGAGTTTGATTATGCAGGATTGGATTATTAACATTATGGACGATTTTGGGTATTTGGGAATATCCATGTTAATTATGTTAGAAAATATATTTCCGCCGATACCTTCTGAGGTAATATTAACCTTTGGCGGATTTATGACAACATATACAAACTTACATGCATGGGGGGTTGTGGTGGCATCTACCATAGGTTCTTTACTGGGTGCGGTTGTTTTATTTGGAGTAGGACGTATTTTATCAGCGGAACGTCTGGGTAAAATTCTGGATGGAAAAATTGGTCAGATACTGCATTTTAGAAAAGAGGATGTATATAAAGCTTGTGATTGGTTTAACAGCAAAGGTAAAAGCACCGTTTTATTTTGCAGATGTATACCAATTGTTCGAAGTTTAATATCCATACCTGCCGGAATGGCAAATATGAAATTTGGAATTTTTATGATCTTTACAACCATAGGTTCTCTTATATGGAATACGGTATTAGTAATTTTAGGTGTAGTAGCCAGTGCTTCCTGGGAAAAGATAGTTAAGGGAACAGATACCTTTACCCAGATTACTATTGTTGTTTTGGGGCTTATTTTCCTTATTTGCGCGGCTTTATTCATTAAGAACCGAATCTTAAAAAAAGATAAGTAATTACAACTTCCAGCTGACTGCTAAATAGCCGTGAAAGAGAAAGAATATAGATTTTCATGGTAAAGAGGAGGAGATTTCATGGAAAACATATTAATTAGGAAAGCTACAGAAGCAGATGCAGAAGCTATTATAAAATATTTAAATATAGTAGGCGGAGAAAGTGATAATCTTTTATTTGGTAAAAATGAGTTTTATATGACAGTAGAAGAGGAACAGGAGTTTATAAAAGAGTTCAATGGTTCCTTAAACTCCGTTATGTTATTGGCGAAAGATAATGATGCCATTGTATCTGTAGGTAGCTTATCTGGCTTTGGGAGAAAAAGAATATCCCATCGGGGAGAATTGGCTATTTCAGTTAAAAAAGAATATTGGAATAAAGGTGTTGGTTCAGCTATGTTAAAAGAACTGATACAATTTGGAAAAGAGAAAGCGAAACTTTCTGTTATTCAATTAACTGTAAAAGCAGATAATGAAAGGGCCATACATACTTATAAGAAGTTTGGATTTAAACAAATAGGATATTATGAGAAATTCTTTCTTATTGATGGAAAGTACTTTGATGCATGTCTTATGAATCTATACTTGGATCAGTAATAGCAGAGAATATTTAAAATAAATTGAGAAAAAGGGTACCCTGTCAGTCAGACACAGTATAAGAGGTTGTGTTACCTGACAGGGTACCCTTTCTATTATAAAAAAATATTATATTAAAAGACCATCCCGATAAACTTTCTCAATATTGTAATCCTGATCTAATATTACAAAGTCAGCTTTTTTGCCAACTGCAATTGAACCAATTTGATCTTCTGCTTTAATAGACTTGGCAGGAATCATAGTTGCGCTAAGGATTGCTTTTTCTTTTGGTACTCCGAAATGAATGGCACGTTTTAACGCTTCGTAAACATTAACGGTAGAACCTGCAATGGTTCCGTCTTCCAAAGTTGCTTTGTAGTCCTTTACAATAACTTTTTGACCACCAAGTTCATAAATACCGTCTTCCAGACCGGCTGCACACATAGAATCAGAAATAAGAATCAGTTTATCTGATTCTGCTTTAAACATAAGACGGATAACACTTGGATGAATGTGTATGCCATCGCAAATAATTTCTGCATGAACATCGTTATCAGAAACAGCCCCTACAATTCCCGGTTCTCTGTGATGCAAACCGTTCATTGCATTAAACAGATGGGTTACATGGGATGCACCGGATTCAATTGCTTTGTTGGCTGTATCATAAGTACAGCTTGTATGTGCAAGAGAAACGGTTAGGGAATCTGAGTATTTTTCAATAAATTCATTGGAATGTGGGAGTTTTGGATCAATGTCCACAATTCTTATGTTGTTACCGGATAACTGGTTTAATTCATCAAAAAAATTATTATCAATATCCATTAAAAACTTTGGATCATGAGCACCTCTTTTGTCTACTCCAAGAAAAGGACCTTCCATATTGATTCCTACAATTCGGCTTCCCTTTACTTTAGTATCAATAGCCTCCTTAATGTTTCTCATTGCCTGTTTGTGAATTTCAGGATCAATGGTCATAGTAGTTGCTAAGATGGAAGTAATACCATTACTGGCATAAAATTCACACATTTTTTCAATTTCATCCACATTGGCACTAATAAAATCGTAACCAACACAGCCATGGGAATGGATATCAATAAATCCGGGTAAAATTAATTTACCTTCACAGTCTACACAATCCTTGTGGTCATCAGAGGTCAAACCATCTTTAATAAGTGTAAATTTATCCTCTTTCACTTCGAAATCCACTTTTTGAAATTTACCATCTACAAATACTTCTGCATTTATAAATTTCATACTTTCCACATCCTTTCTTTTAAAATCTTTATGCCATTAAGCATTAAAGCAATAAGCCACTGTTAAATTCGGATGAAGCTGCAGAACAGAAGCAGGAACTTCCGGGGTTATAGGACCGTAGATTGCTTTGTCTATAATTTCCTTCTTATCCGGACCATTGGCAACTAAAATAATTTTCTTTGCAGACATAATGGATCTGATACCCATAGTGATAGCTTTCTTTGGAACTTCGTCTATGGATTCAAAGAATCTTGCATTTGCTTTAATGGTAGTTTCGTCTAACTCAACAACATGGGTTCCTTTTTCAAATACACTGTCCGGTTCATTAAAGCCAATGTGGCCATTATGTCCGATTCCAAGTATCTGTAAATCAACTCCACCTAAATCTTCAATTAATTGATCATATCTTTTACATTCGGCTTCTGCATCAGCAGCTAACCCATTAGGTACATTTGTATTCTTAATGTCTATATTTATGTGACTAAAAAGATTGTGATTCATAAAATAACGGTAACTTTGTTCGTTGGTGGTTTCTAGACCGCAATATTCATCTAAGTTTACACTGGTAACTTTAGAAAAATCAATATCTCCTTTTTCGTACCATTCAATTAACTGCTTATAAGTTCCAATAGGAGTGGAACCGGTTGCAAGGCCTAATACACAATTTGGTTTTAATATAACCTGTGCGGAGATTATGTTTGCTACTTTTCTGCTTAATTCCTTATAATCTTTTGCTTCAATAATTTTCATTTCTATTTCCTTTCTTATGCTTATTTAAATAATAATTCCTATTATAACAGATTATAATATAAAACTTGTATTTATAACAGGGGGAAAAATTTTAAAAACTGTCTTTTTGTATGAATTGCAAAAAAATATCATTTTTTCAACCTTTGTTCGGCTATGGCAGCCATACCATAAACGCCTGCATTATTGCCTAATTGGGCAGGAACTATTTTTATTCCCTGAAAGCTATCCATAATTTTATTTAAGATTTTTTCATTAATAGAATTGATAATGTACTTTTGTTTCATAATTCCGCCGCCCAATATAATACAGGAAGGATTAAAAATATGTATTAAATTAACTAAACCATATATAATTTCATCAATCCAGTTATCTACTATATCTTTTATCTCTTTATTGCCTTGTTCCAATTCTGAGAAAATCAGATATCCATTATTTAGAGTATTATCATAGGCCATGGCATTACGTAAAAGGGCAGTGGTGGATGCATATTGTTCATAGCATCCTTTATGGCCGCAATTACAGGATAAGCCATTTATATGAGTGACCATATGGCCCATTTCTCCAGCTACGCCATTACTGCCTTTGTATATCTTACCATTAAAAACAATAGCACCTCCAATGCCGGTACCATAAGTAAGACATAGAAAATTTTTTTCACCTTTACCGGCACCATAGAACCCTTCTCCAATGGCAGCAGCATTTACATCGTTTTCTAGGAAAACTGGCTTATTATATTTTTTCTTTATGATCATACTTAATTTAGTTCCTGTATAATCAGGTACATTTTCATTAGCGTATATAATACATCCTTTTTCACTGTCCACCTGCCCGGTAGTGCTTATGCTTATTACATCATAATCAGAATAAGAATCAATGGTTTTCATAATATTCTCAACTAACCTGGGACCACCAAGCCTGGCTTCCGATAAACATTCATCCCCTTTTAATATCTCACCGTTATTAATCAGTGCAGACTTAATTGCAGTACCCCCAACATCTAAGGCTAATATATTCATAACAAGACCAAATCCATATCGTAAGAAGTACTTACGACACTGCCTAATATAGGTGCAAAAGAATTCTAGTGGCAGCCTTTCATTCAAAATTTTCTTTTTCACCTGGTTTGAAAAAAAATATTTTCATTTTTGCTTTTTCACATTGAAAATTCTTAAAACATATAAGTTATCCAATACTTCTTTATTAAAAATTATAGTATAAATATAGGAAAAAGCAAGCGAAAATAAAAATATTTTTCAAAATAAAAGGTTTTGAAAATAATTTTTATTTATTTTTATGAAATATATTGACTTATTGGTGAAAAAGTTATAGGATAATACTAATAAAAAAAATATTTTTCATTTATGAAGTCGAAATAAAAATTATTTTCACAATTTTAGGCAAATTAATAATAATTTGGAAAGAAGTCGGTAGCTATTATGGAAAAAGATATTAGAGATATTGATAAGAATATGTCGAATAACGGATTGACTGCAACAGAAGGTATTAAATGGTTTAAACCATATGAAGAGCCATTAAGATTAAGCGGCTTTCAATATTTTTCAGAGGACAGAGTTTATCGAAGATTGCCTCTTAGTAAAAAAGTGCTGTTTGAGAGGGTTAATAATAACTTAAACATATTAAGTGAAGATACTGCCGGAGGGCAAGTTGCTTTCCGGACCAATTCTTCTAGAATACTGGTAAGAGCAAAGAATAAAATCGGCCATGATATGGTTAATATGGCTGCAAGCGGACAGAATGGATTTGACTTATATCTGGGACAAAACGGGGAACGCCTTAAGTTTTACGGTATTACCAAATTTGATGTAAAATACAAAGAGTACCAATGTGAAATTATTGCAAATTTACCTGTGGGTCAAATCAGAGATGTACTTCTTAACTTCCCTTTATATGATGGTGTGGAATATGTAGAAATAGGTGTAGATGATGGGGCAGAAGTATTGCCGCCAAAACCCTTTGCTGCACCTGGAAAAATTGTTTTCTATGGAACATCCATAACTCAGGGAGGCTGTGCTACTCGTCCGGGAATGGCCTATACCAATATATTAAGCAGATGGCTGAATAGAGAAGTTATTAATCTGGGTTTTTCCGCCAATGGACTTGGAGAATATGAAATGGCAGAATTAATTGCAGATATTGAAGATGCCTCTATGGTAGTACTGGATTATGAAGCTAACGCAGCTACAACCGGCAGGTTAGAAGCCTCTCTTTCTGGTTTTATAGATATTATCCGAAAGAAACACCCTCACATTCCAATTCTTGTTTTATCAAGAATACAATATTTAGCTGATTTTTATGATGAAACTTTACAGAAAAGAAGAGAACATTATCGTAAATTCCAATTAGATACAGTAGAAGAAAAGAGAAAACAGGGCGATAATAATATATATTTTTATAATGGAAATGACCTCTACGATGATTATTTTGATGAATATACGGTAGATTTCATTCATCCCACAGATTTAGGTTTTTGGAAAATGGCAGAAGGTTTACATGAAGTACTTAAAAAAATTCTTTTTTAAATGAAAGGTTTTAGAGAATTTCATTTTCTCAAAGGTTGAAATTCTCTCAACCGGAGATTTGTGCTAATGCACAATGTTTCCAGGTTTTGAAAGGAGCATGGTTATGAGAAAGTATCATTTTAAAAACTGCAATGAGCTGCAGATGAATGCTATTACAGAATTACAAAGACTATTACCATTTACAATTTCAAGTGACGGAATCTGTGTGGAACTTGAAAATACTCAATCGGGGCTTGCAGTTGACAGTACTGAAGAAGGTTATAAAATAAAATTCAGTAGTTTACATACCTTATTCCGGGGCATATTCCTTTTATATGCAAAAGGAGATAAGAAAGACTTACATATAACACAAGAGTGCAGTTTCAAAGATTTTGGAATTATGCTGGATGTATCAAGGAATGCTGTATTAAAAACAGAGACCATAAAAGATATAGTCCTGCATCTTGCACTGCTTGGGTATAATTCCTTGCAGTTATACACGGAGGATACCCTGGAAGTTGAGAATGAAGAATATTTCGGTTATATGAGGGGTGCCTTAACAGGAGAGGAAATAAAAGAAATTGATAACTATTGTAAGTTATTTGGAATTGAGTTAATACCTTGTATTCAGACCTTGGCACATCTTAACCAGATAACCAGATACGAAAGATACGATAAGATTATAGATTATGCAGATATTCTCCTTGTTGGTGAAGAAAGAACCTATGAATTGCTGGAGAATATTTTTAAGACAGCATCCAAACATTTTACCAGCAGAAATATTAATATTGGTATGGATGAAGCCCATATGGTGGGGCTTGGCAAATATCTGGATAAGAACGGGTATAGAAACCGCTTTGACATTATGCTGGAACATCTGAAAAAAGTTTTGGAGCTATGTGACAAATATGGTTTTAAACCACGAATGTGGAGTGATATGTTCTTCAGACTGGTTTCCGGAGGAGATTACTATAACACCCAAATTGATGGGGAGGTAAAAGAGTTATTTGATAAGATTCCAAAAGAAGTGAAACTTATTTATTGGGATTATTATTCCTTAGATTCTAGCAGATATGAGAATAACCTGAAGCTGCATAAAAAGATTTCAGATAATGTAGGGTTTGCAGGAGGTGCATGGAAGTGGACCGGGTTTGCACCGGATAACCTGTTTAGCATAAAGACAGGAGAGCAATCCATGAAAGCATGCAAGAATGTTGGAACAGACAGCTTTTTATTAACCTGCTGGGGTGATAATGGAGCGGAAGCAAGTGTATATTCCATACTGCCTTCTATCTACTATTATGCGGAAGAAGCATATTCCAATGAGTTTGAAAAAGATTCCTTTTTATCTTTAACCGGAATTGATTTTGATGATTTTATGAAGCTGGATCTACCTAACAGAATTATGGAACCTTCCGATTATGACAGGAACAATGCGAGTAAGTTTTTATTGTATAACGATTTGCTTATAGGTACCTTTGATTCTTTGGTATTTGATAAGATTGACGAAGTATATGAAAAAAATGCAATGGAATTAAAAGAAATCTGTCAGAAAACAGATAGATACGGGTACCTGTTTGATACGCTGTATAAATTATGTGATGTACTTTCATTAAAAGCAAAATTAGGTGTGGATTTAAAAGCTGCTTATGACAAAAATGACAGGCAAATGCTATTAGAGATTAAAGATGCCGTTTTACCCCGGTTAATTAGTAAATTAGATTCCTTCTATGACAGCTTCTTTTATCAATGGCATAAGGAAAACAAATCTTTTGGTTTTGAGGTTCAGGTTGTAAGGCTGGGCGGCTTGAAAACCAGAATGGAATATGTTCAAAAACGCATAGAGCAGTACTTAAGAGGAGAGATACTTAACATAGAAGAATTAGAAATTCCAAGAAAACCCTTTGGCTATTTTGAAACATTAGATAATAACAAAATAATCTACAATTTATGGAATGTAATTGTAACACCATCTGTTATGTAACATGTGATTCTAATTATTATTCCATATAGAAGAAAATCTATTCTTATTACATACAACGGATTGCTTTTCTTGTATTGAATAATAATTAAAATAAATATTATATGGAGGTATTGTGATGAAAGGGAAAAAAATCGCAAAAGTATTAACTATGCTGCTTATTTTAGCAACAATGTTTTCTATGGTTGGATGCAGCAAAAAAGGTGAGGAGGACAATACTGAAACAAAGACAGAAACATCAGGAAAAACAGAAACTGCAGAAACCTCTAAAGAGGGAGAGGGAACTGCAAAAGCATTAGCAGATTACGAAAAAGTAAATACTTTTAAGTATTTCGGTATGGGTTCAGGGGTTGAAACAGATCAATTCAACAATAGCCCAACAGCACAGCTTGTAAAAGAGCATACCGGTTACGATGTATATTATGATCAGGCACCGGCTGATCCAATTGATGCACAGACTGCAATCACTAACATTTTTATGTTAAAGTCTGATTATCAAGCTGTAAAAGTATCTAAAGAGCAATTCTATACATTACTTGAAATGGATGCATTACTTCCAATTACTGAATATGTAAATGCTTCTACTAATTTAAAAGAAGTAATAACAGATTTTGGATGGCAAACTGCAACAAAAGATGGTGAAATCTATGCAATTCCACAAAAAAATGCACGTTTAGCATCTAATACAGCAATTGCTTTCAGATTAGATTGGTTAAATGAGTACAATACAGCAAATCCAAATGCTCAGATTCCAGTTCCGTCAAAAGAAAACAATTATTCTATGACCTTATCTGATTTCAAAACTATGTTAACATACTTTGCTACAAAGGTACCTGCTGGTGGAAAAGCAATGGCAATTGATGTACAGACTGTTTATCAGGAAAACATCCTGCCTGCTTTTGGTATCTACAATGAATGGGCTGAAGTAGATGGTAAATTAGAATATGCTATTAATCAGCCAGGATTTGAAGATTACATGAAGTACATGGAAGATCTGTTTGATAACGGTTTAATCCAATACCAGGCTACTGCTAATGATGCAGGTGCTGCTAAATCTTTACAAGCCAGAACCGTAGGTGCAGGACGTATTCCTCATTGGAATGCAGCAACTATAGAAGCAACTGATACAGCTGCTACAGATGACAGCATTTCTTACATTCAGGCACTTGTACCAGATGAAAGCAAAGGAGATCCAAACGCAGTTAGAGTATTTGCTCAACAAGGCTACGGTTTTTATACTGTTATTCCTAAGTATTCAACACCAGAACAAGCTGCAGCAGTTATTGACTGGGCAGATAAAAAACTTGATAAAGATTTCTTCTTAGAAATGGTATTAGGTACAGAAGGTGAAACTTATACTGTGGAAAACGGAGAGTATTATCCAATATTACCTACATTTGATGAAAAACAAGGTTTGGCTGACAAATTCATGGACGGTATAAGAGAAGACGACTATGCTACCTATTGGTTATGCCGTACAAGAAAAACAGAAGCTCAAGATAAGATGTTTAGTATTGCAAACTACAATATTGAAAAAACCGGTATTCAAAATCCAATTACTGTAATGCCTCCAAATACAGCTTATGATACTTACTACACAGCTGCTAATATTGAGGTAAAAGATACTTTAGTAACTACTTTATTTGAAAAGGGTACTAGTTTGTCTGTTGATGATATTAAAGCTGTATTTAACGGATTACAAGGTGAAGAAATTACAGCTTCTGTAAATGAATGGTACCAGAATTGGGAATTAAAAGATTCCTTTAATGCCGTAGAACCTAGATAATATTGTACTTGTTATTACCATCTGCCTGTTTACAGGCAGATGGATTCACCAAAATACGTAGGTGACAACTTTAAAATGGTGTGAATTATAACATTTGTCCACTACGTATTTTGGTGAGTTATAAAATTTAAAAACAGGAGGTAAAACCGGTGAAAAAGATGAAAGAGAAAAAAGTAAAGGTTAGCTTTGGTGAGCAATTAAAGCGCAATGGTAACTTGTTTATATTCTACATACCAGCGGTATTGTTTGCCATCTTATTTTATTATACTCCAATGCTTGGATTGGTTATGGCGTTTAAGGAAAATCCAAACTTATTTGGCAGCAGCTCAGCATTAGCAGGTATTTTGGAGGCGAATTGGGTGGGACTTAAAAATTTTAAAACGATTTTTAGTAATCCCCAGGTGTTAAATGCTCTTCGTAATACTTTAATTATCAGTACAATGAAAATATTAATAGTCTTTCCTATACCTATTGTACTTGCTATTTTAATTAGTGAAATGAAAGGAAAGATCGTAAAGAAATCCTTACAGCTTACCATGTATCTTCCTTACTTTTTATCCTGGGCTACCATAGGAGGTATTTTTATTGCAATTTTGAATAAAGAGACCGGTTTAGTAAATAACATTCTGGAATGGCTGGGACATGGAAGATTTAATTTTGTAACCAGCAACGCTTCTTTCCGGTCTGTTATCGTATCAACAACAGCTTGGAAAGATATTGGCTGGAGTACCATTACATATTTGGCAGCTATCACCGCTCTGGACAGAAATCAGATAGAGGCTGCAAAAATTGATGGTGCCTCAAAATGGCAGCAAATCAAATATATCACACTTCCCGGAATTATGCCGGTGGTTGCGGTTATGTTTATATTAAGAATCGGATTCCTGATGGATGCCGGATTCGAGCAAGTTTTTGTATTTTATTCACCATTCGTTCAGGAAACTGGTGATATATTAGGTACTTATACTTACCGCTTAATTCGTCAATCCGCTTTAATCCCTCAATATGCCCTATCCACAGCTGTAGGATTCTTTAATTCTATAGTAGCGTTGATGCTTGTTGTTGGAGGTAATTTTATTTCTAAAAAATTCTTCAACAAAGGTATTTGGTAAAAGGAGGCGTGATCATGGAGAAGTCAAGACGTAAAGAATTATTAACGAAAGCTGAAAAACAACAAAGAATTCTTGATAGGGTTTTATTAACAGGAGGTATTATCTCCTTAGGAATTCTATTAGAACAAATCATTTATGCAAAATTAAGTGCATCTGTTAATTTTAAGCTGGATATGGTCTATGCAGTATTTTGGCTGGTATTTGCACTTGAAAATATTAATAGATTTACAAAATTAAAAACCAAATCAGATAAAATTTATTATGTAAAATTTGAAAAAGCTGAAATTCTATACTTTATTGTTTCACTTATTATAGTACCTTTATCTTTTGTGATACCGTCATTAAAAGCAGTAAGGTGGATTATTCTGTTAAAACTGCCAAATCTATTTAGAAGATTTAATGATGAAAAGGTATTCCAGGTGATAACTAAAATCATTGGTGTATTGTTAATAGCCTTTTTCTTCGTACCATTTTTAAATGTAATAGCAGTAAGTTTATCATCACCGGGACAAATCATTAATATTTTCCCGAAAAAAATTAATTTCTTTGCATTAAAATATGTACTAACAGATATGGGATTTATAAAATCTTTCGGAAATTCTATATTTATTACCGTTGTAGGTACTTTAATATCGGTAACTTCAATGGCAATGGCTGCATATCCCTTATCAAAACCGGATATGCCCCTTAGAAAAACAATGATGCTGTTCTTTATGATTGTTATGTTATTCTCAGGCGGAATTGCTCCTAATATTTTAGTAGTTAATGCACTTGGATTAACAGATACCATATGGGGACTTATATTGCCTACAGTAGTTATGGTTTACTATTTACTTTTACTAAAAGGATTTTATGAAAGTATTCCTGCTGAACTGGAGGAATCTGCAAAATTAGATGGTGCAAATAATTTCCAGATACTATTTAAAATTATATTCCCAATTGCATCACCTATGATTGCAACTGTAACTTTCTTTACTGCAATCAGTTTTTGGAACAATATTAACAGTTCCATACTTTATGTTACTTCAAATCAAAGTATATATCCGGTTCCTATGTATATTAAGAACTTTTTAAGCAGAAATCCTATGGACGTAGCTCAATCTATGCCGGAGTTATTACCATTTTGGGATAACATTAAGATGAGTTACATTTTAATTTCCATTATACCAATCCTATGTGCATATCCTTTTATCTTCAAATATATCAAAAATGATGTATCTGCAGGTGCTGTAAAAGGCTGATAGGATAAATATAACATCTGCAAGCAGATGGATGTAAACATCGAAAGAATAAAGAAAAGGGGAAAGAGAATTGATGAAGTTTGATATTGCCGTAATAGGTGGCAGTTTAGGCGGAGTGCAGGCAGCAATAAGTGCCGCAAAAAAAGGAAAGAAAGTATATATGTGTGAAGAAACGGACTGGGTAGGAGGTCAGTTGACTACTCAGGCAGTTCCACCTGACGAGCATAAATGGATAGAAGAATTTGGTGCCGCAGGGAGCTATTTAAAATACAGACAGGATGTAAGGGATCATTATAGGAATTTACCGAATATTAGTGATGAAATTAAGAATAAGGACAGATTTTGTCCGGGTAATTCCTGGGTATCCAGAATTGCACACGAACCCAAAGTAGCACTTAAGATTCTAAATTCCTATTTAGAACCATTTATACAAAATGGAAACCTGATAATTGATTATCATACCGTCCCAGTAGATAGTGTGGTGGTTAACGATGTAATTCAATCAGTTACCGTGAAAAGCACAAAGAATCATGAAACAAAAGTAATAGAAGCAGATTATTTCTTAGATGCTACCGATTGCGGAGACTTATTGCCAATTGTTCATGCTGAATATAGAACCGGTGCAGAAAGCAAAGAAGAAACAGGAGAACTTCATGCTCCGGAAGTTGGAAATCCACATGATATGCAGCCGATTACATGGGTTGTAGCATTGGAGTTGAACCCAGAAGGCGATTATAAGATTCCAAAACCGGAAAAGTATGAGTACTTTAAGAATTTAGATGTATCTTATGATGATAATAAATTATTCAGCTGGTATGCTCCTGAAGCAGAAACCCAGAAAAAAGTATTATTTTCTATGTTTGACAATGAAGTGCCCGGAAAACCTTTAGGTTTATGGAGCTATAGAAGAATTATTGATACAAAGAATTATAAAGACCCATCTGTGAAGGAAGTTTCACTGATTAATATACCTCAAAATGATTTTAGTCTGGGTAATATATATGACGACAAAGATGCAGAGGAAAACAAAAGGCTGGCCAAAGAACAAACCATGTGTCTTGTTTATTGGCTTCAAAATGACGCACCAAGGGCAGATGGCGGGTTCGGATATCCGGTTGGATTAAGACCTGATATTATGGGAACAGAGGATGGGATTGCCAAAGCACCATATATAAGAGAATCCAGAAGAATCGTTGCAAAGAAAACTATTTGTGAACAGGATGTAAGTAAAAAGTTTAATAAAACACCTCCTACTGTGAAAGATTCTGTTGGAGTGGGACATTATGCTATTGATATTCACCTGACTACCAAAACCCACTCTTTCCTTTATGATGCCACTTATCCTTTTGAAATTCCATTGTCTGCTATGATTCCGGTAAGACTTAAGAATTTAATTCCGGCATGTAAGAATATTGGATGTACCCATCTTACCAATGGATGCTACCGTCTTCATCCGGTGGAATGGAATGTTGGAGAAGTTGCCGGCTTATTAGCAGCATATGCATTGGATTGCAAGGTAAGTTTAGAAGAAATTTTAGAAAATAGAATGGAGGATTTCCAACAAGTATTAGTTAAAGAGGGAATTCAATTACATTGGGATTATACGAAGATGGAGGTCTAAATTATGAAGAAAATTGTATTACTTCCGCTTGATGAGAGACCTTGTAATTATAATTTTCCATATAAATTATTTAATAAAAACCGCAATACCGGTGCTTTAGCACCATCTAATATGGATTTGGATTTTCAGATTATAAAACCGGATAAATTAGGAGATAAAAAAACACCTGCAAATACAATGGAAATACAGAAATTTCTTAAAGAATCCTGTAAAGATGCGGATGGATTAGTAATTTCTATTGATACTCTTGCCTACGGTGGCTTGATTCCATCCAGACTTCATCATTCCAGTGCAGAAGAAATCCGGGAAAGATTAGAAATTATCAAAGAATTAAAGAAAGATAATGAAAAATTAAAAATCTACGCTTTCCATTGTATTATGAGATGCCCTAAATATTCCTCTAATGATGAAGAACCAGATTATTATGAAGAATGCGGTGCAGAAATTCACAAAATAGGCGAATTAGAACATAAAGCCAGATTAGGCATGGATATTGGTAAGGAGCTGGACGATTTATACAAAAAAGTAAAAAGCCAGTATCTGGAGGATTATACAGGAAGACGTAAAGTTAATCTATCTTTGAATTTATTATCATTGGATTATGTAAAAGAAGGTTATATTGATTTTCTGATTATACCCCAGGATGATTCCGCTAAATATGGTTTTACTGCAATGGATCAGGAAATTGTAAGAGAAAAGATAACCAAGGAATTACTACAAGACCAGGTACTTATGTATCCTGGTGCAGATGAAGTTGCGATGACTCTCCTTACAAGGGTAATTAATAATTTAAATGGAAGAACACCTAATATTTATATAAAATATGCTTCCATTCATGCTCCATATATAATCCCTGCATATGAAGACAGATCATTAGGTGAAACTTTAAAATATCAGATTATGGCTGCCGGATGTATGCAAACAGAATCCTCCCCGGAAGCGGATCTTATTCTTGCAGTCAGTGCACCTGCTGGTGAAATGTTGGAAGCATCTGCACAGCCGGTAAAAAACCAGAATTATTGTGTAGAAAGAAATCTGACAGAGTTTGTTCTGTATATTGAAGAACAGCTAAAAAAAGGTAAGGCTGTTACTATTGGTGATAATGCCTTTGCAAATGGAGCAGATTTAGAATTAATTGCATTACTCAATAAGAGAAATCTGTTAATGAAAGTTGCAGGATATGCGGGATGGAATACTTCATCCAATACACTTGGAACTGCTATCAGTCAGGGTGTCTTATATCTTTATAGAAATGATTGTAAGGAGCACAGAGATTTTCTGGTGGAAAGGTATATTGAAGATGCAGGTTACTGTGGGGTTGTTCGAAAATATATAACCGAACATAAATTAGAAGGTCTTGGAATGAATTACTTTGATGTAAAAGAAAGTAATGGTATTGCAAGTACTTTAATTCGGGAAATGTTACAGGAATTTGTTGATTCAAAATTATCTTCTATAGCAGAAAAGGTATGTATCAATCAAGTATATATGCCGTGGAGAAGAATGTTTGAGATTGGCATTGATGCCAATTATAAAATATAAAAATAAACTACATATATACTATAAAATCAATATCTATTGTAAAAGAATATACTATATAGTAAAATTAGGTAGAATTGATTTGACGGATTGGACCAAGCTTAAGCTTTAGCCCAACGCTTAGGTATATATATATATCTGGAGGTCAAAGCAATGAATAAGAAGACAGAAGTTTTTAGCAAAATTAAGGGCGGGTTAATTGTTTCTTGCCAGGCACTGGATAATGAGCCTCTATATAGCTCTTATATAATGTCCAGAATGGCATATGCAGCTCAGTTAGGAGGAGCTTGCGGAATCAGAGCAAATTCTCCTGAAGATATTATAAAGATTAAAGAAACAGTTGATTTGCCAGTAATAGGTTTATATAAAAATAATTTTAATGACAGCGAGGTTTACATAACACCTACAGAAGAATGTGTAGATGCACTTATAGAAAGTAAGCCGGATATTATTGCAATAGATGCCACAAATAGACTTCGTCCCTTTGGTATCACATTGGATGAGTTTTTTAAAAAGATTCGCAGTAAATATCCGGATATGATTTTCATGGGTGATTGTTCTTGCTTAGAAGATGGAATTCATGCGGAAGAATTAGGATTTGATCTTGTGGGGACTACTCTTTGCGGGTATACAAAAGATACACAAGATACAGAACTTCCTAATATATCCCTAATGAAGCAACTGACCAGTACATTAAAGATACCAGTTATTGCTGAAGGAGGCATATGGTCTCCGGAAGAATTAAAAGCGGCAATTGATAGCGGTGTACATGCTGCTGTAGTCGGAACTGCCATCACTCGTCCTATGGAGATTACTAAGAGATTTGTTAACGCTATAAAAGTGTGAGACGGAAACTGTAAAGTGGTAACTAGAGAGGCCATAACACAAGTGTGAAGAAAAAGCATCTTTATACCGGAGTTATATCAGGAAGTTTAAAGGATAAAAGGAGAGTTGGATAATGAACGGGATTTTTGCAACCATAGAAGGAAACTATGCAAAATTTACAAAATCTGAAAAGAGGGTAGCAGATTTTATTTTTGAGAATCCACAGAGAGTATTATATACTTCTATAACAGATTTAGCAGAAATGTGCGGAGTAGGAGATACTACCGTGTTTCGTTTTTGCAAAGCCCTTAAGTTAAATGGTTATCAGGAATTTAAAATGCTGCTGGCCCAGGATATATCCAATTCCAACGGTAGTAATAATGTATTGGTTGGAACTATAAATCCGGATGATGATGTAAAAACCGTTTGTGAGAAAGCGTTATCCACCAACATTGCAGCTTTAAATGAAACCTTTCATGTTCTGGATTTTGATGCTGTTTCGAAAGCAGTAGACTTAATTTCTGCAGCGAGACGAATCCATTTTTTTGGAATGGGTTCTTCCGGTGTAATTGCCTTAGAAGGAAAGCAAAAGTTCATGAGAATTCTTCCTAATGTGGAATATGTTTCTGATTGTCATATGCAATATATGGCTGCATCTTTACTTGATAGCAGAGATTTAGCGGTAATAGTCTCATACTCCGGCTCAACAAAAGACATGATTGAAATTCATAAGCTTATTAAGAAGAATGGATGTAAATCAATATGTATAACAAGATTCGCGAAATCTTCCTTAACCAATATTGCTGATGTGGTTTTATTATGCGGGTCCAATGAAGGACCATTGGAGGGCGGAGCTTCTTCTACAACCATGGTACAGTTATATATATTGGATGTATTGTATCTGCAATATTTTATTAAGCACTATAATCAATCAAGAGAAAATAAATCAAGAACAACGGAATCTATATCAAATCAGTTGTTATAATTCAGAGAGGCTGTTGCAAAACATAAACTGTCATTCTGAGATTAAATTTAGCATAGCTGAATTTTAAGGGATGAATCTTATAAAGGTAAGATTTTATGAACTGAAAATTCAATTTTCTGAATTTGCGATCTGAGAATAACAATTTTGCAGCAGCCTTTTGTTTTGCACCCTAAACAGCATTGTATTGGAAAGGTTGAAAGAAAATATATCATAAGAAAGGTTGCCACGAAAAGATCTTTCAACTTGATTTTGTGTGGCAGTGTCGCAGATTTGACACTGGATATGAATATGAATAAAAATTACAGTCTACCGGGATTATTAATAGAAACTTCTTTTGTATATGATTTTATCAGTCAAGGTGAAGTAAAATCAATCGATTATATTAATCCTGATAATAGGGATATTATTAAGGATAAAGAAAATGCAGTTATTCTATTTACCCAAGGGAATCCCATTAATATAAATAGTGAGATTGCATCCAAATGTGTTGGGGTAATCGTAGATTCTAATATGGCCGTAACAAAAGTTATTAACAAGGCCCCTGATAAGGGTATAAGACCTTCTTTTACCGAAACCCCGGATGTAGAGATTCCAAGTGGTGGGTTCGCAGTTCTTTCTTATGATTCAGATTATGAAAATGCAGGAATCCGAAGTTTCTTTGCTGAGAAATTTAACAATGGAGATATTGTAAAATTAAGAATTAACAATACAAAAATCTCTTTGGAAGAAATTCTGCAATTAACAGGACAGGCAGATAAGAAAGCATCCATGTCTTTGTTAAACAACGAATACTGTACTATAGAGGAAAAGGATCTAAAAATTACAGGTTTCATAAGGAATCCTTTAAAATCATCTGAATATACAATTAAGGCAAAGAAATATGGTGCTTCCGAAGAACTATTGGAAGAAAAAACTACAGAGATTACCAATAAGGATAATTATGGTTTTATTATAACTCTTCAACTAAATAATGGTGTGAATTACATAGACCTGCTTCTTTATGAAGATGGACAACTATTAAGCTATGCTAATCAAAAACGGATTGTATTTAAAAAGAAACAAAAAACTTTAAATAAAGATAAAAAAGTTATTATGTGGGTAGAGCAGTTTGTGAACGCCAAAACCTTAAATACGGTGGAGAAAATGGAAAAAGTAGTTGCTACTGCCAAAGATGCAGGAATTACTGAATTTGCTGTTGATGTAAAGGGTTGTGAAGGATTTGCCGCATATAAAAAAACTACCCTCACTCATGCTCCTTACATGACTGAAACAAGGGATCCCGGAAAAAAAGCGGAGATGGATATTGATTTCTTGGAGGAATTCTTAAAAGTAGCTCATAAATATAATATGAAAGTGTATGCCAGTTTTAATTTCTTTGTGGAAGGCAATATATCCAAGGAAGACTATGCTATTAATGTCCCGGAAGAACACCGGGGGTGGGCAGAAGTAATTCAGGCACCGGAAGATAAGGGTGAACTTAAAAGCGTATTAGAAACCAAGAGAAATTCTATGCTTTTGTATGTTAATCCCGCTAATGATGAAGTACAGGATTTCCAATTGAAAAGAGTAGAAGAAGTTCTTATGAACTATCCTATAGATGGTGTTATTATGGATAGAGCCAGATATGATCATCAATATGCGGACTTTAGCGAAGAAACAAAAGAAAAGTTTATAGCTTATTTAGCAAGCAAGAATAAGAATTTGGATAATTGGCCTGCCGATATTTATTCCATCGGGGCGGACGGTACCATGGTACTTGGAAAGCATTATTTTGAATGGATAACCTTTAGAAGTTCGGTAATTTGTAGTTTCTCCAAACGGTTAAGGACATTGGTTGATCAATATGGCAGAGATCAGAACAGAGACATAAAACTTGCTGCATATGTAGGTTCCTGGTATGAAACCTACTATCAAAATGGTGTCAATTGGGCTGACGAAAGTTTTGTTTATAATGAAAGACTGGATTTTCCCCAGCCGGCACTTTATACAAGGGAATATGCTAAAACAAGTTATTTAAATAATATTGATTTTATTATGATTGGATGTTATTATGATACCAAAGAGCAAATTGAAAAATATGTAACTCTTGGTAATATATTGACCAATGAGAAAGTAGATTTAATAGGTTCTATCAGCCTTCCTGATTTGAAAACACCGGAGGAACTACGTAACGGTTTTCAGTCGGTTTATCAAAACAGCAAAGGCGGCATGATTTTTGATTTGTGTTATACGGATTGGACGAAATTAAAACCGGCTATTCAGAGCGAAGAAATATAAGTAATAACTAGTGATACATAACATAAAAATATCGATGATTTGTAAATTATGAATAATTATTTCCAGAAATTTGTAATAATTGTTGAAGATAAGTTTGTTTTATCTGTAATACTATTTAAATTTTACAAATCATAATATATATGTAATGTAAATATTAGAAAATAAGGAGACGGGCATACAGGTCTGAGCGGATAGGGACACAGATGCCAATAGATTAAGACATAATAAACTGCAGAAAGAAAAAATGAACTTGTTTGAAAATACCAGAGCGTTATTGTTATAAACAATTATATAAATTGTAAGGAGATGAGTATTTTGAAAATTGAAGTTTCATGGTTCTTTTATGCATCGATTATAGTTTCATTACTTGCATTTGGAGCTGCTTTTTGGCTTTACAAATGGGTGGCTTCCCAACCCTCCTCTAACAAAAGGATAGAGGAAGTAGGTAAATTGATTCGTAATGGTGCCAATACCTTTTTAACAAAGGAATTCAAAACATTAGGACGTTTTTGTGCAGTTGCGGCTATTATTATATTTATCCTATTACCTGTTCCTATATGGGTTGGTAACTTTAGGGATAATATATCTATGGCTGTATCCTATCTGTTTGGAACCTGTTTCTCTGCTATTGCAGGAAAGGTTGGTATCAGTATTGCAACCATTGCAAATATTAAAGCAGCGGAAGCCTCTACAAAGGGGATCAAACCTTCTTTTATGTCCGGTTTTCGCGGGGGAGCAGTTATGGGTATGGCTGTAGTTGGCTCCAGTTTGCTTGGTGTAACCCTGGTTCTGATGCTTACCGATAATACGACTGCACTTTTGGGATTTAGTTTTGGTGCAAGCTCTATGGCATTATTTGCAAAGGCAGGGGGCGGTATTTTTACCAAAACAGCGGATATTAGTGCAGACTTAGTGGGAAAAGTGGAACTTGGAATACCGGAAGACGACCCAAGAAATCCCGCTGTTATAGCGGATAATGTAGGCGATAATGTTGGAGATGTAGCAGGAATGGGAGCAGATTTATTTGATTCCAATGTTGCTTCCATGTCAGCTGCTTTGGTTATGGCATCTGCCTTAGATAAAATTACCGGTGGAAGCCTGAATATGAGCATGGTTTTCTGTTATGCTGCAATTGGTTTGTTTGCATCCATTATCGGTGTATTAACAGCAAGGATGAATGACAAAGAAAACCCTACAAGAGCATTAAACAGTAATACATATGTGACTACAATTATATATGGTGTTCTCACCGCTTTAGCTACTTATCTTTTTGATTTTGAATGGCGGATTTGGTTAGCCAGTGCAATTGGCTTATGCGTAGGTGTTCTGATTGGTATTGCCAGTGATTACTTTACCAATGATACAAAAAAGCCCGTTCATGCAGTGGCAAAAGCCTCTGAGTCAGGACCTGCATTTACTATATTATCCGGCATCTCTTATGGGCTAATGAGTACGTTGCCTTCTATGATCGGTATTGGATTATCTGCCTTGGCAGCTTATAAAATCTGCGAACCTTTAGGGGAAGGATATCCAATGTTTGGAATCGCTATGGCAGCAGTAGGAATGCTCTCTATCGTAGGTATGATTATATCCAACGATGCTTATGGGCCTATAGTTGATAATGCAAGAGGCCTGGTTGAAATGGGTGACCTTGGAGATAAAGCGCTTGAAATTACAGACTCTTTAGACAGCGCAGGAAATACGGTAAAAGCAATTACAAAAGGGTTTTCTATTGGAGCAGCAGGGCTTACGGTCATTGCTTTGTTAGGGGCCTTTATTAGTGAAGTGAATGCAAGTGCATTAGAGATGGGAAAAGAAGTACTGACTGGATTTGACGTATTAAATCCTGCTGTTTTCTTTGGATTATTAGTAGGAGCAGCAATACCCCCTGTTTTTTCCGCTATGTTAATGCTTGGTGTAGACAGGAATGCCCAACGAATGGTGGAAGAAATCCATCGTCAATTCAGAGAAATTAAAGGTCTTAAAGAAGGGCATAAAGATGCGGTTCCCGAATATGATAATTGTATTCGTATAGCTACAGATGGTGCTTTGAAAGAATTAATACCGGCAGGATTAATGACCATACTGGCAACGATTATAGTTGGATTTATCGGGGGAGTACAGGCTATTGGAGGCTTTATTACAGGTAACATTGTCAGTGGTTTAATTTTTGCATTATTTATGTCTAATGCAGGGGGACTTTGGGACAATAGCAAAAAATATATTGAAGCCGGCCATAACGGAGGAAAGAATTCAGAAACTCACAAAGCAACGATAGTAGGTGATACGGTAGGTGACCCCTTTAAAGATACTGCTGGACCGTCCATTAATACCCAGATTACAGTAGTTTCCTTAGTGGCTTCTTTAACTGCAACCTTATTTTTAACATTTTCATTATTTGGTTAATATAAATCTATAGGCTATCAGAATTATCACATATTTAAACTATATCTTAGCTAGTGTTTTTATGTGGTAATTCTGGGCCTTTTTTTATTTATTCTTCGCAAAACTTGCAAAAGTAATTTAAATATGATATAATACATAATCATTTATTAACCAATTATATTTTTTATTTTTTTAGGAGGAAACGATACATGGACGATGACCCCGACGGGGATAGTATTTTCATACAAATACTATTGCTTTTATTTTTAACTCTAATCAATGGTTTTTTCTCATGTGCCGAAATGGCTATGGTATCTGTTAACAAGAATAAGATTAAAAAGTTAGTAGACGCTGGAAACAACAAAGCCATCTTGGTTCAAAAATTTCATGATGAACCGACCAAATTTTTATCAACGATTCAGGTTGCAATTACACTTGCTGGATTTTTCTCAAGTGCATCTGCTGCAACAGGACTTTCAGATCCTTTAAGCAGACGATTGACTGAACTGCAAGTTCCATACAGCGGACAAATTTCTTTAATAACCGTTACTTTAATACTTTCATTCTTTACTTTGGTTTTTGGTGAGTTAGTACCAAAAAGGATTGCATTGCATAATCCGGAAGCAATCAGCATGTTTTCAGTAAAACCGATTCGTGCCGTTTCCAAATTTGCATATCCTTTTATCAGGCTGTTAACGGCAACCACCAATTTAGTAATGAAAATCTTCGGTAGCGAAAATGAAAATGTACAGGACATGATTTCCAGAGAAGAAATAAAGTCCCTTGTAGAAGAAGGACAAGCACGAGGCGTAATTAATAAAAAGGAAAAAGAGATGATCGATTCTATTATCGAGTTCGATGATACCTTGGCAAAAGAAGTAATGACACCAAGAATTAATGTTTTTGCCATAGATGTATTAGAACCCATGGAAGAGTATCTTGATGAATTATTGGAAGTAAAATATTCAAGGATTCCTGTTTATGAAGATGATGTTGATAACGTTATTGGTGTTTTATATATGAAAGATTTTATGCGTGAAGCTATCAAAAAAGGATTTGACAAAATTGATATAAGATCTATTATGAATAAACCTTTTTTAGTTCCGGATAGTAAAAATATTGATGAGTTATTTAAAGAAATGCAGTTATCTAAGACGCAAATTGCCATATTAATTGATGAATACGGTGGATTTTCCGGTATTGTAACACTGGAAGACTTAGTAGAAGAAGTAATGGGTGATATTGATGATGAATATGATAACAATGCACCTAAAATTAAAAAAATCGATAATTCTACTTATTTAATTGATGGCATGATACCAATTGATGAGTTAAATTATAAATTGGATTTAAATATTAGTTCGGAAAATTTTGAAACCATATCTGGACTATTAATCGATACACTTGGAGAAATACCCAGAGACCATGATGACCGTACCATTGAATTGGATGGATTGGTATTTAAGATTGAAAGTGTAAAGAAAAAGCGCATAGATAAAATAAAACTTTATATTGGACCAAGAGAAGAAATAGTTCAACAATCATAAGAGAAATTGTTTAAAATATAAATAAATAACAAGGCAGTTGAAAATAATTTATCATATTTTCAACTGCTGTTTTAGTTTAAAGAGAAACCTGTTCAAATAGTTCTAATAATAGAATTGTTCTAATATTCCATAAGACATAATATCCGCCATTTTTAAAGCATCTGCCTGAATCAAATCAAAATTAATAATATCCTGAGCGTATTTCCCGTTTAACCGGTATGTAGCTTCGTCTTCTGTCATCTTTAAATGCTGATAGAATAAAGACTTAAATTTCTTCATATTCCAATATGGATTTATACTTCCAAGTAAATCTATAATTTCATCAGCGTTTTTAAACCAATCTCTTCTGTCTTCATTTGCAGCTTCTGTGTCTCCGGCTTTTGCGTGATTAACTAAACTTGCCGCAATAGTCAGATGTGCTCTAAATAAACTTTCAAATTTCTTTGCAATTTCAGTACCGTAGTACAATTTCAGTACATTAGCAAAATCAGTTGGATTACGAAGTAGCCTATTTGTCACAAATTCCAAATCCTCTAGTCCTGCCACGGCGCTAATTATAAAATTTCTTGTCCAAAAAATATGTTCTTGCCAAAGTTCCCTAAAAAGATTAATCAGATTTATTTTGGCAGTCAGGCTGTTCTTAGATCTCATAGGTCATATCCCTTTATACAGTTTTTATTATTATATGTTATTTTAAATTATATGCTACTAATGAAAATAAATTGTAAAAATCTATAATTTATTTATAATAAGTTTATATTCCCTGCTTTTATATGAATAATATAGGAAAATAGATTTCATTTTATCTGGTTTTATAAAATGCTATATTGACATAGATTGATAAATACGATACAATCTAACCTAATATACGTTGTGATTAAAATCACATTTGTTTGTATAAAAATACTGATAATTCAATATGGATATTGTGTTTTATTAAAATATATAAAATTGAAGATAATATATTGAATTAGCTGCTTGGAAGCTAAAGGCTGCCGCAAGACATTAAACTGTATTCTGAAAGGGTGATTACAGCTGTATGAATTCTGTACAGGAAGAAGTTCACCTATATTATAAAAGGATCCTTCGACAATTCAATTTCGTAGAATTTTTATTCAGAATGATGGTTATGCAGCGGCCCCTTTTTATATACAAAGCTGGAAAGGGAGGACACAATGAAAAGTTTATTAGAAAAGTTAAATTTGCCGAATGAAGTACAAAGCATTATCCAAAACAGCAAAAAAGTTGTTGTAGCTAAAAATAGGGAAGAATTATTGGAATTATCTTACGGCAGTACTGAAAATGATGAATTTCATGTTTCCTATGATGTAAAAGGTAAAGGGTCTGTACAGGAAGTAACCGTTAATCGCTGTAAAAATGGAGCAGTAGTAAATTATCTTGAAGATTATATGCGCAGAAGAGATCCGGATTGTTTAATCGTATCCGATGAACTTGGAACGGACAAACCTAAATTTAAGGATTTTTATAAAGCGGATTTTGAACCATTGCGCCAGGAAACATTTGATTGGTTAAAGGAACAGGAACTAATTGTATTGCCATTTATGTCCGGTGGTAAGGAATACGGATATGAATCCTTGCTTATTGCACCTTTGAATGCAGCTTTCTTTGCATGTGCAGTAGCAGATATACAAGGTTATATAAGTGTTGATGAAATTCCGGAAGGATTTTCACCAAAAGCAATTGTTTATCTGGCACCACCCTTCAGACACACACATTTTGGCGGAAAACAAGTAGTAGTTCATAATCGATCAATGGAACTTCATGAAGTATTTTCCTATAACCTTTACCCGGGACCAAGTGCTAAGAAAGGCATCTATGGAGTTCTTTTAAATATTGGTGAAAGAGAAGGGTGGACAACAGTTCATGCTTCTACAGTAAGAGTGATTACACCTTATGATAATGAACTTGTTATTTTACATGAAGGTGCTTCCGGTGGCGGTAAAAGTGAAATGACAGAAGATATTCACCGTGAATTAGACGGAAGGATTGTATTAGGAACAAATACACTAACCGGCGAAAAGAATTATATTGATATAGTTGATACTTGTGAAGTGCAACCGGTTACGGACGATATGGCTCTTTGTCATCCGAAAATGCAAAATGAAAGCAAAAAGTTAGTTGTACAAGATGCAGAACAAGGCTGGTTCTTAAGACTTGATAATATTAAGAAATATGGTTCTTCACCCAAGTATGAAAGCATCATTGTTCAGCCTTCTGAAAAACTTTTATTCTTTAATTTAGACGGGGTATCCAATGCAACCTGTCTTCCATGGGAACATACTTTAGATTCTAACGGAAAACCTTGCCCTAATCCAAGGGTTATTCTACCTAGAAAAATGGTACAGGGTATTGTAAGTGAACCGGTAGAGGTCGATGTAAGAAGTTTTGGTGTTCGAGTACCGCCTTGTACGAAAGAGCAGCCAAGTTATGGAATTATAGGACTGTTCCATATTCTTCCTCCTGCTATTGCATGGTTATGGAGATTAGTTGCTCCAAGAGGATATAATAATCCAAGTATAACTTCTACTCAGGGCATGACCAGTGAAGGTGTTGGTTCTTACTGGCCATTTGCAACAGGTAAAAAAGTAACACAGGCTAATCTGCTGTTAAATCAAATTACAAGTTCTACCCATACCAGATATGTATTGATTCCTAACCAGCATATCGGTGCATATGAGGTTGGATTTATGCCGGAATGGATTGCAAGAGAGTATATTGCAAGAAGAGGCAGTGCTAAATTCAAACAAGAACATTTAACAGAAGCCCGCTGCAAATTACTAGGATATTGTCATAATACCTTAAAATTAGACGGACACTATATCCGCAGAGCATTCTTACAACCGGAAATGCAAAGCGAAGTTGGTCTGGAAGGTTATGATAAAGGAGCTGAGATATTAACAGATTTCTTTAAGAAAGAACTTGCTCAATATAATACAGAAGATCTGAATCCATTAGGAAAGCAAATTATTGACTGCTTTATGAGAGACGGTTCTCTGGAAGAGTATTGTGATATATTACCTATGCGTTTCTAAAGAGCATAAATAAGTTTTATGGACTATGATTTATAGTTTCTTATCAATTGAAAGTTGAAATTTTAAAATAAAAATATATAAAAAAATATATACAATAAGAGGCTGTTGCAAAACTGTCGTTTTGAGTGTACATTCAGCATAGTTGAATTTTAAGTGAGAATCACATAAAAGTGAGAGCTTAAAACATAGAATTCATTATTCTGAATCTGCACTCCCGAAATGACAGCATTGTTTGCGACAGCCTCTTATTGCATGTATATACTTTCAGTATATTTGGGATACTTTTTAGTGAAACTAGTTTATCCAGCTTATTAAAAGGCACTAAAATGCCGGAAGCGAGGTTATTATGCCAAAAGATAGTCAACCAGATAATAAGAAGGTAAGAATGCAAAAATCCAATGGACAAACACCAATTACACGTGAAAATCAAAATCATAATAAGAATGCAAAGAAACAATCTATACCAAATAATGATGTATAGCAGGAGGTATATATGGCAAAAGCAGGAATGAGACGTCCGGATCCCAAAGAACCTCACGGAACGGAAAACAGACCAGGAATTAACATACCAAAGAATATAGTAAAACCAGTTCCTGAGATCCAAGGAAAAGCGAAAGCAGGTCATGAGAAGGCAAATCCGATTAAGTATGATGGAAAGTGGTAAATAATTCACTGTAGTAGGAAGCTTTGCCCAATAGAGGTATCAAGACAACGAGAGTATGTGATACTGTATGGTTCTTGTTCCATAGGAAAATTCGATTGTTCTAATACTACAGTAATCGCTTAGAGTATGTTTAAAAATTGCTAACTCCTCAGCCTCGCTTCGTCAAACAATATTGGCGCGATTCCTGTAGTATAAAAACAATAACGAATTTCCCAAAGTCCCAAAAACCACGCAGCATCACATACTCTCGTTGGTCATGGTAGTCCTTTTTTAATTTTATTTTTCTTCTAATTCACCATTGGCTTCTTCTTTCTTAATTTCCCAATGGATTAAGAAAGTTAAAGTTGCTCTTAAAGCAATAATCCCAGCAACGGTTAAAAATTCCTGAACATCACGGACAACTACAGTTCTAAGAATCTCACTACCTAATTTAAATTCCAGACCCATTGCCATGCCTTTAGCCAGATAAAGCTGTGTTAGTGGATTTTTGCGGAAGTAATTAATTACACCCCGGATACCTGCCAGGATAAGTACTATAACACCCATAAATTCAAAGAAAAAAATTGCATAGTCCACTACTTTTGATAATAAATTATGTAATACTTCTACCATTATACTCTACTCCTATTAGATAATTTTACTATAGACAATTTAAGGTTTTCTAATCCATTTACCTTATTTTTTATTTTAATCTTGTTAGAATCTTTATGTTGTTTATCTAATAATTCAGCACTTTCGTGCTGAGCTTCTTCATTTTTTATTCCCCAATGAATCAGAAGGGTAAGACTAGCTCTTAGTGCAATAATTCCGGCTACTGTTAATATTTCTTTCCATGTACGTACGACTACAGTTCTAAGAATTTCACCGCCTAATTTAAATTCCAGACCCATGGCCATTCCCTTGGCAAGATTTAATCTTGTGTAGGGGTTTTTTTGTATGTAACTTAAGGCTCCTTTTATTCCAGTTAAAATCAGAACACAAACCCCCATAAATTCGAATAATAATATTGTATAATCTACAACATTATTTAAAACGTGATGAAGTATATCCATGCTAAAATTCTCCTTAAAAATGATATTAAGAACCAACTATCATCATAGCATGTTATGGCAGAAAAAACAATCATAATTCAGTATATATGTCGAAAATAACTAGTATGTATAATTAAATTGAAATATTTTGGGTTTTCCTGTGTATAAATTCATAAATTTTATGAATAAGTTTAATCTAATAAAAAATTATGTTCAAAAAGATACGAATATGATAAAATATTCACAAAAGAAATATGCAAGCTGTAAAAATGCATATTAGGGGACGAAGGGAGGTTATAAAAATATGTCCATTGAATACCAAGCAATGTTTTGGCTGAGAAATGTTTGCGAAAGCGACCTTAAGGCCATTCAACAAAAAAATAATGTTGATAATAGTATGGTAGATGGATTACGGGAAATTAGCAGCTTATTAAGAAACATATACAGTGATTACCGCTCTTTTGAGATCTCAACTGCTGAAAGGGTACCAACAAAAATCGGTATTATGGCAGATGATTTGGAGAATTATCACAATCTTACCGAAACAATAGACTGCTTATACGGTATTGCTAAAGGTGGCATTTTACAAGTAGATGGAATGGATTCTTATCTTATTGTTCAGAAAGATGTCTTTAAGAAAGAATTTAAAAAATCAATTAGTTTTCCATTTGAAATCCTTGAAAAACATTCTTTTTATTTCAGATACCTGAAAAACGGAAAAGAGGTTTCCTCTTACAAATTATGCGATACATTTAATGTTTATTATGATAATAGTAACTTTCTTGTAAGTGCTATGAAATATTTCGTTCAGAACATAACTGAAAAAAATGTGAAGGAAGATTATGCACAAACCAATATACTATTTTACATAGCTGATTATGATAGTGCATTACTGAATAAAACTACAAGAAGAAAAGAAATGTGCCCCCACAGATACGGTATATCCAAAACATTAGGTACACAAGGGGAGCTTTGGTCCTTTATAATGAGCACATTGTGCGACCAACTGAAAATGAACTATGATATTTTGCTGAATCCTTATGTCTTTCCCGGTTGGAATTTCAAATTCTTAAATAAAAAGAAAACGGTTTGTACTTTCAATATTGGCGTTGACAGGTTATTCGTAAGACTGCCTTTATCATACGAATTGGCTAAAGAGTTGATTATGACAAGGGATAAACTTCCTCAAAATATTCGGGAATGTATTGAGAGATTTGGATGTGTTCGTTGCGGGAAATGCACAAATGAAAGTAATATTGAAATTGTTGACGAAATCAGACTGTGCAAGTTAAATTACTCCAACTTTGTTACAGAAGATTCAAGGCTCATTGCCATTGAATTGACAACAAAAGATGAAACAGAGTTAATTATAAGATTGATTAAAGAGCTTATTCATAGGTTTTGAGTAATAAAAACCTCGATAAGCTTGGAATTAACAAGTTTATCGAGGTTTGGATTATTTGCCTAAAAGCTCTATAAAATATTGTGTAACAGAAGATAAAGGTATGTTTTCGTTATAAGCGACCACTAATTTTCTTATTGGCAATTCCTCTGTGATTGGCACTTTCACAAGTTTTATATCCTCATCCTTTAAACAAAAATCGGGAATAAAGGCTAAACCGAGGCCGATTTTAGCTAAATCAATTAAAAGATCGTTACTGCTTAATTCAACAGCAGGAACTAATTCCAAGGAGTGCTGAATAAATAAGTTATGAAGAAATTCACTGGTTGTAGATTGTTTTGTAAGCATTAAAATAGGATGTTTTTGCAATTCATCAAAAGTAAGAGGTTCTTTTCCAATTTTAAAAAATTCTGGATTGCCAATGAATACATCCTGGAATTCATAAATGGGATCAATGTGCATACTATTCACCAGCGCTGAATTTGGAGAATTGGTAACGATAATATCCACCTCATTGTTCTCTAACATTTTGGCGCATTGCAAGGAGGTACCATTTGTTACTTTAATGTGTACATCCGGGTACTTTTTGTGAAATTCATCCAGAAAAGGAACCAGATAATATCGGCATATAGTGTCACTGGCCCCAAGGCGTAATTGGCTTTCCCCAAGTGCAATTGCCTCTAACAGCTGATTTTCCCCACGATTAATTAAATTAATTGCCGGCTCAATATGTTTAAATAAAAGTTCTCCTTCTTTTGTCAAAGCAACTTTTTTAGTACTTCGAATAAATAAGGTTTGGTTTAGACGCTTCTCTAATACTTTAATAGATTGGCTTACTGCAGATTGTGAGATGAAAAGTGAGGAAGCAGCCTCGGAAAAGCTGAGAGTCTTTGCTACATAATAAAAAACTTTATACAATTCATAATTAATATCCATAGTAAGCTCCTTTCTAATCTTATCATTTAGTTAGTGTTTCTTTGGCAATACTTCCAACCAATAACCATCCGGATCATTAATAAAATAGATTCCCATTCCAGGATTTTCAAAGCATACACAATTCATTTCTTTGTGTTTCTTTAGGGCACTTTCAAAGTCATCTACAACAAAAGCAAGATGGAATTCATTATCTCCCAGGTTATAAGGCCTATCCCAATCTCTAAGCCAGGTTAGTTCCAGCAGATGACTGGTTTCATTGTCACCTAAATATACAATGATAAAGCTTCCGTCTTCCGGTGTGATTCTGCGGGTTTCTTTTAAGCCCAAGGCTTCTTCATAAAACTGAATAGAAGTTTCTAAGTTTCGAACGTTAATGTTATTATGAGCAAATGTAAATTTCATTTTTTAAACCCATATCACATCGATTTACAAATGTGATACTGCCACAATATATAGACTGAAAGATTATTTGTGGCTTCCTTTCCATTTTTATTTTCTTTCAGTCTTATACTTATCTCGATTAAAACCTCTAAAATTCCTGAATAAAGCTTGTTTAAAACCCTTGAATTTCTTTAATAGTTTTTAGTATGGTTCTAATGAGAGATTAGTATCAGCCTTATTTAAATTATATGTTAAAATGTTGGCCTTCTTCAGAAATAGTCATTACCTTATCAACGTAATCTTTTGCAATGTCCATTTCTTTTAGTTTGGATATAATAGAATAGTCCAACCAAAAATGCATAGGAAAAACCTTTTTGGTATTGGTATTTTTCATAAAATAATCAAATCCCCAAAAGAAACGTTCTTCCTGTCTGGGGTCTAACGGAACAAAGGCGGCATCAAATTCCCTGTCTTTTATATGATCCATTTCCTTTTGAAAACCATCTGTCATACTATGATATTCTTCTGCCGTTTCCCCTTGCCAAGACCACCAATTCAAATCTCCTGCGTGATATATGACTTTGTCGTTATGGGAAACAATAAAAGCAACACCTGCATCAGTGGATTTTAGCGTCTCAACCTTAATAGAAGCAGGATTTTCTGAGATGTCCCCGTTCTTTATATGCAAATTGGATTCAATGGTGATGGGATAGGAAGAGTATACATTTTTGCCGATATAAAAGATGTTACTACGAGCTTTCTCAGGTATGTTTTTTCGGTTCATGTAAGTATCGTTCATTTTAATATCATTGGATAAAATATAGGATATATGAGGATATTCCTTAGCTAAATCAAATATTTTTAAATCAAAATGGTCAGGGTGTTTGTGACTTGCAAATACAAAAATATGTTTTTTAGAGTCAAAGGCTGGAAGATTTCCTTTATAGTAATCAAATAATAATACAACATCCTCCATTTCAACACTAAAACAGCTATGGTGAATATAGGTTATATGCATAGGTTTCCTCCTTCCGCTTTTATTATCATTTTACCTCAATTATTTTGATTTGTACAGATATATTACATATTTTATTAGCATGACTAATGAAATAAAAAACATTTATTAATTTTATTTATAAAGTTTCTTATGATATAATACAAACGGAATGAAGAATTGCAAGCTTGCTTGTAATTCTGAGTGTAGTGCCAAGATCATGAACACGTTTTTCGTTCATGATATAATACAAACGGAGCGAAGGATTTGCAAGCCTGCTTGTAAATCCTGAGCGTAGTGCCAAGATCATGAACACGCTTTTCGTTCATGATATATACAAACGGAATGAAGAATTGCAAGCTTGCTTGTAATTCTGAGTGTAGTGCCAAGATCATGAACACGCTTTTCGTTCATGATATAATACAAACGGAATGAAGAATTGCAAGCTTGCTTGTAATTCTGAGTGTAGTGCCAAGATCATGAACACTCTTTTTGTTCATGATATAATACAAACGGAATGAAGGAATTGTATCATCAAATAAGGAGCGGATACATTATGAGCAAAGTAAAAAGAATTTATGTAGAGAAAAAAGAACCTTTTGCAATTCGGGCAAAGGAATTAAAAGAGGAACTAATCAATTACTTGGACATAGATACCTTACAAAAGGTTAGAGTTTTAGCACGATACGATGTGGAAAATATCAGTATGCAAACGTATGAGAAAGCTTTGGGTACTGTATTTTCAGAACCGCCGATTGATTATTTGTTTGAAGAGACTTTTCCGTGTGATAAAGAAGATAAAGTGTTTACTTTGGAGTATCTGCCCGGACAATTTGATCAAAGGGCGGATTCAGCCAAACAATGTGTAAAATTATTAGATGAAAATGAAGAGCCTATTATTAAGACTGCAATTACCTACGTTCTTACAGGAGATATTGATGAAGAAAAATTCAGAAAAATAAAGGCCTATTGCATCAATCCGGTTGACTCCAGAGAAGCCGGGGAAAAGAAACCGGATACGTTAGAGTCCTATTTTGAGGAGCCGGCAGACGTGTCCTTAGTAGATGGATTTATTTCCATGAAAGAAGACCAATTAGAAGAACTGTACCAATCTTTGAATCTTGCCATGACTTTCAAAGATTTTTGTCATATACAAAATTACTTTAGATATGAAGAAAAGAGAGAGCCTTTTATTACGGAGATTCGTGTATTAGATACTTATTGGTCTGATCACTGCCGTCATACCACCTTTTTAACAGAATTAAAAGAGATTGAAATTGGTGAGGGTTTTTATCAGAAGCCGATTTTGGATGCATATAATAAATATCTAGAGGATAGAAACATACTGTATAAAGGTAGAGAAGATAAGTATATTTCTCTTATGGACATTGCTCTTATAGCTATGAAAAAATTAAGAGCGGAAGGAAAACTGGAGGATATGGAAGTTTCTGATGAGATAAATGCCTGCTCTATTGTGGTACCTGTTGAAATAGACGGAATCCAAGAAGAGTGGCTGGTGTTCTTTAAAAATGAGACACATAATCATCCAACGGAAATAGAACCTTTTGGGGGTGCTGCCACCTGCCTTGGAGGTGCCATTCGGGACCCTTTATCAGGAAGGGGCTATGTATATCAGGCCATGCGTGTTACCGGTGCAGCAGATCCCAATATTCCAATTAAAGATACCTTAGAAGGTAAATTACCTCAGAGAAAAATAGTTACGGGAGCAGCAAGGGGATACAGTTCCTATGGAAATCAGATTGGACTTGCTACCGGTTTGGTAGATGAAATATATCATCCAAATTATGCAGCAAAGAGAATGGAAATTGGAGCAGTTATGGGTGCTGCTCCCAGAAAAAATGTTATTCGTGAGAAAGCAGAGCTGGGGGACAAGATAATTTTATTAGGGGGAAGAACCGGTCGGGACGGTATTGGAGGTGCTACTGGTTCTTCGAAAGTTCATACTACGGAATCTATTGAAAACTGCGGGGCAGAAGTACAAAAAGGAAATGCTCCTACGGAAAGAAAATTACAAAGACTATTTCGCAGAGAAGAAGTAAGCAGATTAATTAAAAAATGTAATGACTTTGGTGCAGGGGGCGTCTCTGTTGCCATTGGTGAACTGGCAGATGGCTTAAATATTAATCTGGATAAAGTGCCGAAAAAATATGCCGGCCTTGATGGAACGGAACTTGCAATATCAGAATCCCAGGAGAGAATGGCTGTTGTAGTGGATGCAGCTGATGTGGAGAAGATGCTTAGCTTTGCAGATGAAGAAAATCTGGAAGCTGTAGTTGTGGCAGAAGTTACGAAGGAGCCAAGGCTGGTTATGAATTGGCGAGGGACTGATATCGTTAATATATCAAGAGCATTTTTAGATACCAATGGTGCCCACCAGGAAGCCAGGGCTTTTCTCACTATGCCGGAAGAAAAAGATAATTACTTTAATAAAGAGAACTTTACTAAAAAGGCTTATGGCAGGAATTCATTAAAGAATCAAAAGGTTAATAGTACCGGAGAAATTGAATTAGCAAATAATCAAATATTAAATCAGGATCAAGAGATTGATGTAAAAGAAAAATGGCTGGATACCTTAAAAGATCTGAATGTATGTTCCAAGAAAGGCCTTATTCAAATGTTTGATAGTTCCATTGGAGCGGCTACAGTTACCATGCCTTTAGGAGGCAAGTATCAGTTGACACCAATTCAGACTATGGTTGCCAAGCTGCCTGTATTAGAAGGTAAATGTAATACGGTAACCATGATGAGTTATGGATTTGATCCGTATTTGTCCAGCTGGAGTCCATTCCATGGGGCTGTTTATGCCATTATCTCATCTGTTGCTAAAATTACAGCTTCCGGTGGTGATTATAAAAAGATTCGTTTCACTTTTCAAGAGTACTTTCGAAAACTTGGAAAGGATCCTGAAAGATGGGGAGAACCTTTAACTGCACTCTTAGGTGCATATTCAGCCCAGATGAATCTTGAACTGCCCTCTATCGGAGGAAAAGACAGTATGTCAGGTACCTTTAATAATATCGATGTTCCGCCTACTTTGGTATCTTTTGCAATTACAACAGGAAAAGTGCAGGATGTGGTGTCACCGGAATTAAAAAATGCCGGAAATGTACTTATAAGATTCCCCATCCAGAAAGACCAATACCACCTTCCTGATTATGAATATCTAAAAGTACTGTACCATAAAATCCATACCCTTTCACAAAAGAAAGCCCTGCAATCCGCTTATGCATTAGGGGGCTACGGTCTTGTAGAAGCAATCAGTAAAATGGCATTTGGAAATCAGCTAGGAGTAAAAATATCAGAAACAGTAAGTCAGGAGGAATTATTTGCACCTGCATTTGGAGATATTATTGCTGAAATTAAGGAAGCTAATTTAAATAAATTAAATGAATTAAATATACAATATAAAAAAATTGGAACCGTTATATCCTATCCGGAATTCCTATATTGCAATAATAAGATTACTATGGAAGAAGCTTTGACTTCATGGAACAGTACTCTTGAAAAGGTATTTCCAACCCATTCTAATGAGGGAGGAGAAAAAATAGCACCTGTTTTATATCAGGCAAAGAATATATATGTATCCAAAGAAAGAATTGCAAAACCCAGAGTGTTTATACCGGTATTTCCTGGGACTAATTGTGAATATGACTCCAGGAAAGCCTTTGAGCATGCCGGAGCTTCTGTAAAAACGGCAGTATTTAAGAATCTCAATGCAGAGCATATCAGGGATTCTATAGAAGCCTTTGAAACGGCTATTAATGATGCACAGATTCTTATGTTTCCAGGCGGTTTCTCAGCAGGAGATGAACCGGACGGTTCCGGTAAGTTTATTGCAACTATATTTCGTAATGAAAGAATTAAGGAAGCAGTGAACAATCTGCTGACCAGAAGAGATGGTCTGATTTTAGGAATTTGCAATGGCTTTCAAGCTTTGATTAAACTAGGCTTAGTACCATATGGTGAAATTATGCCCCAACTGGAGGATTCACCAACATTGACTTCTAACAACATAGGAAGACATATTTCAAAATCGGTATATACGAAAGTGGTTTCCAACAAATCACCTTGGCTGCAAAAGGCACAGCTTGAAGGAATCTATACCATCCCGGCTTCCCATGGAGAAGGAAAGTTTGTTGCAAGTAAAGAATGGATTGATAAATTAATCACCAATGGACAGATTGCCACACAATATGTAGATTTAGACGGTAATCCTACAATGGAAGAAGATTTTAACCCCAATGGTTCATATTATGCTATTGAGGGTATTACAAGTCCCGACGGAAGGGTACTAGGTAAGATGACTCACTCTGAAAGACGGGGAGATGGAGTTGGGATTAATATTAGGGGAGAACAGAATCAACATATATTTGAATCAGGTATAAATTACTTCCAATAATTAAATATTATATAATAAGTATCATTTGCATTAAATACTTTTTATTTTGAAAAGGGAGTTAAAAATATATGACTGTTAACAGAAGTAAAGTTGTTATTATAGGGGCTGGATTAGTTGGTTCGTCTACTGCATTCAGCCTGATCACTCAAGGCATCTGTGATGAAGTAATGATTGTTGATATTAATAAGGATAAAGCCAGGGGAGAAGTCACGGATTTGTGTCACTGTGTTGAGTATTTGAATCGCAATGTTAAAGTGACAGAAGGAGATTATAAAGACTGTGGTGATGCAGATATAGTTGTGATAACAGCAGGTGCCCCGCCAAAAGCGAATCAAACCAGGCTGGATACACTGGAACAATCGGCTAAGATTGTAAAAACCATAGTTGAACCAGTGATGAACAGCGGCTTTGAAGGACATTTTATTGTAGTATCCAACCCGGTAGATATTATAGCTTTCTATGTGTATAAACTATCCGGTTTACCAAAGAATCAGGTTATCGGATCAGGTACGGCTATGGATTCAGCGAGATTAAAGTTTTTTATTGGGGAAATGCTTCATGTTGATCCAAGGAGCGTGCAAGGATATACCATGGGGGAACACGGTGACAGCCAAATGTGTCCTTGGTCCCATGTAACAGTTGGTGGAAAAAGAATCGTGGATATTCTGAAAGATAATGATGAGTATAAGAATGTTGATTTAAATGAAATAGTAGAAAAAGTTACCCGTGTGGGTTTCGAAATTTTGGAGGTTAAAGGTACCACTTGTTACGGAATAGCAACCACCGTTGCAGGTATTACAAAAGCCATTTTAAACGATGAAAATAAAATTATCCCGGTTTCTACACTTCTGGAAGGTGAATTTGGTGAATATGAAGTATTCTGTGGTGTTCCGGTTATTTTAAACAGGGGTGGAGTAAAAGACATAGTAGAAGTTCATATGACGGATGAAGAATTTATGAAGTTTAAGAAATCTGTTGATGTTATAAGAAATTATTCCGATAGAATAGATATTTTTAGTTTATAAGAACCACAAAGGTGCTTATTGCAAAAGTGATTATGCCGGATATTGTAACTAATATCCGGCATACTTTATAAGAACTACATGGAGTTTCCGATTCATGCAGTTCTTTAAACATCGGCGGATTAGCCTTGTTAATTCCTAAGTCAGGTACAGGGGGAAGATTTATTATAAGACTCCAGACAGGCTAATTGTTTAAATTAAACACAAGTCAATATCTTACTCTCCATCATATTTTATCTTTGGGTTATGTTGAAGCTTCATAGCGTTTTTATTATTTTTGGACATTCGTTTCATAAAATCTGCTTTTTTTGCACTGTATTTTGATTCCTTTAATAATTTCTCATAAGATTTCCATCTTTCTGTGGTTAAAGTACCATTTTCCAGAGCCTCTTTCACAGCACAGCCAGGTTCAGCCTTATGGCTGCAATCATGAAAACGACATTGATTTGTTAGTTCTTCAATATCAGAAAAGGTTTCCCCAAGTCCGACTTCTACATCCCACATTCCAAGTTCCCGCATACCCGGGGTATCAATAATAAGAACCCCATTCTCCAATTTAAATAATTGGCGGTAAGTAGTAGTATGATGCCCTTTACTATCTTCTTCACGAATGATATTTACCTTCATTAATTGTTCTTTTGCTAAAGCATTTACCAAGGAGGATTTACCGATTCCGGAAGAACCTAAGAAAACTAATGTTTTGCAAGGTTTTAAAAACCGGTTCAGATCTTCCATTCCCAGTCCTGTCAGTGCACTGATGGCAAGTACCTCCACAGCCGGGGCAATTTCTTTTACCTGATACACCATATCTTCATAATTATTGCATAAATCCGCTTTAGTCAGCAATACAACGGGGGTTCCGCCGCTTTGCCAGGCAGCAGCCAGATAACGTTCCAATCTTCTTATATTAAAATCATGGTTTAGAGAGGCCATAATGAATACATAGTCAAAATTGGCAGCAACAATTTGTTCGCTTGCGCTGGCAATGTTATTTCGCAAAGTAGGATTTAGGCGGGAAAAGTATGACTGCCGGTTCAAAACACGGTAAATAATGTCATCCCCCATGCTGTTGGGTTTTATCAGTACAAAGTCACCAACTGCCGGATAGATTTGATATTTGGAATCCTGATAAAAATTAGAACCTTTCAGCTTTGCATTGTTCTCGCCATATTCAGAAACAATTTTATAAGACTCTTTTTGTACAGAGACAACTCTTGCCGGAATTATTCCCTCCTCTTTTTCTTCGCTATTTATTTGTTTCTCAAAATAATCATAAAATCCATATTCCTTTAAATTGATCAATATTTTGATTCCTCCAATTAAAAAATAAAATTTAGTTTGATTCCTTCACCTCAGGTTCAGATACTCAGGTTTGCTTTTGCCATTTGTTATTCATTGGGTTAATCCGATTCTATGAATAGCACAAATGACCAGATTAGTTCTACCTTTCAGAAATGGGATATTGAAAAAAATTATTAGAAATTAGGTAAAAAAGAGCATAAAAAAAACACGCCTAAGCATGTTGTAATTTAAAATAGATTTTGCAATTAATATTAGAACTATTTTTACATTTCATGAAAGGTATTATGCTGAGCATAGAATAAGACCTCATATGCTCATCCGTATTTAGTTAGATTAAAATCACCATATAAAATACTGTCATAATAAATCACTCCTTTCAGGAAGCGTTCAAATTCATTTTTATAAAAACAATTCTATACATTATAAATTGTTAATATAAATCAAATTTATTCTAAAGGGTATTGGAGTATTTGTCAAGGTATTTAATAAGAAATGTAAGTTTTCTGATAGAATATAAATATTAGTAATTATGCATAAATAAACATTAAAATTTACGAAAATAATACATAAAATTAACAAAATAGTACCAGAATATGGTTGAATTTCTTACAAATATATTATATAATGTAAAAAAGACGTGTTCGTCTTTTCGTTTTTACTATTATGAATCAGGAAGGTGGTAGTTTTATGAAACGGATTTGGAAGTTCTTATCCTTAATCCTAGTATTTGTGTTAGTTTTAACACCAGTTGCTCCTGCATCTGCAGCGGCGATATCTACAAAGGACACAGACTTAACCGGTTACACAGTAATTTTACACACCAATGACACTCACGGAAGAGCTATACCTGATAGTTCTGGCGGCAACATGGGATATACAGCTGTCAGTGCATTAAAAAAGTCTGCTGAAGCAGCAGGTGCACAAGTTATTCTACTTGATGCAGGTGATACCTTACATGGGTTACCTTTTGCTACAGTTTCAAAAGGAGAAAGTATAGTTGAACTTATGAATTTAATAGGTTATGATGCTATGGCTCCAGGAAACCATGATTTTAACTATGGTTCTGCTAGATTAAGCGAATTATCAAAACTTATGAAATTCCCATTGCTTTCTTCTAACGTATTGGTAAAAGAAAATGGTCAAAACTTCTTAAAGAATCATATAATCATTACTAAAAATGGCGTTGATTATGGTATTTTTGGCTTATCCACTCCGGAAACTGCTTATAAAACCAATCCTAAGAATGTAGAGACATTGGAATTTAAGAATCCAATAGAAGCAGCTAAGTTGGAAGTAGCTAATTTAAAAGCTTCCGGTGCTGATGTAATTATCGCTTTAGCACACATAGGAACCGATGGAAGCAGTGAATTTACTACGGAAAGACTTGCAAAAGAAGTAGATGGAATTGACTTAATCGTTGATGGCCATAGCCACTCATTACATGAGGAAGGTTTGAAAGTAAAAGATACTTTAATTGTAAGTACAGGTGAACACTTAAAAAATATCGGTGTTGCAGTTTTTAATAAAGAAGGAAAATTAAGTGCAGGTACTGTTAATGCGTCAACATTTACAGAAACTGATCCAAGTGTAGACCAAGTTATTGAGAAATTAAGTAAAGAGAATGAATCCGTACTTTCAGAAGTAATTGGTAAAACCAAAGTTGTGTTAGATGGTGTACGTGAAAATGCCCGTACAAAGGAAACAAACCTTGGTGATTTAACTGCTGATGCAATGAGACATGGAACCAAAGCAGATGTTGCCATAACTAATGGCGGAGGAATTCGTGCTTCCATAGATATTGGTGATATTACAAAACTTGATATGGTAACCGTATTCCCATTTGGTAACTATGTTGTTACAAAATACGTTACAGGCGAAGCATTAGTTCAGGCTCTTGAGTTAGGTGTAAGCGGATATCCTGCACCATCAGGTCCATTCCCTCAGGTATCTGGTATATCATTTGGTATTGATGCATCCAAACCTGCCGGAAGCAGAGTAAAAGATGTTAAAGTAAACGGATCACCTGTTGATTTAAAAGCAAAATATCTGTTAGCTACCAATGACTTTATGGCAGTAGGCGGTGACGGATATACAATGTTTAAAGACTTTGCAACAGAAAATGAATTTGGTGCTTTAGAAGAAATCCTTATGGCTTATATTAAAGAACTAGGTGTTGTTAATATTCAGACAGACGGACGTATTAAAGTTGTTGCTGAAGCACCGGTGAAAGAACCGGTAGAAGAAACTAAAAAGCCGGAAGTAACGAAAGAAGAACCGGCTAAAGAAGTGAAAGAAGAGAAAAAAGAGAAGAAGGAAGAAGTAAAAGGAACGGAAAAAGAGAAAGAAAAAGAAAAAACAGATAAGGTTAAAATTTATGTTGTTAAGAAAGGTGATTATTTAAAGAAGATTGCTCAAACCTTATTTGGTAAAGAGAGCGAATGGAAGAAGATCTATGAATGGAATAAAGACATCATTAAGAATCCGGATCAAATCCAAATTGGCCAGAAGCTTAAAATATTACCAAACTAAATAGAAATAATATAAATATATTACTTGTAAACCAGGAGGTTAAATTTATATAACTTAATTTTTCTCCTGATAACCATAAGTAATCGTAAAATACATAAAATGTGGAAACTTATTTATAATGATAAGTTTCCACATTTTTTATACTTCAGATAATTTCTTTATAATATTATTTTTTAACTACAAGGATATATAAATGGAAAAAATACCCTTTTTAAGCATGCAGCATTCATCATATAGACTAAAACCTTAATTTTAAACAAAGAAATAAGAAAAAAGTCCTATTATTTTTATAGAAATACTGTTTCTCATTTTGGAAAAAAGTGATATAATCAGTTTAATTTAAGACGAAAATTATTTATCAAGATTTTTCTAATATTATTTCGAACTTATTAATTAAATTTTAAAAATTTATTATAATACAATATATCTTTCATGTATTCTGAGCATAATATATATCTGGAACTAGTATAAAAATACTTAAGGAAGGAGAACCATATGAATTTATACGAGGCTATATTTGTGAGAAAAAGTGTAAGAAAATATAAAATGCAGGCAATTGATCAAACAAGATTGGATGGTATCCTTCATTTTGCTGAAAGTTTGCCCATGTTATTTGAGGGTATATCAGTGGAATATAAAATTATCGATAATACGGAGCAAAATCAAGGGTTGTCCGGAGCTTTTCTGGTAAAAGCACCGTATTATCTTATTATAGCATCTGATACTTCCCAAAATTATAAAATTAACAGTGGATATTTATTGCAGCAAATCTCTTTATACCTAACTGCGAAAGGATTAGGTTCCTGTTATCTTGGATCTGCAAAACCTAAAAAAGATATATTAGCCGGTCTGCAACATGAATATGTGATGGCACTGGCTTTTGGGGAGGGAGATCAGGAGGTATACAGAACTGCTGAGAAAGCAAAGCGTTTACCTGAAAGTGATATTGCAGTATACAAAACCGAAGTGAAAAAGCCGGTGAGAACTCTAATTAAAGCTGCACGCCTTGCACCCTCCAGCATGAACAGCCAACCTTGGAGATTTGTTGTTTACAATAATAGAATTCATGTCTTTTGTAAAAAGAATATATTTTTATCCAGTGTATTAAGTGAAATAAAATTAATTGATATAGGAGTCTGCCTTGCTAATTTATTGGTAGCAGCAGAAGAATTATGGGTAGATGTCCAGCTGTTGCGGTTAGATAATATCAGTAGTACTGTATTTAAAAAGAATGAATATATCTTAAGCATAAAGCTATGTTAATTTAAAACATATTAATTACATCTATTGGGTATATTTTATAAATAATTGTAAAAGTACAAAAAACTTAAAAAATAATTATTTGGGTATTGACAAAATACCTTGTCTATATTATACTAATTCATGTGCTCGGGACAACAACCGAAACACATGAAATGCGCGAGTGGCTCAGTGGTGGAGTATCGCCTTGCCAAGGCGAGGGTCGCGGGTTCGAATCCCGTCTCGCGCTTATAACAAAATGGACTCTTCGTTAGAAGGGTCCATTTTGTTTTATTACAAGAAGAAATTCGAATGCAATTGACCTGAGCCTGCGGGAGAATGGGAAGTATTCTCCCACAGGTTTGCGTACGCCAAATGTTGCTCATTCTGTTTGATAGTCTTAATATCAATAACACCTTCTACAGACTGCTTTCCTCGCCTTTCTACCCACATTTCATATAAATCACTGATTGTATAATCTCTTTTAGGTTATTGAAATAAACATAAAGCTTACTAATCAGTTCTACATACGATGGTGCGGTTATCTGTTATTAATATTAAAGTATGATATTTGAAAAAATTGATTAACCGTTTACTCGACAATTACGAGTAACCGTTATCATGTCTGTTTGAGAAAGGTTACACTTCTGCATAGATGTAGGTAATGCACTTTTTTCCAGCAATGATTGACTTACTATTTCTAGCAACATATAATAAGATAAAGAAAATTAGATTATTGTTAAGGTGGAAACTGCGGAAAGTACGAGAATCTTATTGAAGATTTAGAGTAATAAAATTTGACAAAGGCCTAATCGACGGAGAACTTACAAAGATAAAACGACTTACTATATATTTGTATTCATAAAATCATTATTAGAAATGTTTCAAATAGCATTAATTTAATTGTTAATTAATAAACCACTTGTAGGGGGACCCATGAATAATCAGGAAGATAAATCAAAACTTTAAAATAAGATGATTTATATAATGGGAGGATAACATTATGATATATCTTGTTCGTCATGGACAAACTGATTGGAATTTATTCAGAAAGTTCAACGGTTGTACAGATACTGAGTTAAATAATACAGGAGTAGAGCAGGCAAAACTGCAAGCCGAAAACATGAGCAGTGTAAGTTTTGATGCTTGTTTTTGCAGTCCTCAAAAAAGAGCACGACAAACTTGTGAAATAATCTTCAAAGGCGCAATTGTATTTGATGAAAGGCTTTCCGAAATAAACTGTGGAGAATTCGAAGGAACAGAAGAAACTGCGGAATCGATGAAATTGTTTTGGCAAGCAGTTATGAACGGTGATAAGGGAACGGAAAACTTTAAAGACTTTATAAAAAGAAATAGTAATTTTTGTAATATGATTGCGAAAGAATATAAAAGTAAAAACATATTAATCGTAACTCACGCTGCAAATGCACGAGTTATAAACTATTATTTCACTGGAAAGCCCAAGGAATATGATTTCAGTAAAGCAGTTGCCCAAAATGGTGAAATAATTAAATTTAAAGATTAAAAAGTCAAAATATAAATGTGCACATTATGTGTGCACATAAATCAGAAGTGGATGGAACCCCTTTCTTTTCAGTATTTTCAGGATAGGATTATGGTTCGAATCCCATATCATGTTTTTATTTTCTGCACTCTCTTACTTTTAAGTAAGTGTACGGCAGTATTTATATAATGTATAGGAGAAGACTTGCCTTATGCAAAGAGGAAAAATTATATTTTTAAATGGAGTGTCAAGTTCTGGAAAGACAACGCTTGCAAAAACATTGCAAGCACGACTGCCAGAGCCTTATTATTGGCTCTCTGTAGATACATTCATGGATATGACACCTGAAAAACACATGAGTAACGATGATGACGAAGTAATTAAAACAATATCAGCGATGTACCGAACGATAAAAGTTTTTTCAGACATGGGACTTAATACCGTAGTTGACGATGTATTTAGTGTTTCTCAAGAACTTTTAGATGAATGCGTTGAAATACTCCATGAATATCCTGTGTTGTTTGTCCATGTTACATGCCCATTGGAAGAACTGCAAAGGAGAGAAAAGGAACGTGGCGACCGCACAATAGGGCAAGCAGAAGAACAACTATCCATTTTATTACCTTTAGACAACACATACGATGTAACTGTAGATACGCATAACGATACAATAGAAAAATGTGCTGATAAAATTATAGAGCTATTAGATTGTCATAATAATTATACGGCATTCAAAATCCTTTGGAAGCAACGTAACAAATAAGCATTTCTGGAGAAAGTACTGAAAATACGTTTACGCCTTGATAATCAGATTTAAGGACAGTCAAATTTAAGTAAAATTAAGCTATTATAATTTTGGGTATAATGGCTTTTTGTATTTGACCATTGGTTTTTTGACTAGCTTTGTTCATGACTTCCAGGTTCTACTGTTCCGTGTTTGGGTTATAAATATATCTAAGTGTAGTCTTTTTATCCACTTGTTCTTCCGGTTCCAAATCTTTTGCTCTTTCTGCAAGACTCTGTTCTTTCTCTTTTGGGTGTACTCTGATTGCTGATATATTATATTTATTTATTTTACTTGATGTGATAGTATAGTATTTGAAATCGACAAACAGAAATTTGTAGTGTAGTTTATTTATATTAGGAGGTATTAGCGTTATGGATGATGAATTAAAAATCAAAATGTACTCATTTACTGTGGACTGCAAAGAACCGCATGAATTAGCAAAATTTTATGGGGCGTTGCTCAAGTGGGAAATAATGATTATCGATGAAGATTACGTATGTGTATACGCTCCAGGAACCAATCAGGGAACATATCCTTGTATATTGTTTCAACGGAATCCGGAGTACAAACCGCCTGTGTGGCCGGAAAAGCCTGAAGCTCAACAGCAAATGGCACATATGGACTTCGCCGTTAATGATTTAGAAAAAGCAGTTCAATATGCAATCCATTGTGGAGCCACAATCGCAGATGATCAATTTTCAGATAATTGGAGAGTTATGCTTGATCCCGCCGGACATCCTTTTTGCTTATGTAAAATGAAATCAATTATCGAGAGTGCTCATTTTGCGTTGTTATAGAAACTCACGAAATTGAGTAATTATGCTCCTAATCAATTTTGGCAGATGCCTCTTTTTTTAGGTAAGAACGATTCCTCTCATTGTGGTAGCCCTCTTAAATTTAATACAAATAATATGATCGATAGCTGTGCCTCATATCTTTTACTTAGGGTGATTCTCACCCTAATTTAGTTCTCAGTAAGTTATGTGTATAGATAAATAACATGAGAATTGTATATGACTAAAATATAAATATGCAGAATTATGTTAATAACATCCTTAATCAGTTTTGTTTTTGGGAAAAGGACGGATTTGCACCATCTCGAGGTGATATCGTCATTTACAACAGCATAATTTCATGGGATGAACAAACCTGCTAACACTCCTTGTCATGATTATAATTGGTATTACTGGAAAATGATAATGAAAAACTAATAGTTGCAGAAAGGTATCAACAAATTTCATACGCTTCGTGAAGTACAAAGAATTTTGAAGATATAAATATAATTGATAAATAATGTTGTGTAATCTGGTAAAACTATACATCTGGAAAAATTAATATTTTTTTAAGATTATACCAGTCGAAAACGTGTTAGTATATTCTTAGATTGTAATACAGAAGGTGAAACTTACCATTATATGGACTTGCGATCGATAGTAGAATCCCAAAATACACCTATTTAGACAGAAAAGCAATAAGGGATAAGTTTTAAGGAGATAAGGATGGATAAGGAAGCAAATAACATAAGCTATGAGGAAGGGACGATTTATCGTTATGATCCGAGTTTTGATATAGGATTGAGTTCGGATCAGGTGAAGATACGAACGGAACAAGGGTGTACAAACGCCCCGGTTGAATCACCTTCAAAATCAGTCAAGGAAATTATACTTGGCAATGTATGTACGTATTTTAATCTTATATTTTTAGTAATTGCGATTTTACTAATGATTGTTGGATCGTTTCGAGATTTGACATTTTTACCAATCATCATTGCAAATACTTTAATCGGTATAGTTCAGGAAATACGTTCAAAGAATATATTAGATAAATTGTCTGTATTAAATGCTCCCAAAACGACGGTAGTTCGCGATGGAAAAGAACAAGTGATTCCAGTTGAAGAACTGGTACTAGATGATATTGTGGTATTTGCAGCAGGGAACCAAATCAGTGCAGATGCATATGTATTGAAAGGAGAAGTTCATGTCAATGAATCTCTGATTACAGGAGAAGCAGATGAGATTACAAAGCATCCTGGAGATAATCTATTATCTGGGAGTTTTATTGTGTCTGGAAACTGTTATGCAAAATTAGAAAAGGTTGGAAAAGATTCCTATGCTTCAAAGCTCACATTGGAAGCAAAGGCCGTAAATCAAAAAGAACAATCGGAAATGATTCGTTCGTTGAATGTTATTGTAAAGTCTGTTGGTGTCATGATTTTACCAATCAGTATCATACTGTTCCTGCAGCAACATTATTTTTTAGGTGCATCCTTAAGACATAGTGTTACCTCAACGGTTGCGGCAATCATTGGTATGATACCGGAAGGACTTTATTTGTTAACAAGTGCAGCATTGGTAGTTAGTGTACAACGCTTGGCAAAGAAAAAAGTTTTGGTACATGACATGAAATGTATAGAAACATTAGCGAGAGTAAATGTGTTATGTGTAGATAAGACCGGTACAATTACTGAAAATAAAATGACAGTTAATGATGTAGTTTCCCTTGATGGATTTGATGCATCAACAATGCCTGAATTGGAGAAGTTAATCGGAGATTTTGCAAAAGCAATGGAAAAAGACAATGAGACGATGATTGCATTAGAGGAGCATTTCAAGGAAGGAACCGGAAAGCAACCAATCAGTATTACGTCATTCTCATCGGCAACCAAATACAGTAGTGCTACTTTTCAGGATGCAGTGTATGTTCTGGGGGCTCCCGAATTTGTGCTACGGGAACAATTTACTTCATATGAGTCTAAAATTAATGCCTATGGCAGAGAAGGATATCGAGTATTGGTGTTTGGAATTTATCATGGGAAGGTGACAGGAAAGGCACTGACAGAATCAGTGACTCCGTTGGGATTGATTCTGTTATCAAATCCGATTCGAAAAGAAGCAAAAGATACGTTTCAATATTTTGCGAAACAAAATGTTGAAGTAAAAGTAATTTCTGGTGATAATCCGGTTACTGTTTCACAAGTAGCAAAACAAGCAGGGATTGAGAATGCCCATAGTTATGTGGATGCTTCCACGCTAGAAACGAAAGAACAGATGGAGGAAGCAGTAAGAACCTATACGGTATTCGGAAGAGTTACGCCAAATCAAAAACGACAATTGGTACAGGCTTTGAAGAAGGCTGGAAATACGGTTGCAATGACTGGCGATGGCGTAAATGATGTATTGGCACTTAAAGATGCGGATTGCAGCATTGCAATGGCTTCTGGCAGTGATGTTGCGGCACAAGCGGCACAATTGGTATTACTTGAATCAAATTTTTCATGTATGCCGTCGGTTGTGTTGGAAGGGCGAAGAGTAATCAATAACATTGAGCGTAGTGCAAGTTTATTCTTAGTAAAAAATATATTTTCATTTTTAATGGCTGTGTTCTCGATCCTTTTTATGGTAAATTATCCATTGCAGCCGTCTCAGATATCGTTAATCAGTATGTTTACGATTGGAATTCCTGCATTTTGCCTGGCACTTGAAAATAATACAAAACCAATCCAAGGAAGGTTTATGTCAAATGTCTTATATAAAGCATTACCGGCAGGATTAACCGATTTCCTAATTGTAAGTGCGATTGTAATGTTTAGTGTGGAATTTGAAATGAGTGCAACGGATGTTTCGACAGCAAGTACGTTATTGATGTCCATTGTAGGATTTATGATACTGTATCGAATCAGTAAACCGATGAATCATTGGAGAAGGACAATTTTGATTTCCATGATGGTAGGATTGTTATTCTGTAGCTTGTTTATGAGGGATTTATTTAATATCAATCAGATATCAACAAAATGTGCAATGTTATTAGTTGTATTTGCAATTGCATCGGAATCTTTGTTCCGCTACATTACATTGCTGATTAACCAAATACGGATTTTTGGATTATTCCTAAATAAAAAAATATATGGTTTATATCGGAAAGTGACCGAGTAATGACCTCCAAGGTTGAAGTAGAAACTTGAACCTTGGTTCTTCCCTCTTCATCCAAGAAAATAAAATCCCGTATGAATAGCTTGCTTTTTCACATTGTGGTAGCCCTTAAATTTATAAAATTAATAATAGATTGGAGGGAAGCAGTATTTGAAAATAGCTAATAATAATTGCTCATGCCATTTTAATTCTAAATATAATGCGTGTCATTGGAATATGTTGGCATCACCTACAATAGGTGATATAATAGATATGTTAGTGTTTTACAGTTTTACAAACACAAAATAAAAAATTTTGGGGAGGTGTTTTATGAAAAATGATAGTTCAACCGAATGCTGGAATAAGGTTGGTATAGAATGGTACTTGTATGCACAGACAAATGATTTCAGAATGGACTTTATTATGCCGTTTACATTAAAGCAACTTGGAGATGTTTCGGGTAAGATGATATTGGATATAGGTTGTGGTGAAGGCGGGTATTCAAGGGAGTTAGCGAAAAAAGGAGCTATAGTTACAGCTGTTGATTGCACTGAAGTTGCGATTAATTATTCTAAGTTAAAAGCAGAAGAAGAGCAATTAAACATATCTCATTATGTGCGAAATAGCAATGATTTACAAGGTATCCCTGATAATACTTTTGATATTGTACTATCTTCAATGATGTTAATGGATTGCGAGGATTTAAATGGGACAGTGAAAGAAATCTCAAGAGTGCTTAAATTAGGTGGAAAGCTGCTTGTTAGCATTTTGCATCCCTGTTTTAATGGAAAAGATATTCATTGGTCAGGGGGAAACATTGTACCTCAAGTTGTTATTAATAATTATTTTTCGCCGACAGAATGGGAAGCGCCAATAGCAAAAAGTATTAATTCAATAGTTATTTGGAGACATCGAACACTTCAGGAATACATAAAAACCTTTGTTAAAAATCATCTAAATATAATTGACTTAAATGAACCTATTCCTGATGACCAGCAGATTTCAGAATCACCAAGATTGGGTTTTTTGTCAAAGATTCCTATGTTTTTGTTTTTCGAACTAGAAAAAATAGTATAGAATATAATCTGTAATAGAGTAATTTATCATTCTGTATAAAATACGACCCGACTATTTAGAAAAATATTTTGAGTATACAATTGAGTTAAAAATTTGATTTGCCGGATATCCCTTTTCTATAAGTTTTTTTGAGTAATAAAATCGGAATCCCGTGTTCATTTAAATAAAATGGACTCTTCATTAGAAGGGTTCATTTTTTTGGTTCAAGAAAAAATACGACTGACAAAGTTAAAATTTTAAGGACAGGAATACCAAACCTATTATAGTTATAATGATAGTATCAATTTGGGAGGGAATAGAATATGTCAAAGAAAGCAAATAAGGATATAAATACAAATTCAATTGATATGGTACAGAAAATTATCGACTATATTGAAGACAACATTCTTGAAATGGTAACACCAAATAAGATCGCAGAACAATTTTTTCTGAACGTTTCTACACTTAATAACTTATTTAAGATTGTTTGCAGCATGACCATAATGGAATATGTACGAAGCAGACGGCTTTCACTTGCTGGAAAAGAACTAATGACTTCTAATATACATGTAATAGACCTTGCATTTAAATATGGATATGAGACACCAGAGGCATTTACCAAAGCGTTTACACGATTTCATGGATTTCCACCAAGTTTTGTTAGAAGGACTTATCCGGAAATTAAAGTGTTCAACCCATTACAGATAAAACTTGAAATACATGGTGGGTGGGAAGAAACATCAAATAACAAGATTTTGCTATTACAGACAAAACAAAATTCTTTTGAACAAGAAAATAACCTCATTTATAGTTATGATGAAACTACCAAATATAAAGGAGGAACATCTATGGAGAATTTTAGATATGAATATCACATCAATTTAAAAGACATGAAACAGAAAGAGGACTGGGAAACTCTATTATCAATAGCAAGGAAACTTGACCATGAAAAAATTAAGTTTAAGGTAGACGGTAAAACTATGATATTTGCACATGGCTGGAATTTAAACTTGAAAAAATCTGCTTAACTTTTAAATGGAATGAAGAGCAGATAGTAAAAAAATTCTTTCATTATGATGGGAACGCAAAAAACTGTTTTAATGGATTCAAATATTTTGATGTAATATTTGAAGGAATGAAAGTTCGATGCATGTTTTATGGTGACTGCCCCGGTGATGATACTGATGAAACTCTTTTCAGAAATGCGGAGCCAGTTGATGTAGATGGGCAAATCATTTATGTGCAGACTTTAGAATTTTATTATGAAAATACAGAACCTAATAATGAATACTACAAAATGGTAGAACAATGGCTTAAAAACAAACAAGTTTCATTACCCAATTGAGTATGTAAAAATAGATGGGTTGGAAAATCCTTTCTTTCGGTGTTTTTACAAGATAGAATTTGAGTCCCATTTCGCGCTTATGAAATCCCTTGATTTTCAAGGGATTTTTTATTACCTGGATATGTGCATTGTATTTTTTCTTTCACTTGAGCCCATTTCAATTTCTGCACTTGTGCACTCAGAAGGTGAAACTTATATGGACTTGCGATCGATAGTAGAATCCCAAAATACACCTATTTAGACAGAAAAGCAATAAGGGATAAGTTTTAAGGAGATAAGGATGGATAAGGAAGCATATAACATAAGCTATGAGGAAGGGACGATTTATCGTTATGATCCGAGTTTTGATATAGGATTGAGTTCGGATCAGGTGAAGATACGAACGGAACAAGGGTGTACAAACGCCCCGGTTGAATCACCTTCAAAATCAGTCAAGGAAATTATACTTGGCAATGTATGTACGTTTATTTATTTTTTTATATCAAGAATTTGGAAATAATGCATTGACAGAATATAACATAAATGGTAATATTGACAATATATAGAAAAGGAGGGTGTTTCCATGAAGATAAAATTTGTTTCTCTTCTTGTAATGTTATTTGTTTTTACTTTATCTACAACAGATTTAAAAGCCAATACAGAAGAAAATATACAGCCAAGTAAATTTATTTCGATTGAAAAGAGCTATGATAATTGGGATGAAGCAAAGAAAGCTGGAGAGTACATCCATAATGAGCAAGTGGGTTTATTAAAATTTAAATGTGCTTATAGGATTGGAAATACTGACAAATTTAAAGTAACATATGTTAGTTTTAACGGGATGCAATAAAAAATTAAAATAATTAAAAAAGGAGTGCATTTTTCATGAAAAAAAAGATTTTAGTATTATGTTTAATTTGCACTATATTACTTATTCCTTCAACTGCTTACGCAGCAACTAGACAACCAACTGCAACATCTGAATCGGATAGTATAATAACGCCACAATCCTATACTATTACATATCAGAAATCAATATCACGTTTTTACACGGATTTTTCTAGTATTCCAGAAACATATTTTTATACTGAATACTATAAAGACTTTGGATGGGCATCTGGAAATTTACTTCTGGAAAGTGTAAAGGCTGTGCCTGGTGGTTATTCAGTAATATATTCAGGAACTATGTACTGCATTACTAATTAATTAATTTTACATAGTATAATACCTGTAAGCCAACAACCCACACAACGTACAAAGTTCCCATTAAAGGGAGGAACTTTGTACGTTGTTTTTGTATACCAATACAAATAAACCACTTGCTATGCAAGTGGACCCTATCCGGCTTTAAGCCCTAGATAAAAAACCTCCTATGTTATAATAAGTGTGGGTCCTAAACCGCACTAAACCAACAAAGGAGGTATCCAATTGGATAAGAATACATTATCACATACAACATGGGAATGCAAATATCATATAGTGTTCGCACCAAAGTACAGAAGACAAGTGATATATGGAAATATAAAAGCAGATGTAGCAAATATATTAAGTACACTGTGTAAAAGAAAAGGAGTAGAAATTATAGAAGCAGAGTGCTGTTCTGACCACATTCATATGTTTGTCA
>NZ_FOWD01000044.1 GCF_900115365.1 Anaerocolumna aminovalerica
TGTTCCATTTTTAACAGGATTTTCTTTCAGGTATCCATTAACCATTTCACGTAGAGCCTGTCTTTCGGGAGACTCGTTCCTTCTTCTTTTCGCCATAAAATAAACCTCCAAACTGAGTAATTTTATTTTACATCAGTTTGAAGGTTTACACAAACTTTGGGATACACCCATTTACTGTTGCCAAATTTGCTTTCACAGCAGAAAAAGTCCGAGACTTACACCTTGAACTTTTTCTGCTATATTGGAGCCGTATTTTAACCAGACCGCTTATTCCCGTATTTGTCCATTTCCAAATATAATGTATTTAGTAGTGGTAAGTGCTAAAAGCCCCATTGGCCCTCTGGCATGGAGTTTTTGCGTACTGATTCCAATTTCTGCGCCAAATCCAAATTCTCCGCCGTCCGTAAAACGGGTGGAAGCATTAACGTAAACAGCCGCTGCATCTATTTCGTTGTGGAATTTCATAGCATGGTTATAGTCGTTAGTGATGATGGATTCTGAATGCTTTGTACTATAATAATTAATATGTTCAATTGCTTCCTCTATGGAATCTACTACTTTTAAAGAAATTATTTTATCCAGGTATTCCATACCGTAATCTTCTTCTGTTGCCGGCTCTATTTTATCACAAATTCCTTTTGCTCTTTCATCCCCACGAATAACAACTTGTTTAGCATTTAGTCGCTCATATACCAATGGAATAAAATTGTCCCCGATTTTACTGTGAACAACTAAAGACTCACAAGCGTTACATACTCCAAGCCTTTGTGTTTTAGCATTATCAATGATATTTAAAGCCATATCAAAATCTGCATATTCATCTACATAAACATGGCAATTACCGGTTCCTGTTTCAATAACAGGAACAGTACTATTCTCAACAACACTGCGGATTAATCCGGCGCCGCCCCTTGGTATTAAAACATCAATATATTTATTTAACCGCATCATTTCTGTTGCTACTTCTCTATCTGTATTCTCGATCAGCTGAATGGCATCTTCTGCAATACCTGCTTCTTTCAAGGCTTTACGGATAATAGTTACAATGGCTATGTTGGTATGAATGGCATCGCTTCCACCTCTTAATATAACCGCATTACCTGTTTTAAAGCACAATCCGAAAGCATCCGCAGTTACATTTGGTCTTGACTCATATATAATTCCTACAACACCCAAGGGAACTCTTTTTTCTCCGATCATAAGGCCATTTGGCCTTTGTTTCATGGAAATGACTTCACCTACCGGATCAGCTAAACCAATAATATCAAGAAGCCCTTTAGACATAGCTTCTATCCTTTCCGTATTTAATGACAAACGGTCAATCAAAGATTCTTTCATACCATTTTCTTTTGCTTTATTAATATCTGTTTCATTCTCTCGTAAAATATAATCCTTGTTTTCTATAAGAGCTTCCGACACTAATTTTAAACCTTCATTTTTTCTGAGCTGGCCTAATATATTTAATGCGGTTGCTGCCTTTCTTGCTCTGCTGCCGATATCCTCTAAATACTTCATCATGCATCCTCCTCTCTTAAAATACCTCTCAATGATTTGCACTATTATTCCAAAATAGTAGTTTCAATAAATAATATTAGTTATTCTATTATTCTTGTTGGTGTAATTATATAGTCCACCTTTTTATCATATTCCTCCGCCGGAAGCTTCTCATATATCTGAAAATCAAAGGCCAGTGCTATTTTTCTGATTGATTTATCTATATACTTGGTAAAAAACTTATCATAATAACCTTTTCCATATCCTATACGGTTTCTTTGTCTGTCAAAAGCCAATCCCGGAACTATACAAAGACTTTCTTCCGCAAGGGACGGAATTGCTTCCTCTCCGGAAAATGGTTCCGGTATTCCAAGTGTACCGGGCTTTAATTCTTCTAAAGCATTTATATAGTAAAACTTCATTTCATGATCTACAATCTTTGGTACAGCTACTTTCTTATTTTGTTCTAACGCCGTAAGAATAATATGGTTTGTAATTACTTCCTGATTAAAGGAAACATAGCAAAACAACTGATTACTATCCCTGAACCAGGAACTATTCAGTAACTTGTCTGTTATTCTGTTACTGTCCTCCTGAATTGCAGTTCTCGATAATTTAATTTTTGTTTCTTTTATATGAGCTCTTAATTCTTGTTTATTCATTTTAACCTTATTCCGGCACTTAGCCAATTAATATTGATAGTATTATTTATATTATCTATTGCTTATTTTTTATTGTTTATTTTTCTTTGATAATTATTGTTTTTTATTGCTTTTTTATTATTCCTTTACTTATTTTCCAATTGTTATATTCTATTGCTTTTTCCGTTGTTTATTATACCATTGCTTATTTTTTATTGTTTATTTTTCTTTGATAATTCTGTAACGGTACCATCCGGATTTAATAAGGATATATTATTCAACGTACCTCTTAAATTATTTCGAACGGCTTTAATATATTCACTTCTTAAGTCAGCCTGCTCTTTCTTTTCTTCTGCTGTAAGACCTTCATTTTGAGATTTTTTATAAAGTTCATTAATTCTTGCTAATTTTGAATCTTCCATTATACAATTTACTCCTTTCAAACTCTGGAGCCTTTATGCGTAGCACAAGTCTCCGGTTAAAAGAATATTGTTCTTTTAACCTTTTACCTTTCTGTTCTTTTAGGCTAATATAATCGTTTGCCTTATATTAGCGTGATTCTAAGTCTATGATTATATTAATGCTTTACTTATGAAATTCCTATTTATAAACTTAGAATACCCTAGTTTATCTGATAACCTTATTCTTTGTTGTATTGTTCTGTTTTAATGTAATCCAATAATACAAAATCTTTATTCTTATGGGCTTTAAATAAAGTTCCCACATTATTTCCTTCCATAACATCATTAATGATTGAAACATCTTCTCCATTGGCGATGACCATATCAGCTCCGGAATCGGTGGCAATTTTGGCAGCTACTATTTTTGTTGCCATTCCTCCGGTTCCAACAGATGTAGCAGTATCTTTTGCCATTTCATTTAATCCATTATCAATTACTTCAACAAAATCTATGAATTTTGCATTTTTATTCTTATGAGGATCGTCAGTATATAACCCATCTATGTCCGATAGTAAAATCAATAAATCTCCATGAACCAATGCGGTAACAATTGCGGAGAGGGTGTCATTATCGCCGAATTCAATTTCATCGGTAGAAACAGTATCGTTTTCATTTACAATGGGTATTACACCTAGTTTTAACAGTTCCTCAAAGGTATTACGGGCATTCTTTCTGCTAATATTATTAATCATAGTATCCTTTGTCATAAGAATCTGAGCAGGTACCTGATTATATTCCGCAAATAATTTCTGATATACCATCATGAGACGTGCCTGACCTACTGCAGCACAAGCCTGTTTTACTGATTTTGCTTTTGGTTTTTCCTTTAATCCTATGGTTTCCCTGCCAACTGCAATAGCACCGGAGGATACCAGAATTACTTCTTTTCCTTGGTTTCTTAAATCTGTTAATACTCTGACCAGTTTTTCTATCTTCATCAGATTAATGCTTCCTGTAGCCGGATGGGTTAATGAAGAGGAACCTATCTTAACTACAATTCTTTTCTTATCTTTTAAAGTTAATCGGCTGTTTATCATTCTTTACACCTTTTGTATATCACAACTGTTTCAGATGTGATACTGCCACAAATAAACAGATTGAAAGAAATCTTTGCGGCAGCCTTTCTTATATCTTTATTTTCTTTCAATCTTCCAAACCTTGAACCTTGTACCACTTTATATCAATAAATTATAGATGAAGAGATTAAGAATGAAATTCAAATGGATTCATTTTTGGTTTCTTCATGTTAATAAGCAAACAAATCAATTTATTAAGTTATTTTATTACAACATTAATTTCATTAATTATATTTCAATTAATTATACCACAAGCAATTATATTCAAGTAATTATATTCAAGTAATTATATTCAAGTAATATATTAAGCAATTATATTCAAGTAATATATTCAAGTAATTATATTCAAGTAATTATATTCAAGTAATTATATTCAAGCAATTATACCATAAGTAATTAATTTCAAGTAACTATACCACAAGTAATTACATCCAAGTAATTATATTCAAGCAATTATATATATTCAAACAATTATATTAAAGCAATCATACTGCTTTATATCGTGAAGCAATTGCTTCATAAACCTTTATACCGTCCATGGCTGCAGAAGTAATTCCACCTGCATAACCGGCTCCTTCTCCACATGGATAAATGCCTGATATATTGGATTCAAATTCTTCATTTCGAATAATGCGAATAGGTGAAGATGTTCTGGACTCCACACCTGCAAGTATTGCTTCCTCGTCTGCAAACCCTGGTATCTTTTTATCGAATGCCTGAACTCCTTCAATCAAGGTATCTGTAATATAATCCGGAAGGCATTCCCTCAGATTTGCAAATGTATACTGCCCCTTTATTATGGGCTTAATATGGCCTATTGTATCATTCTCTTGATTCCGGCACAAGTCTCCAAATAGTTGAACAGGTATTACACCCTTTCCGGTTTTATATGCTGCCTTTTCCAGTATTCTTTGATATTCTATACCGGATAGGGCTTCCGGAATATCATTGGCTTTCGGAAAATCCTCCGGAGTAACGGTAACAATCAATGCACTATTGGCATTTTCTTCGTCTCTGGCATGATTGCTCATACCATTTACAACTAGACCTCCTTGTTCAGAAGAAGAATTAACAACAAAACCTCCCGGACACATGCAAAAAGAATAAACCCCTCTTCCAGAGCTTGCCTGATGACTTAGTTTATAGTCTGCCGCCGGTAATTTTTCATATAAGTCACCATATTGGTTGTGGCTTATTAACTTTTGCGGATGCTGAATACGTACACCTACTGCAAATGATTTTTGAATCATATCCAATCCCTTTTTGTATATTAATTCAAAGGTATCTCTTGCACTATGTCCAACGGCTAATACTAAAGTATTACACTCCAATACTTCCTTATGATTAAGTTCAACACCGGTCAGCCTTCCCTTTTCTATAAATAAGTCCGTCAGGCAGGTTCGAAATCTCACTTCTCCACCTAATGCTATAATTTCCTTTCGAATACCTTGAACAACTCCTTGTAACTTGTCTGTTCCTATATGGGGTTTGTTAAGATAGAGAATTTCTTCCGGCGCACCATGTTCTGCAAAAATCTCAAGAACCTTACGGCCTCTTCCAAACTGGTCTTTAACTAGTGTATTTAATTTACCGTCGGAAAAAGTCCCTGCTCCTCCTTCGCCAAACTGCACATTAGAATTCTCATCTAACTCATTGGTTTGCCAGAAGTGTTCTACCGCCTTCACACGATTCGATATTTCATCTCCCCGCTCTAAAATAATCGGAGCATAACCTTCTCTGGCCAACATCAAACCGCAGAATAATCCTGCCGGCCCAAAGCCTGCTATTACAGGCCTGTGTTTCAATTTTTCATTTCCGCTGGGTCTATAACTATACTTTTGCCTTTCACCTATGGTGATGTTGCTATTATGAAGTTTCTTTACTATTTTGCCTTCATCCTTTACTTCCACTTCCAAACTATACACATAATTAGTATTATGAATGGATGATTCATTTTTCTTTCTGGCATCAATGGATTTCTTAACGATTGAAAAGTGTATAATATCTGATTCCTGTATTTTCAATTGCTTTGCAATCTGTTTCTTTAAGTCTTCCTTTGTATGATCTATCTTTAATTTTAATTGGGTAATTTGGATCACTTCACACTTCTCCCGTCTATTATAAATTCATTCCTGCAATTGCCCCGGTAGACCACGCCCATTGAAGATTATAGCCTCCGCAAGTACCATCCACATCAACAAGTTCACCGGTGAGATAAAGTCCCTTCACCAGTTTCGATTCCATAGAAATTGGTGAAATCTCAGCAGTATCCACCCCTCCTGCACTTACTTGTGCCTGCTCAAAAGGATTTGTCTCTGAAATAGGAATCTTCCATTCCTTTATCTGATTAACTAGATCCGTTATATTGTTCCTATTTACTTTTTCCCATGACAAAGCAGGTTCAATTCCAACTTCTTTTAACATTATAAATGTTAATTTATTATTAAACAGTCCCACCATAGACTCTTCTGCTGTTTTTTTGGGATTACTTTTTATTCTTTCAGTTATTAGTTCAAATGTATCTTTCCAATTAAGGGATGGTAAAAAATCTACCTTTAGATCAACCCTCTTATTTTCACTTATTGCTTTTGCTGCAAATCTGCTTAATTGAAAGATAGGAATACCTGACACTCCATAATTAGCTATAAGCAGTTCACCCTTCTCTTCAGCTGTAAATCTATCATTTACGAATAACTTAATATAAGCTTCCGTTCTAACACCTGCCAAAGTTTTAAAATACTTTTCTTTAGACTTTAACTGCACCAGTGCCGGCAGTGGTTTTATAATCTTATGCCCCAATTCTTTTGCTAACAGATACCCACTTCCGTCAGAGCCATGATTAGGTGAGGCACAGCCTCCTGCTGCCAAAATCACCTTATCCGCTGTAAAGTCACCTTTATTGGTAGTAAGTGTAAATATGTTTTTATTCTTATAAATGTGCTCAACATGTACTGCTAAACAAATATTTACTTTTAACTGCCTTAACTCCATCTCTAACACCTGAACTACGGAGGCCGCCTGTTCAGAATTAGGATAGACATACCCCTCTCTCTCTTTCGGATATATGCCTAATTGGCGGAAAAAATCTATAGTTTCATGAACACCAAAAACTGATAGCACTTTCATAGGAAAGGTACTGTCATTGCTTCTATAACACTCCGGTAACTGAACTAAGTTGGTATAATTACACTTTCCATTTCCAGTAGCCAGTATCTTTTTACCAGTTTTATCTTTATGCTCTAAAATAGTGACCTTATGCCCCCGTCTTGCGGCAAAAATTCCTGCCGTCAAACCCGATGCACCACCGCCAACAATAATCACATTTTTCATAGAGGAACTCCTCTCAAACAAGCTATTTTTCATTACAATATATTTTAACCGTACACACTTATTATTTCAAGTATAATTATAAAGTGGTCATTTCTTCGCCTATATGAATTCCTTGTTAATATATACATACTAAACACACTAAAAGCATACGTAACTGATTGTCTCGAAATATTTTGATAAAAATTGTATTTTAGAGAAGTATATACTTAACAGATAATAAATTTATTTGCAGCTTCTAAGTTTTATACTATAATAAAACTAATTATTCTAATAATAAACCTGGAGGTAGACCCATGATAACGAATCCGGTTAAACTAGTATCAGCAGTAAATAATATAGATGCTGAACTTATTATTAATTTACTCCACAATAATAATATTACCTGTTATAAAAAGAGCAGAGGTTCAGGCGGATATATGAATATTTATATGGGATATTCCGTATATGGAGAAGATATCTATGTAGATAAAAACGACTATGAAAAAGCAGAACAATTATTAAATGAAATATCTGAAGCTCAAGAATTAATTCCGGAAGACCGGGATAATGACAATGCTCCTGTTCCATTTTTCAAAAACCCAAGAATAATTGCAAGAATTTTGTTAATTACGATGCTGGGCGGTATGCTATTAACGGTTTTATTGAATATTATATATTAATAAAAAGACCCTTCATTATTAGATCCATAAAATTAGGAATGTTGCAATTAAAAATAATTACAACATTCCTTTAAAACCCCTCAGTATAGTACTATTTTAATCAGCTGGAGTAATTCTCCAATATAGAATATAATTCTTCTTCATCTTTTACAAATATACCTTCCTCCAGTTTTAATTGCTCATATTGAGTCAAATGTTCAACTGTAACTTCCGTATATTCATACACTGTCTTTTGGTCTCCATAATAGACAACAATTTTACCATTTTGAGATTTTAAAAAGAACTGATTCTCTACCAAATCCTTATTATATGTTTTTCGCAATGTAACCTTTTTTTCTGAGAAAGTTAATAGTTCAAAAGAAGTTAATCCATTTTTAAACTCGTCAAAAGTTAAATCGTTCATGTAATTATGAAGATACTCAATGACTTGTATACGGGTTAGTCCAACTAAGTAACTTGGTACTTTTAATTCTTCTTCAGCCATATTTCCAGTAGTAAGATCATAGGTTTGTAAAATATATTGGGTACTTGGTAATATAATGGCTTCATCAACCGTATCAACTGGTACGGAGTTATCTTCCGAATCCAGGTTGTTTGCATTGTTTACAGCATCAGAATTGTTCATATTCGCAGTGCTATTACCCGTTTGTCCATTGCTAACATTCTGTGCTATATTTGTAGAAGTTCCTTCTTTATCAATTTGCAGGAACCCATTTTGTTCTAAAGATAGTATTAAGTCTTTGTTTCGTTCTACTGCATTTTCATTAAATTTCTTTAAAGCATTCCGGTAGCTTAAAAAGTAACATACCGAGAACATAACTGCCAAAGAAAAAAAACTAATGAAATACACAAATGCCTTCTTGATTTTCACAAAAATCACTCCTTTGGCATTAAGTATTCACTAGTTTTTCCCATAATATACAAGATTGGTATGAATTAATTACATCAAATGAAATTTATTTGCATACCGGATAATCGTTCTTCCCATGGGCATTTCGTAAAGTTCTTCTTCTGTAATTGTTTTTGTGACTAATATAAGAATACCATAAATTAATACAGCAATTAAAATAGCTGCTATTGTACTAATAAAATTACTCTTTAATAAACTATGTAGCCCAAAATATGTTAGAAAAGCAATCACTCCCATAATAATTGCACAGGCTCCCGGCATTATAAAAGTTTTCATAACTTCCTGTTTATAGTTTAAATACCGTTTTACCGCAATCCAGTTTAATATACAAACCATCAAACCAAAAGTAACCGTTCCAATAACAAGGCTATATATGCCTAAATCAAATACCTGCATTAAGACATAAATTAAAATTGTGTGAACTACTAGTGATATTGCAGAATGAATAACCGGAATATGCATTTTGTTGATCCCTTGTAATACTGCACTTGTGATAGTAGACAAAGACAAGAAAATCACTGCTATAGCTCCTATATATAATAAATTAGCAGGCAGGCTGCGATTGTCACGAAATAGTAACTGTAGAATTGGAGAGGCCAATACTCCTAAGCCAACTGCGGAAGGTATGGCAATAAGCATGTTGAATTTAATAACTGAATGAACTTTATTCTTTATTTCCAAGTTGCTTCCCATTACTTTTGCAGATGCTATTCCTGGTACTATGGTAGACGCTAAAGCAGATGCTATAGCAACAGGTACATTAATTAAGATATTATATTTACGGGCATATATTCCAAGTAATGCACTTCTTTCCTCTCCAATCAGCCCCTTACCTCCCATAACATGTCCAAATACGGCATTATCAATCACAGAACTTAATTGATAAACTGTCTGGCTTAGAATAACAGGTACTAAAGTAATAAATAATGCTCTATATAGTTCAGAATAACCCTCCGAATATCCTGTTTTATCTTTCCTCAATTGCTTATCAATAATTGGTTTATACAAAGCAAATACAAAAGCTAAGAATAATAAGGCTATACATGCACCGATAAAAGTTCCTAAAGTTCCCCCAGCAGCACCATATGCTGCAATATCATCAGATGCACTGTGTGACTTCATTAAAAAATAAGCTGCTATTAAACTTACAGCTGCATTTACAATCTGCTCAAGTATTTGAGAAATTGCAGTTGGCAGCATGGTATTTTTCCCTTGAAAGAATCCCCTTAAAACACCCAATACTGCAAATACAAATATAGTAGGTGCCAATACTCTAAGGGGCATAGCACTCCTTGGTTCATCATATATAGCAGATGCCAGAAAATCGGAGCCAAAATATATGACAAGAGAAGTAACGGCTCCCACTACTAACGCAAACCCCATAGAGCATAAGAAAACCCTATAGGAGTTGCGATATTCTTTTTTAATATTTCTCTGTGATACCAATTTTGATACTGCTAATGGTAAACTATAAGAGGATATAATTAATGCAATATTATAGATATAGAAAGCATTGGAATAGTATCCCATTCCTTCGTCTCCTATCATATTGGTTAAAGGTATACCGTAGAGAAGACCAATTAACCGAACTAATATAGAGGAGACCGCTAAAATACTCCCTTGTACCAAAAAATTATTCTTCTTACCCATGATTCCTCCAATAGTAAATTACATTTCTTTTGTATATTTGTAAGTGTTTTATCAAAATGTACAATAATTGATGTTTCATTAATTATTGAAAGCTAAGTCTGAATGATAAACTTTTTCATGCTAATTCATTATATTTTGAATTTCTATATATCTTATATAAAATAAATTATTCCATAACTACTTCACCTGTTTTGCTGGTTCTGTCATTTGGAAACACCGCTATATAAGTTTTACCGGGATTTATGGTTAATTTTTTACCGGAAGCATCAAAATACTCTAGTGACCGATTTGCTTCTTTCATGGTCCAACTAATTTCAACCGCTTTTCCATTAGTAATATAAAATCCCTTACCACTGGAATCCTCAATATCCATGGTTTGATAATCATTTTTATCAATATCCCATTCCTTTACAAACTGAACAAGAATATTTTTAAAAGTTAATTGTTTACCCGTATTATAGTCTGTGTGCTCCTTATCAAATTGAAAACGTTTATATACTTTATCTTTACTGTCATAAGTAAAATAAGGTGAATTATAATTAGAAAATGGTATGGTTACTTTCTCTGCATTCATACCACCGCTTAGATCCGTATCTTTTTCAAAGAATTGAAAATTACCTTCATATCCATCTTGATAATTTCTTTCATATCCTTTAATTTCAACACCTTTTAAAATTTTGTCCTTACTGGTAAATGCATTGTGAGGCGCTTTAATAGATTTATCACGATAATATACTGTGTCACCAATACCGGTCAGCCCGTCTAAATCGTTAATTCCTAACTTTTTCATTTTTTTCTTAGCATAAGTTGTTTCACCAAAATGAAGATATATAGCATCAAAGGCATCTGCAAAGTTTACATAATAATGTCTTGCACTACGTATGGAGCCAATTCTCTCTTCATTTAAATTCTGTTCTTCAAATATTCCCATTAACCTGGTGATACCGCCTTCTACAATTGCTTCATATAAAACAGATGCCTCAGATATACCACTTTGAGGAGAAGCTAATTTCAGGTTATTGAACATAATGGCATAGGGCCTTTTATCACCATATTCTTTTGGAATCCATAGACCTGATAATTTACTTTTCACTTCATTATCATGATTTTCTGGTTCTTCGGTTGGAGTAGGCGTTAAAGTTACTGTAGGAGTAGGTGTTATCTGATTATTATCTTCCGTTCCCTTCTTCTTACAAGCTATTAAGAAACAAGCCGTTATAGTTAATAATAATAATAAAATGCGTTTTTTCATATAATATAAATTCCTTTCTTATACGTTTATTCTGATGTTCATTACTGTAAAAATTCTTTGTCTTCTTATTATTACCTATAAATCTTAAGTTCTTCCAGCACTTGTCTTTGTTTCTCTTCCATTACTGTTCTTTCCCTTTCCTCCATATGATCATACCCAAATAAATGCATCATACTGTGTGCCGTTAAAAATGCAAGTTCTCTTTCTTCAGAATGCCCATATTCAGCAGCCTGCTCCATTACCTTTTCAACAGAAATAATAATATCCCCCAGTAATAATTCTCCGGTTTCGGGATTAAATGAATCATTATCTTCGTCCTCCAATATAGAAAAATCACCGGGTGATTCATATGCAATCATGGGAAAAGACAGAACATCCGTAGGAACATCTATATTCCGGTATTCTCTATTGATATCTTTAATTTCCTTATTATCCGTCAGGATTAGGTTTAATTCAATTTCGTATGGACACTCTTCTAAATCAAGTGCCATATTTACTACTTTTGTAATAATGGATTCATAATCTAAATGTAATTTAATTTCTGTTTCGTATTCTAAATTTAAGGTCATGGTGCCTTTCCTTTCTTATTCCATATGTAAATAAAAATCTTTTAATATATTATACTCTTTAACCGATAAACCGGATTGATCCAAGCTTCCTTTGGTTAAACGCATTTGAAATACATTATTAACAATTTTATCAAAAGAAATTCTTTCACCTGGTACCGATTTTTCGGAAGCTGAGTTTTCAAAAACTTTGTTATCTAATTGGATTATGTACTCTTTCATTGACAGAATACTTAACGTTAGCATTACAATGGCAGCTTCCGGGGATTGAGGTTTTTCATAATTCATATTATGTTGGCGGATAATGTCTGAAATAACTTGAGGAAGGTGATAGGCTTCTGCAAGTTTTATTCCCTCCTCAACGTATTTCTTTCCTTCTAATCTTCCTATTTGATGATAATAGCCTCCAGCTTTTGCAATAGCTTCATTAGCATCAATGGACTTTGCTGCACCAGCAGAGATTTCGCCAATCTGAATAGACTGTCTGTATAATTTATCGGAATAGTCCTTTAATCTTTCTAACAAGGGAAAATCTAATTGCAGTACTTCCTCTAATGTGTGATTACCATCCTGGTCTGTTAATTGAACAACCTTATTCAATAAGCCCTTGTCTGGTAGATCTCCATTGGCTGTTACCTCTAATGTAACAGCAATTTCATCCAAGCCCTCTTTATTCTTCTTTTCTGCTGTCCATTTATAATAAAAATAATGGACACTATAAGTAATTCCAATTACCCCTATACTGGATAATAAGGAATACACTGCATCTATATTTATGGTATCCCATAACATAAAATTATTCATAATGAACAGCAATGTAATCTGAATCGAAAGAACGATTACCACGGTAATTCCCAAAGTATTAACTTTTTTCATAGAGTTGGACAGCAGGCACATTAAAGTTCCTACGATCAATAAATATACCATAATATCTATGCTGATTTCTCCGATAAAACTTGCAAAAAAGATTAAATTATAAGTAAATATTAATCCTAAATGCATATCAAACAAAGCAGCTATAATAATTCCGCCAACCATCCAGAGGTGTACCTCATCATTGTTCCTGGTTAACATGGCAATGAGAAAAGAAATAAAATAACAAGCTATAATAAAATTTTTGAAATACGGCAGTTCATCTATTTTCAGATTAAAACTATGAACATAAAAAACCGTAATGGATAGCAACACTAATATCAATATAAATAACTTTAGAATATCAATAGGGGTTGTCCCTTCCAAATATCCCAAAGCAACCATCATAACAGCCGACAGAAGCCCCAATATAACCCATAAAGATTTTATGGATAGTCCAATTTTTGATACTATATTTCTCACATTTGTTCCTCCGTGCTTTATCAATGGATTGATTCCTTACATTTTTCTTCCTTTGTTTTTCTTATCTCTTGGCTTTGGGCTTCTGATTTTATAGTTTTTAAGAGACTTTCCTTCTACCTTGCCGTTATCAAGATTTTTTGCCATTCCTCTGTTTGTTCTCGTTTCATAAGTGTCATAAGCCATGACGATTTTTTGTACCAGAGGATGTCTTACAACGTCCTGACCGGTTAAGAAGGAGAAACCAATGTCTTGAATTTTACTTAATACCTTTATTGCCACGTCAAGTCCTGATTGTGTTCCGGAGGGTAAGTCCTTCTGCGATAAATCACCAGTTACCACAACCTTTGAGCCAAAACCGATACGTGTTAAAAACATCTTCATCTGGGCAGGTGTGGTATTCTGAGCTTCATCTAATATAATAAAAGCATTATCTAAAGTTCTGCCTCGCATATATGCAAGAGGAGCCACTTCAATTAAGCCTTTTTCTGTATTTTTTAAATATCCTTCTGCTCCCATAATCTGATAAAGGGCATCATATAAAGGTCTTAAATATGGGTCTACCTTACTTTGCAGATCTCCTGGTAAAAAACCTAGTTTCTCACCTGCTTCGATGGCAGGTCTGGTTAAGATGATCTTACTTACTTCATCATTCTTAAATGCGGTTATAGCCATTGCCATAGCAAGGTAAGTTTTACCTGTTCCGGCAGGACCAACACCAAAAGTAATCATTTTCTTACGAATTTGATCTACATATGATTTTTGACCTAATGTTTTTGGTTTAATTGGTTTTCCGGATATGGTGTGACAGATTAGATCCTGATCGATTTCCACAATAGCAGCTTCTTTATCTTCAAAACTTAGTGCTAATGCATAATTTACATTTTGTTCCGTTATGGTATTGCCTCTTCTTGAGAGTTCCACTAATTGACTGAATATATTTTTGGCTTTGTTTGCATTATCACCTTCACCAATTACTTTTACTTCACCATTTCTTGCAATCACAGTCACATTTAGTGCTTTTTCTATTATTTTTACATATTCGTCGAATTGACCGAATATATTTTTCTCGTGTTCTGCAGGTATGTCAATTTTGATTTCCAGTAGACTCATCGCTTTCTATAATCCTCCACTCACTGTCGTCGATTGTTTTGTAATCTTTGATTGGTTCTTCTACAATAATTTTACCCTTTGCAGTACAATAATTATTCTTAACAGATAGTTCAACTTTATTTTCAAGTATAACAACATCTTGTTTCATTAAATTTTCAAGATATCTTCCCATTCTGTTTCTCCCTAGTTCCAATGCTTCCTCTTTTGTATAGGTTTTAGGTACTTCAACATATTCTCTGTAATTAATTTTAGAATAACTTAATGGAAGATAAAAATTGTCTGTCAAATGTAACGTAGATTCGTCTACAATTATATCATACTTACCATACATAATTCTAGGATTATATATATTAAATTTCTTAAGAAAAAATGTTAGACCATATCCGGATTTCATTTTACCGGTATACTGTCTTTGTGTGTATTTTAGCGGAAAGGTATCTTCATAATCATAATAAGTCTTTCCTGCAATATCAGCATCTGCAATGACCGGTCTTTTAGTTAATAGTATGTCATTATCTCCAATAATATTTACAACACCAGATACTAAAATATCTCCCTTTTTCACAACAGCACCAACTTCTACCATGGGCGTTCCTGTTCTTGTTACAATCTGGGTAATAATAGCGTCTTTTGATGCAACAATATGGCACGGTTCAGTAGCAGTTACAGCCGGAGCCGGCATATTGGTTTCCGTTATTTTTATAATTAATCTGGTTCCTTTGATTTCTGCAGATACCCATCCTATATCGCGATAGGTTCCTCGAATCAGTTCCTCAATTTCCTGACAGTCTACTTTCTTTTTCTGAATTCCCATAAATACTTCATTTTTCTTTAAAAATTTAATCATAGCTTCTTCGGTGTAGGAATGTCCCCCCAAAATACTGATGTCCCAAATAAATAAGGAAAGCACATAAAGAATAAAGCAAAAAATAAGGATTCCTAATATAAATCCCTTTCTGCCTTTATATTGTTGGACTAAAAAAGGTAATCCTTGTCTTCTTTTTATCAATGGTATGGTACCTGTTTTTCGAGCGATGGGCTTTAATTTTCTATAATCCTTGATCATGATATAACATTCATAATCCCCATCCACATTTTGCAGGTTCCATAGAAATATGCCCCGGTTACTGCATAAATTAATAAAGCGTTCAGGAGATTGCCCTTTTAGTCTTATAAGCAGGTAACCTCGAACCCAGCGAAATAGCTTAACAACCATGCTTAAGCCTCCATTTTTCTGCGAATATCAATACAAAATTTCCTATACTTATCTCGATTATAAAACCTCTAAAAATTCCTTATGAAAATCTTGAATTTATGGGTTTTTATAAGGATTGTTTTGCAAGGTTTTAATGAGAGATTAGTATTATGGCCGTTGCAAATCTTTTCCTGTAACAAAATCAATACTGAATATCATTCCTATAATTTTCATTTCATCATTAGTAAAATACTCTATATTTAGATTTTTACCTTCAATGTTGACTCTTCCGATTTTAGTTAATATACGAATAGAATTACTATTATATTCCAAGATTCCTTTATAATTTTCTATATACAATTCATTTCTTCCAATAGCCGTAATGATTGGTGCTCCTGCCAACATATCCGAAGGCAGGCGCAGCTGATTGGAAAGGCTTTCAAGATAGGTAATTCTCTCTGCCTTTTCATGTTTTTTGGCTTTATCTATAGAATCATATAATTCTTTATGATTTTTTTCTTTATTTTTTTTATGGCTAGACTTAAACTTTTTCATCCATACCTCTTTGCACAATTCCTGTACTATTATAGAATATATGGTATAACGGCATGTCATATTCGTAATTTCTATAAGGATACCAAAAAACAAAGGAGAATCCTTTAACGATTCTCCTTCTTTATGCCCTGTATCAATATTTTATAATTATCTCATATAAAACTCTGAAAACCCTTCGCTTAAATTTATAATTTCAAGTTTCTTTAGTAAGATTTTAATGAGAGATTAGCATTAATTAATATAAAAAGCTATTCCGTTACGAAATCAAACCCCTAAACCATTCTTTAATGATCTAAGGGTTTAAAAGTTTACTTTTGTAGACTTTATTCTTATTTGAATTTACGTTTACGAGCAGCTTCAGACTTTTTCTTACGTCTTACGCTTGGCTTTTCATAATGCTCTCTTTTACGGATTTCTTGCTGAATGCCTGCCTTTGCACAGTTTCTCTTAAATCGACGTAGAGCACTATCTAAAGTCTCATTATCTTTTACAATAACATTTGACATAGTCTCACACCTAACCTCCCTCCAGTTGTGTATTGTGCCTATACAACTGTTTGGGTATAATTTGAATAGCACTATAAAGATTATATTATCGGTTATACCTTTTGTCAATAGCTTTTTCCATTTTTGTATATTATAAGTGTATTACGTTTAACAACGAATTGTTGCTAATCATTATTATAAGGAAAAAAATAAAAATTATTTAACCTTTTCCAAAAAATTAATTTTCTTAATTATTTACTATATTTCCCCTTTACAAAAGAACATCTGCATGTTATGCATTGTGAACATTCGTTGCTATCCACTTTGTTTCGTCATGAATAAGTATCTTACTATAACACTTAATTTTATAAAATTTACTTCACAACAACTCCTAATAGGACTATTAAACCTGCAGCTTGAAAATGATTTATAATAGCACCTTCTAACTCTGTGTAATTACTGGATACAATAATTCCTTCTAAATCACTTTGGGTAAAATCTATTCCTTTAAGTTTAGTATTGAAAAAATTTGTATTTATAAATTTCGTTGCATTCGTTTGAAAATTTTTCACTTTACATTCAGTCATATTTACACTAGTCATATCACTTTCATTAATAAAAATGTAATTTAAACTTAAATTATCAAAATTAGCATAATGAAAATTAGAATCCATTATATATGACTGTTGTAAAGAGCTATTAGATAAGTTTACCCCTATACATTTACATGAAATAAATTCACAACGGTTAAAGTAACCATCTTTAAAGTTGCTGTTAGATAGATCACATGATTTAAAGATAACATCTATAAAACTAGATTTTTCTAACGAACAGTTAATAAATTTACAATTTTCAAAAATTACCTCATTAAAAGAAATATGTGATAAATCTTCATCAGTTAGAAAGACATCTTTTATACGCTTTTTAACAATGTCTATTTCCTCCATCTTAGCTTGATATATATATGGAAGTAAATCCTCTACAATATTTAATTCATATGAAATGTTAGGTTTTTTAATTTTCATGTCTTGTTCCCCCTTGTATATAAATTTATTCAATATAGAAATATTATCGAACTAAGCATACTCAAAAGCATATAGACTTATAACTATACTAATAAAAATAAGACCTAGTTAACCATATGCACAAAGAATTAGAATATCCTGCAACCCTCGGTTTTTTAATTCGTTTAAGACACAAGACAATATTTGTTACTTTTATTTTGGCCTATTAGAAGGCTAATAACTTCTTTCATACCGTTTAATATAGTTATTTTTTATATCTTATCTTGTATACTACTTTAAAAAATATACCGTATTTATGACTATTATAAAAAAGATAAACCCTTGAAAACACTAGATTCTCAAAGGTTTAATTTTCCCTAAAAGCAATAAATATTTCAATTTCGTCAACATTTGATTTTTGTAAACAAGTTTTGTGATTAAAGTTTTTCACAAATATTTATTTTTAACAAACTGTATAGTCTTTACTTCTTTTATATAGGCATTTTTAAATTATTTAATTTGTCCTTCCAATATGGAACCAGCCTTTGCTATTAATTCATCCACACCGTCAGGGTTCTTTCCACCTGCCTGTGCCATGTTCGGACGGCCGCCGCCGCCTCCACCAACTAATACAGCAAGTTCTTTGATTAGATTTCCTGCATGAGCGCCTTTTTTCATTGCTCCTTCTGTAGCCATGGTAATTAAATTAACTTTACCTTCCATTACAGAAACCAGTACAATAACACCTTCACCCATCTTATCTTTTAGCTGATCGCCCAGGTTACGTAATCCATTCATGTCTACATCAGGAACTTTGGCTGCCAATAATTTAACGCCTTTTACTTCTATTACCTGATCCATGACATCACCTAAAGCATCTTTTGCTAATTTATTCTTCAGCTTTTCATTTTCCGCCTGAAGAGCTTTGATTTCCTCATGTAAAGACTCAATTTTCTTAGAAAGCATAGCTGGTTCTGCTTTTGCAACTTTTGCGGCTTGATTTAGTTCTTCTTCAATCTCTTTATAATAAGTGAATACACCTTTGCCGGTTAAAGCTTCAATTCTTCTAACACCTGCTGCCACACCGGTTTCAGAAAGTATTTTAAACACAGTAATACTTGAAGTATTGCTTACATGTGTACCTCCGCAAAGTTCTTTACTAAAATCACCCATGGATACTACACGGACATTATCGCTGTATTTTTCACCAAATAAAGCCGTAGCTCCTGTTTTCTTAGCTTCCTCCATGGACATAATCTCAGTATGAACGGTTAAACCAGCAGTAATTTCTTCATTTACAATTGCTTCTACCTTCTCAATCTCATCTTTGGTTAACGCTGAGAAGTGGGTAAAGTCAAAACGTAATCTATCACTGGATACATAGGAACCGGCCTGTTCTACGTGAGAACCTAATACAACTCTAAGGGCTTTTTGTAGAAGATGAGTAGCACTGTGGTTCTTTCCGGTAGATAATCTGTTGTCCATGTCAATTGCTAAGTTAACCTGCTCTGTAACATGTAATATTCCTTTTATTACTTTTCCAACGTGGCCGATTTTACCACCTTGTAATTTAATAACATCTTCTACTTTAAATTCTGCATCAGCTGTTTTTATAACACCTATATCAGCAACCTGTCCACCGCTGGTTGCATAGAAAGGAGTCTCTTCAACTATTATTGTACCATTTTGACCTGCAATTAATTCATTAACAACATCCGTTTCTGTAGTTAAAGCAGTTATTTTAGATGTATGATTTAATTTGTCATATCCAACAAATTCACTTGATAAGCTTGGATCTAACTGTTGATATACGGTTTCATCCGCACCCATGTAGTTTGTTACGGCACGTGCACTTCTTGCAGTTTCTCTTTGTACGTTCATGGCTTCTTTAAAGCCTTCTTCATCAATGGCAAAGCCTTTCTCTTCCAGAATTTCTTTTGTTAGATCAATTGGGAATCCATAAGTATCGTATAATTTAAAAGCATCTTCACCAGATAAAGTTTTTTCACCTGTTTTTATAAGGTTCTCTTCTAATTCGGACAGAATACTTAATCCTTGATCGATTGTTTTATAAAAATTGTCTTCTTCTATAGTTAATAATTTAAGAATATAATCTTTCTTCTCTTCCAGTTCCGGATATCCGTCTTTAGAACCTTCAATAACTGTTGTACTTAAAGTAGCTAAAAAACGGTCTTTAATTCCAAGAAGGCGTCCATGGCGTGCTGCTCTTCTAAGTAATCTGCGAAGGACATAGCCTCTTCCTTCATTAGATGGAATAATACCATCTGAAATCATAAATGTAACTGAACGTATATGGTCAGTTATTAAACGTATAGATACATCAACTTTAGGATCTTGTTTGTAAGTGACTCCTGCAACCTGACATACTCTTTCAAGGAGTGCTTTAATAGTATCTACATCAAATATAGAATCAACATCCTGAACTACAACAGCAAGTCTTTCCAGCCCCATACCGGTATCAATATTTTTCTGAGATAATTCTGTATAATTGCCATTGCCATCATTTTCGAACTGTGTAAATACATTATTCCAAACTTCTATATAACGGTCACATTCGCAGCCAACTGTGCAGCCTGGCTCTCCACAACCATATTTTTCGCCCCGGTCATAATAGATTTCCGAACATGGTCCGCAAGGCCCTGCTCCATGTTCCCAGAAGTTATCTGCCTTCCCAAAACGGAAGATTTTTTCTGCTGGAACACCAATTTCCTTATTCCATATGTCAAATGCCTCATCATCATCTTCATAAACAGATGGATATATTCTATCTGCTTCTAACCCAACTACTTCGGTTAAAAATTCCCATGACCAAGCAATTGCTTCATGCTTAAAATAGTCACCAAAGGAGAAGTTACCAAGCATTTCAAAAAAAGTACCATGTCTGGCTGTCTTCCCAACGTTTTCTATATCACCGGTACGTATACATTTTTGACAAGTAGTAACCCTTTTTCTTGGTGGAATCTCTTGTCCAGTAAAGTATGGTTTTAATGGCGCCATACCGGAATTAATTAATAATAAACTCTTGTCATTTTGTGGAACAAGAGAAAAACTGTTTAATTTTAAATGTCCTTTACTTTCAAAGAAATCTAAGAACATTTTCCTTAGTTCATTTACTCCATATGATTTCACTATGTTTGCCTCCTACGCACATCAATGTTTTCTCTCTGTTTCTTCTATAATAAGAGAGTTCACTAGTATCTCATTATAAATATTATTTAAATATTTGTCAATAAAATTGCAATAGGCATAGAATAAAGTAATCTTAATCTCATATATTTAATAACAAGTATTAAAATGGGGGGAGTAACTTGGATTTAGAATGTAGAGAAAGAATATATAGTGAAGACTATTTTGACTTGTTAATAGAATATGGAAGATATTTAGGTGAACTACAGGCTAATCCAAATTTATGTTACACCATAATTAATATCACCCATGCTGCTGTATATTACCCGATTGCCGAATTACCAAGTAATTTTCTTCAAATATATGGTTATGGTGCTATTCCTTCTTGCTTCGGACTTTTAGACATGCTAAGCTTAGAAGCCTCAGGCGTAAGAAGAGTACGTAGTATTCCCGCTCTAGATTTAAGAGGTGGGGGTGTTTTAGTAGGCATTATTGATACCGGTATAGATTATACTCACCCTGCTTTTGTAAATGCAGATGGAACTTCAAAGATTCTTTCAATTTGGGATCAAACTATTATTACAGATAATACTCCGGAAGGCTTTTTTTATGGGACGGAATATACACGAGCACAAATTAATGAAGCTTTAGCCAGTGAAAATCCCTTGTCCATTGTTCCAAGTGTTGATGAAGACGGTCATGGTACTTTCTTATCAGGTATTATGGTAGGTAATCCGGATGAAGCCAATAACTTCAGCGGAGTTGTTCCTGATTCGGAATTGGTTGTTGTTAAATTAAAGCCAGCAAAAAACAATCTGAAGGAATTCTTTTCAATTCCACCGGAAGCCCAGTGTTATCAAGAAACTGACCTTTTACTTGGGCTAAAATATTTAAATAGAGTTGCAGAAAGCTTACATAGGCCAATGTCTATTGTAATAGGACTTGGAACTACTCAAGGAGGGCATGACGAACGGGGAGCTTTAAGCAGCTCTGTGTCAAGAGTAGCAGATTATGCAGGAATATCCATTAGCGTTGCCGCCGGAAATGAAGGAACCAGCAGATTACACTACTTAGGTACCATACCTAATAATGAGGAATATAATACGGTGGAGTTAAGGGTAGGTCCAAATGAATACGGATTTTCTATGGAGCTTTGGGGTGATGCTCCCAATACCTATTCTTTGGATATTTTATCACCTTCCGGAGAATATATTCCTCGAATTCCAGCCAGATTCGGTGAGTCTAGAGAAATTCGTTTTATTTTTGAGGAAACAGTTATTCTCCTTGACTATCAGCTAGTGGAAGCCCAGACCGGCGATGAGCTTATTTTATTAAGATTTAGGAGGCCTGCCGAAGGAATCTGGAGATTCCGTGTTTATGGTTCTGGCCCACTGGAAAGGCGATTTCATATATGGATGCCTTTACAATCCTTTTTAACCAGTGAAACCTATTTTCCGGAAGCAAGTCCTGACTACACCCTGACTTCTCCAGGTAATGCTGTAGTACCTATTGTAGTCACTGCATACAACATTGCAAATCAAAGTTTGTATTTACAAGCAAGCAGAGGGTATACAAGAACCAATGCCATAAATCCTAACTTTGCAGCACCAGGAGTTAATTTAATTGGCCCTGCATTAAATAACCAATATACAACCTTTTCAGGTACCAGCGTTGCTGCTGCTCATACAGCCGGCATCGCTGCCATGCTGTTAGAATGGGGAGTAGTACGCCGGAATCACATTCTTATGGATAGTGTGGATATCAAAAACCTATTGATACGGGGAGCGATAAGAGACCCTAATATTGTATATCCCAATCGGGAATGGGGTTATGGAATATTGGATATTTATAGTACCTTCCTTAATTTAAGAGGGGATTTCTAGGGAATCGTGTTATCATATAAAATGTTTTATTTTTTCAGTTTCTAATATACTTTAGTAACTTATTTTTATTAATTTTAATTAAAATTGATTATTTTATGATAATTATTTCGCTTCCTTGACTTTTTTCTAATAATATATATAATTATAGTTAAGTTTTTATTTTTTGCTATAGCAGTGCCTATAAATTTTCTGTTTTATACGGTTTTTTATAGTATAATTTATTTACAATTAAGGAGGTTAAATAATATGCAAGAAACACCAATCATGGAAGTAGAAGCAAGATCTGAGATTAAGAAAGGTAAAAATAAAAAGTTAAGAGAAAATGGTTTTATCCCTGGTATTATTTCCGGAAAAGGAATGGAATCCATACCAGTAGCTGTTAAAAAAGATGAATTTAGAAAATGCTTAAACAAATTCGGAAGAAATGCCATCATTAAACTTAATAGTTCAGACGGTAATGAATATAATGTTATGGTAAAGGGATTCCAAACATCTCCACTGCATTACGATATCATTCATATAGATTTTCAAAAAGTTTCTCTTTCTGAAGAAATAAAAGCTCAAGTACCTATTAAAATTACCGGTCAGGAATTATTAGAAGCAAAAAGACTGATATTAAACAGACAATTAGATGCTGTTTTGGTAACCGGATTACCTCAGGATATTCCTGATGATATAGAAGTTGATGTATCTAATCTAACCCCAGGAAGTACTATCAAGTTAAGTGATCTTACATTACCTAAAGGGTTAACCTTATCCAGCGGATCAGATCAACTACTGCTCTCTGTTAATGATGCCAGAGTACAGGAATCTGAAGAACCGGAAGAACCTGAAGCTTAAATTTTATAGATATAAATTAGGCTGGATGTATCATTTCATCCCTGCTGAAATAAGTTGAATAATGAAAACAATAAAGGCTGTTACAAATCAGTTGTCATTGATTGGATATTTTCTCTGTAGTATTAGAGATTAAAGATTCAAATGACAATATGGTAACAGTCTTTTTTATTATTTGAATATAATTCTATATATTTTAAATTGATATTTTATAGTATTTTCATTGAAAAATAGGAGATTTTTTAGTAAAACAAAATTTAATTTTTATCTAGTAAAACATTTCATTTTAACATATAATTGTACTTGAGTAGATTGATGTACTACCAAATAGTATGAAAGGGTTGAATAAAATTTGAATATAAAGGAATTAGCCAAAATTGCTGGTGTTTCCCCTGCTACAGTCTCTCTTGTATTAAACAACAAAAAAGGTGTTGGCGAAGAAACTCGAAGACATGTGAATGCGGTTCTTGAGGAATATAATTATGCTATCCCTAAAAGGACCAAAAGTACACCTAAGAATATATTGTTTATAAAATATATAGAACAGGATTTAATGATTGAAGAAAATTTCGGATTTACTGCAGCTGTTATGGATTCCATCGAAAATGATTGCCGAAACTTTGGATATAGCCTAAGTATTTTAACTTCAGAAAATTGTCTGGAAGAAACTTTACAAAGTATTGATTTTACTTTATATCAGGGGTTAATTCTTTTAGGTACAGAACTGGATTTTCATACATATCCGATACTTGAGAAAATACCCATCCCTTATATAGTAATTGATAATAAAATGCCGCATATGGAATGTAATTGTATCGCACTAAATAATAACGAAATGATTTACAAAGCTCTATCTCACCTTACAGCTTTAGGCCACAGAAAAATTGCATATTTTAGAAGTAATAAAATGACTTCAAATTCCGAAGAACGTAAGGATTCCTTTTTAGCAGCATGTGAAAAATGTAATCTTACTTATGAACCGACGAATGAATTATTATTAGCCCCTACTTTACTGGGAGCCTATCAAGGTATGAAAGAATATTTAGAGCGATCTATTTCGTTGCCAAGTTGTGCCTTTGCAGACAGTGATGCTATTGCCATTGGAGCAATAAAAGCCTTAAAAGAATATAATTATAAAATACCCGAAGATATTTCTATAATTGGATTCGATGATATACCCTTTTCTGCTATAAATTCTCCTTCTCTTACTACTATTGCTGTTCCTAAAAAATTAATTGGTTCTATGGCATTAAGACAACTTCATACTACCATTGAAGATCCAACATTTCAAAATATAAAAATTTTTGTAGGTGGAACAATTGTTGTTCGTGAAAGTACGAAAGAATGGACCGGAATAAATAATTATAAAAAAATAGATTAAATTCCCCGCATTCAGTGGTATGAAGCGGGGAATTATTTATATAGGTTTAAACATTGGGCTATGTAAGATAAACAGTAATCTAAGGGGGATACTATTTACACTTCGTTAATTAGTAATAAATTAATTTAATTAATTTAATTAATTTTACTAAAAAGTAATTACAACATAAGTACCTAAAATAATTTTATAACATTTTTAAAATTACTTATAAGTAGCTTGCTATTATAATGTTTAGTAATATTTAGTTATTATTTAAATCTTTTTTAATATTAATTTATTAAACTATCATCATTATACTACTAATAAATTGTATATGTCAACTATTTTCTACCAAAAGATAAATATTTCTTTGCGATAGTACTTATTTAGACAATAATTTTAATAATGTTTAGTTTCTATTTCAAAAATTATTTATTAATCATTTACTAAACTCATTGCAAATCATATTTAGGTCACTATCCTTTCTTTGCAATTTGATGTCTCTGGGGCTGTAAGGTTATTTCAGATATAACCGACCCTTCTCTTTGATTTAATATCATATCAATAGTTGCAGCCACCTCTTTTGCCAAAAGATAAGTATCCTCCTTTTCACCTTCACAAAAGTCAGCATTCCGGTAAAAATTAGATTTGGTCATATCTGGGTGAATTGCTGTTACTTTTACTCCATATTTTCTAACCTCATCAAATAAACTTTGGGAAAAGCTAGTTAACCCTGCTTTCGTGGCACCATAAGCGCAACCATGGGTGTTGGTCTTTTTAGCGGTAACAGAAGAAATGTTTATTACATAACCCGAATTCTTTTTTAAATCTCGTAATAAAATCTGGGTCAGAATCATAGGGACTTCCAGATTAACAGTAACCATTTCCTGAATCTTCTTAGTATTTTGCTCCTCATGAGGTCCAAAATAACCAACTCCGGCATTATTCACCAGAACATGAATCTCTTCTTCCTTACGAATTTTCTTAATCTTATTACACAAATCAGAAGTATTCATCACATCACAATTAACAGGAATAAAATTTTCCGCCTTAAAATCCATTCCTGAAAAATCTCTTCCAAAACCAAAAACTTTATACTGATTTTTAACCAGAACCTTGCTGATTTCTAAACCTATTCCGGAAGAGGCTCCGGTAATAATGGCTGCTTTCATTTTAATAACCATGCTCCTTTCACAGTTGAAAGAATGAAATTCTTTCAACTTTTAAATATGATATCGCTTTGCGACATCTCAAATTATAAATGAAGAAATCTATATGAAAACTTCAATGGATTCTCATGTTGGCGTTCTTCAGAATGGAAGACATGGTCTTCCATTTATGAAGATGCATTTCTTCACACTTCCCATACGAATATTCTATATTCCGGAATAATCCGGTTTATTTTCTCATAAATAAAGTTTATCATTTCCTTCGACCGCTTTTGGCCATAGTGAAAAACCCCATTCTCATTTTCAAAAGGATATTGAATAATTAAGGAATCCGGTCTTTGTTTTCTCATTTGTTTCATATAATCACGAGAAACACGAAAGACTCCGATACTGACATCTTTTATTCTGCTACCAGGAATCATGAAAAATGTAGTTTCTATCATCTCACAATATAGCTTTTTCCAATGTTCCGTATATATCACAGGATCAAAACATAACCTTACGGGGAAGCCTTTTTGTATTACTTCCTGAATACAACTAAGCCGTTGCATAAAGGAAGGTGTATTATGTTCAAAACCCTCTGCTATCCCTTGAGGAGACAGTGTCCAGGCAAATATTGTGTTTTCATTTGGAATCAGCTTGTTAAAGGGAGATCGGTTAGCACTTTTGGTTCGTATTTCAATTGTTAAGTCAGGATGCTTTAAAGTAAATTCCGACCACTCTTTTACATATCCTAAAACATTTTCCATTGCCAATAAATCCGTGTCGTAAGAAACACATAAGTAAACCGGATGTTTCTCCAATAATAGCTCCACTTCCTGAAATATATCTTCCAGATTCACAAATATAACCTGATACCCGGATGGATACATTCCCTGCAAATAGCAGTACTCACAATCATATACACAGTTCATTACTGAGGAGGTGTAGTAAAAATGCTTATTCCCAAAGTTTTGGCATACTGGCGCCCCCTCGTATAGAAGATTATTCTGCTTTTTGGCTAAAATCAGACTTGGACTTTGTTTTTGCAGCATATAATTTTGATGGCTCCTGCAAAAAACATCTTTGTAATGATTAATTTCTACTAATATAGAATTAGGAAAATGAGAAATAATCCTCTGTGTATTTGGATGATCGTAAGCTTCCTTCTCTATATAAATATGTGAATAATACGGATTAAATAAGTTTTGACTTAAGTTGCTCAAAATATTTCTTCCCTTCTGTTTTTGTTTTACAAGGCATATCAGGATTATTCATATATTGATTTAATCTTTCGCAAAAGCTTCCATGAGCAAGCTTATAATAACGTAATATTTGCCGCAGCTGATGTTCCATTGATACGGAACATTGCAAGTTGACAATAACTTTTCTTATGCACTCCTCTTCTTCCTCTAGAAAAGAAATCTGGTTTACTAAACAGTTTCTATGAATTTGTTCCAGCCAGGATGTGATCTTTTCTATATTACTTCCTATCAGATCCGTCACTTTTTCTGGAGTTACCTTCTCTCCTGTACCATAGTCGGAAACAACTTTTAAGAAAATCAACTGGTGGGGCTGAAAGAAGATACTTGCTCCCTGATAAGCACCTGCTGCTTCCATATCTATGAGACATTCTTTATCCATACCTGCTTTTCCATTTACATATTTTTCTTCTCTTTTATTATTAATAATGTTGGGACTGCTGATAATACTGCCTTCTAAAAAGGGATGAGCAAAGAGAACATCCGGATAATAGCTTCTGTTTGTCACTTGTTCTGTAATTTTATTACATAAAAATAAGGTTCCCACAGAAATATCATTGTTCATCCCTGCACAAATTCCTATGTTGATAAAAAGATCTGACGGTCCGGGAATATGCCCTGTACATAGATAGGTTACTCCAATAGCAGCATTCATACTGCCGGTTTTAGTAATAATTAATAGAATAGAATCATTACGAAATATTTGGAATTTACTTTCTATCATATCTTTCTTTAAATTATAATGACGAATGAAGGGTTGTGCTTCACAATATAGTGCCGTTGAAATATATATCATATCTTTAGCCTTCTTTTTTTATTATAATGATATTATTATGGTTTATATTAATTGGGATGTCAATGGGCTTATCTATAAGGCTTAACATCCAAATTAATAATTTAAGATATTGCTATCGTGTTTTATATAAGATAAAATATTAAGTAAATTAAGATATAATAAATAACTTAAAAAGGTGGTTAAATTATGAGTGATGAATTATTTTTAACAGAACTAATGAGTAAGATACACTTTCCCCAAGAAGCACAAGAAATATTTCTAGCACTATATCAACGAATATTACATAATCCTGAATACGATAATAGTATGAAGTCTGCTGTTCAATTATTTATACATACTTCTTCTGAAAAGGCATTTGCAGAAATTGATAAGCTTTCTGTTGAATTAAAAGAGCATTCCTATACAATGTCAATGTTACTTTTACTATTATGTGCCAAACCTTTAATGGAGAAATATTCGGAAAAAGGATTACCTGAGGATATTTATTGGGATTCAATTAAAGATCTTGGATATAAATTAAAGGAATGCCACCATGTATACGGTATATGGGGTACTTTTGTTCGTGACTGGTTTCCGGGTTATTACCAAATGTCACGTTTTGCATTAGGCCGTATGCAATACGAATGTGCATCCTTTTCCTTTGATACAGTTACCATAAACGGAATAACCATAAAATCTGGTGATAAAGTTCTTATGATACATATCCCCTCTAGCGGATCCTTTACAAAAGAGGAACGGTTAGAATCCTATCATAAGGCTAAGGAATTTTACAGTAAGGAATTTGACAATCAACCAATACCTGTAGTCTGTGATTCCTGGCTTCTGTATCCTGCCTATAAAGAAGTATTTCCCACCCATTCCAATATTCGAAGTTTCATAGATGATTTTTCTTATATTTACGAAAAAGCAGAGGAAGAATTCCTTGATGCATGGAGATTATTCGGCAATGATTATAACAAGTCACCGAAAGATTGGCCTAAGACCACTTCTTTACAAAAAGCATTTGCAGAATATTTTATAAGTGGGGGTAAGGCCGGAATAGGCTATGGTATTTTTATTTTATAATAATTTTACATATATATTTTTATTAAGGGAGGAAAAAATGATTGATTTTAATAACAAAGGTTTGGTAAAGCTAAAAGGAGAATCCTTAAAGTACGGTGAAAATGCAGTAGAAGAACTTCTAATTGATGGTGAATTTGTAACCGGCAGCTACGTATCTATTAGAGACAGAGTTGTTTTTACAAACAAGAGAATTATTAGCTGTAATGTGCAAGGCTTAACCGGAAAGAAAGTAGATTATACCTCAATACCATACAGCAAGATTCAAACCTATTCTGTTGAAACAGCCGGTCTGCTTGACTTAGATGCAGAGCTGGATATATGGTTAAGTGGAGTAGGTGTGGTTAGATTTGAATTATCCGGAGGAGCCAACGTTAAGGCTTTGTGTAAAAATATAAGTGAATATATTCTGTAATAGAATTGATATAATAAAACGTAATGAGCTGTATTAATTATATACTCCAAAGTGTTAAAAATGGTCAATACTTGACTATTGTCGGCGGTCATATAGTCCAATAAATTCAATCTTTAAATACCCTACACATTTTGATAGAGTGTGCAGGGTATTATTAAATTTTTCTAATTAATGATCAGATTTAATATTTTATAATAAATCATTTCTGATACAGGAGCGTTGGATTGCTTTTCTCCTACATCAGAATTAATAAATCTATTATTTCCATCCTATATGAATTTTTCAATCTCATATTGTGAATTAATTACTAACCACAATTGCGGATTATAAATAGTTATATTCCATATCCCTAACCCATAAAGATCATATTTAACCACTATATCTAATAAGGAATTTATACTTCTTGAATCTATAAACCATACAATGTGCTGTACTTGTTCATCATAATATAGAAAATAAGGTGTCTGTGATAATTCATCAAATTGTATTACTGCACCTTTCTCTCCTGCTAAATTAATAGCTCTTTCATAAGTAATAGAATAAATACTCGAAAATCCCGGCAAAAACGGAAGTTCCCAATCGTAACCAATAGTAGCAATACCAATGATTATTTTATCTGATGGTATATAATTATTTACATAATTTAAAAATGCATCTATATTATAAATTGAACTGATAGGTCCGGGTGGGTTTATATTAGTTGCCCATTGGTAATTCATAAAAATAATATTTTGTGCTAAATCATTTAAAATAGAATAATCGACTCTTTCAAAGCTAACTTCACTACCATTATTACTTATATTGGGATTTATCGTTAAAAATACGGAATACCCCTGAGCACTCAATCGATCCGTAAACTTTGCAAAGAATGCATTGTATAAATATATATTAGATATGTTTATATACTGAAAAGATAAATTAACTCCTTGATAACCTTTTACATTTAAAATACTTAATAAGTTTTCAATAAAATTGTTTTGAAAATCTTCATCGAATAATAAATTATATTCTATTCCTAAGTTCGCTTCGCCTTGTATGGTTAATGTTGTTATTAACAATAAAGGCATTGTTCCATACTCTTTTGCAATTTTAATAATCTGTGTATCGTCAAAATAAGTAATTATTTCTCCATCCCTTGTAGCTGTATAATTCAAAATTGAAAGATACGTTAAATAAGGTAATGTCTTTCTTAATATTTCTATATTAATATTAGGATTCGTATTACCATGTACTACTATACTGCCTTTTTTACTGTAACTGATTACAAGAATTTCTCCAGGATATATAAACACTCTGTCTGAAAGAAATGGGTTATTCATTAGTAATTGCATAATAGTAATATTATATAAATTTGCTATGCCTTCTAATGTATCACCTTCTTGAACGGTATAAGTGACTTCAGGAATTGCTATTACGATTGATTGTCCTATTACTAATCTTTCAAGATTTTCTAAACCGTTATCCTGAATTAACCTTGTTACGGATATTCCATAAAAATCAGATATTGATTGAATGGTATCACCTTGCTGAACTACATGAATTACCATAAATAATCCTCAATTATTTATTTGTTTTAATATATGATTTTAGATAAATTCCGTGCAAACTCTATTATCAACAAGGTAACAATGCTTTCTGCTATTTCATTCTTATAATCCAATGAAATATCATGTAACCTTGCTAAATCTGGCATATGGCTCACCTCTTAACTTAAACGATGTTATAAATTGAAATATTCACATATTGCAATTATGTTTCCATCTTCATTTATTACAAGGATTTCAATTATTTTTGGTTTTTTAATTGCCAATCTACATTTTCATTTAACACCTTCTTACTTATCCTAACAAATATGGGAACATTACAGAAATCGAAATTCAAAAAGGTAAAAATACCAAAGGGCAAATACTACCTTCCAAGAATGAGAAATTATGTTCATACAGGAAAAACAATGCACCAAACAACCTTATTAAAATATTCAAATAAAATTTTAACATTAAAGATATAAGAGCAAAAAACAAGGTTAGTATAACGCTTTATAATAGAAAAAGTTAAAAAACGGTTGAAAAATCCGTTGAAAAATTTATAATTTTCAAATAAAAAACCACCTTAGAGAATTTTCTAATCTCTCTAAAGTGGCTTATTTACTAGGTTCATAACCATATTAATATTAGCAGCTCGTACGAGAATTGAACTCGTGATTCCGCCTTGAGAGGGCGGCGTCTTAACCACTTGACCAACGAGCCTTGCGACAACAAATATTCTACTACATTAAGACTAAGATTGCAAGCATTATTTGATGAATTTTTTAAAAAATGAAAATTGCAAGTTTAAATGTCGTGTAAATATTTGGTATTCATTATTGTTATCATACACAATGTTATGCTATCTTTACTTCATTTGGAGTTCTATATCCCAGTATCCGTCTCGGATAATTATTAAGCCAATTCTCTATATATTTTATCATAGATGGAGTCACATCATCTATGCTGCCCCCCTTCGGTATAAACCGTCTGATCAGTTTGTTTGTATTCTCATTTGTACCCCGTTCCCATGAACTGAATGGGTGGGCATAATATACCTTGGTCCGGGTCTTTTTCTTCCTTTTAACTGATTTTTCTATGCCTCCAAAATCAAGGAACTCGCTTCCATTATCCACTGTTATTGTTTTAAACATTTCCACAAATCGCTCATACCCATGTTTCTTCTCCAGGCTGTCCAGAGCCTTTTTAACACATTCCTGGGTTTTCCCTGTCATCTTGAAAATGATTTCCTCACGGCTCTTTCTCTCGCTCAATACAAGCAATACAGCCTTACCTTTGTTCTGTCCCCCAATTACACAATCCATTTCCCAGTGCCCGTATTCATCCCTATTCTCGATCTCATCAGGGCGCTCTTCTATGCTGGTGCCTTTCAGATTCTTTAATGCCACTTTCGCCTTCCGGTAGATTCGCCTCTTTCCTTCTTTCTTTAACGGAAGATCTTTATTAGTCAAATGAAGAAATAATCCAGAGTCAATGTAGTTATATAGTGTTTTTGTGCAGATAGATGTCTGAAACTTTCCTTCCAGTCTTATTCTGCCTATGACTGCATCAGGTGAATATTTCTCCTCCACGATCATTCGCTCAATATATCCTGCCAGCTCATGATCATTTCCAATCTTATAATTCCTTCCCTTATTTGCTGCGTTCTCGTCGTATTTACGCTGTGCAGTATCTGCGCAGTAGGTCTTGTACTCCCTTAACTCCGTATCAAGTAGTATTACAGTACCTCTTTTAATCTCACGCTGGATGGTGCGTTCACTCTTTCCAAGCAGCTGGGCTATTTGCCAGGCTTTCTTATTATCCTTGAGGTAAGCTTCAATTTTATATCTTTCGATTTCTGTTAAATGTTTATTTTTTGTGCTGTTTGTGGTAATATGAATTAGACTCATGGTAGTTACTTTTTCCTTTGTAAATGTTTTTGTGGTGATTACATTATACAATAAAGAACTACCATGTTTCTTTTTATATTTAATTATCCGTCACTTAATCTTACAACTTACC
>NZ_FOWD01000028.1 GCF_900115365.1 Anaerocolumna aminovalerica
GTAGCAACTTTACCTGAACCAACTGTTCTACCACCTTCACGGATAGCGAAGCCTAAACCTTGCTCCATAGCGATTGGATGGATTAATTCGATAGACATTTCGATGTTATCACCAGGCATGCACATTTCTACGCCTTCTGGAAGATTACATACGCCAGTTACGTCAGTTGTTCTGAAATAGAACTGTGGTCTATAGTTATTGAAGAAAGGAGTATGACGTCCACCTTCATCTTTTGTTAATACATAAACTTGAGCTGTAAATTTCTTGTAGCATTTGATTGTACCTGGTTTACAAAGAACCTGTCCTCTTTCGATTTCTGTTCTTTGAACACCACGAAGAAGTGCACCAATGTTATCACCAGCTTGAGCTTCATCAAGAAGCTTTCTGAACATTTCAATACCAGTTACAACAACTTTACGAGTTTCTTCTTTAATACCAACGATTTCAACTTCTTCAGATACATGAAGAACACCACGTTCAACACGTCCTGTAGCAACTGTACCACGTCCTGTGATAGAGAATACGTCTTCTACTGGCATTAAGAAAGGTTTATCTGTTGCTCTCTGAGGATCTGGAATCCAAGCATCGATAGCATCAAATAATTCAAGAATCTTATCTCCCCATTGGCTTGTAGGATCTTCAAGAGCTTTAAGAGCTGATCCTTGGATGATTGGAGTATCATCCCCTGGGAATTCATATTCATTTAATAATTCTCTGATTTCCATTTCTACTAATTCAAGAAGTTCTGGGTCATCAACCATATCACATTTGTTCATGAATACTACGATATAAGGAACACCTACCTGACGGGATAATAAGATATGCTCTTTTGTCTGAGCCATAACACCGTCAGTAGCAGCAACTACAAGGATAGCGCCGTCCATCTGAGCAGCACCAGTGATCATGTTCTTAACGTAGTCAGCATGTCCTGGGCAGTCAACGTGTGCATAGTGTCTAGCTTTTGATTCATACTCAACGTGAGAAGTAGAGATTGTTATACCTCTAGCCTTTTCTTCTGGAGCCTTATCAATCTTATCAAATGCTACTGCTTCACCAGTACCTAATCTTTCATGAAGAGTCTTAGTGATTGCAGCTGTTAATGTAGTTTTACCATGGTCAACGTGACCAATGGTTCCGATATTACAATGTGGTTTAGATCTTTCGAACTTAGCTTTAGCCATTTTATAAAGTCCTCCTTTAAAATAAATGCTTTTTCATGTGCCGTTTAGTTTGCACAGCCCATAAGGGATTGCCCGTAAGGGAATGCCTCCCGGGGATTAATTTTATATTTTCTTATAAGCTTAATTATATTTCAATCTAGAAATTTTTTCAAGCTAAAATAACAAATAGTTTCTTACATATTAAACCATATATAATAGATTATTTCTTACCTTTATCCGCAAGAACTTTTTCTTGTACATTCTTTGGAACTGGTTCGTAGCTTGAGAAGAACATGGAATAACCGCCACGGCCCTGAGTCTTAGAACGAAGTGTTGTAGCATATCCAAACATTTCAGATAATGGAACGAATCCTCTGATTAGTTTAATACCATTAATATCTTCTGTTCCTTCAATACGTCCACGACGTGAACTCATATCACCGATTACGTCTCCCATATAATCCTCTGGTACAGTAACCTCAACTCTCATGATAGGCTCAAGTAAAATAGCTCCTGCTTTATGCATAGCATCTTTGAACGCCATAGAACCTGCAATCTTAAATGCCATTTCATTAGAGTCGACTTCATGGTAAGAACCATCGTATACAGTCGCTTTGATACCAAGTACTGGGTATCCGCCAAGAATACCAGCTTTAGAAGCTTCTTCGATACCTTCACCAACAGCAGGGATATATTCCTTAGGAATAGCACCACCTACAACAGTTGAATTGAATTCGAATGTCTTTTCAGCGTTAGCATCCATAGGCTCAAATCTAACTTTACAGTGTCCGTATTGTCCACGACCACCGGATTGTTTAGCATATTTACTATCGACTTCAACAGTGCTAGTAAATGTTTCTTTGTAAGCAACTTGAGGTGCTCCTACATTAGCTTCTACCTTAAACTCTCTAAGAAGTCTGTCTACAATGATTTCAAGGTGAAGTTCACCCATACCGGAAATAATTGTTTGACCTGTTTCTGTATTTGTATGAGTTCTGAAAGTAGGATCTTCTTCTGCAAGTTTCGCAAGAGCTTCACCCATTTTATCCTGACCAGCTTTTGTCTTAGGCTCAATAGCTACGTCAATAACTGGCTCTGGGAATTCCATGGATTCAAGAATAACCGGAGCTTTTTCATCACAAATTGTGTCACCGGTTGTAGTGAACTTAAATCCAACTGCTGCTGCGATATCACCTGAATATACCTTTTCAAGATCTTCTCTCTTGTTAGCATGCATCTGAAGGATACGGCTAACACGTTCTTTCTTGCCCTTTGTTGAGTTAAGTACATAAGAACCTGAATTCACAGTACCTGAATAAACTCTAAAGAATGCAAGTTTACCAACGAAAGGATCTGTCATTATCTTAAATGCCAATGCTGCAAATGGAGCTTCATCAGATGATTTTCTGCTTGTTTCATTACCTTCTTCATCTACACCTTTAATATCTTCGATATCTGTAGGTGCCGGCATATATTCAATAACAGCATCCAATAATTTCTGAACACCTTTATTCTTATACGCGGAACCGCAAAGTACAGGAATGATTTGAACAGATATAGTAGCCCTTCTTAAAGCAGATTTTAATTCTTCCATAGTTGGTTCTTCACCTTCTAAGAATTTTTCAATTAAATCATCATCTGTTTCACAGATTGCTTCAATCATGGCTGCTCTATATTCTTCAGCCTGTTCTTTCATATCGTCTGGTACTTCTTTTATTTCAATATCTGTACCCTTATCATCTAAATAATAATAAGCTTTCATTTCAAACAGGTCAACAAGACCTACAAATGTGTCTTCTTTACCAATAGGTAATTGAAGAGCTACAGGATTCTTGTCTAATCTTGTTCTAATCATTTCAATAGCATTGAAATAATCAGCACCGGTTACGTCCATTTTATTAATAAATGCGATTCTAGGTACGCTATATTTATCAGCCTGACGCCATACAGTCTCTGATTGTGGTTCTACACCACCTTTAGCACTAAATACACCTACAGCACCATCTAGTACACGTAAGGAACGTTCAACTTCTACTGTAAAGTCAACGTGTCCCGGAGTGTCGATAATGTTAATACGATGTTCCAAAGCACCAGGAATTTTTTTATGTTCAAATTCCTGAGTCCAGTGACATGTAGTTGCGGCTGAAGTAATTGTGATACCTCTTTCCTGTTCCTGTTCCATCCAGTCCATGGTAGCAGTACCTTCATGAGTATCACCGATTTTGTAGTTAACACCGGTATAGAATAAGATACGTTCGGTAAGTGTTGTCTTACCAGCATCAATATGAGCCATAATACCGATGTTTCTAGTTCTGTCTAACGGATATTCTCTTCCAGCCAAGGAAATTCCTCCTTAAATTCTAGTGGTTCATATAAAATCTTTCAGTCGTATGATGATTTTACACTATATTAATATTTACATCGTAAAAAGATATATATCATAATGCCATATTACTGCCAGTTATATAGTATTGCTTTTCGGCATAAAATTATTTACCGGCTGTAATACCTAAATGTTAATTATTCAGAATACTATATTATTACTTTTATTTGAAATAATATAAAAACGGAAATTACCATCTATAATGTGCAAATGCTTTATTAGCATCAGCCATCTTATGCATATCTTCTTTCTTCTTAACAGCAGAACCTGTATTGTTTGCTGCATCCATAAGCTCATTAGCTAATCTTTCTTCCATGGTCTTTTCTCCTCTTTTACGAGAATATAAAGTTAACCAACGAAGAGCTAATGCTTGTCTTCTATCAGGTCTAACTTCGATAGGCACCTGATATGTTGCACCACCGATACGTCTAGCTTTAACTTCAAGAACTGGCATAATGTTGTTCATAGCTTCTTCGAAAACTTCGATTGCTTCCTTGCCAGTTTTTTCAGCTACTTTTTCAAAAGCTCCGTATACGATCTTTTGTGCAGTTCCTCTTTTACCATCCAGCATAATGTTATTAATTAGCTTAGTAACAATTTTGCTGTTATAAATTGGATCTGCTAATACATCTCTTTTTTGTATATGTCCTTTACGTGGCACGTTGCTTCCCTCCTTAATATCTCTTATTGATTCACAATAAGTTTTTCTTAGATCCTCGGTACTCACATATTCCTCACAGGGAATTTGTGTTCATGCACAGTTTAACTCTATCTTCAAATCTATACCGTATATTTTGAAAACATGTTTCTCATTTCGGTGATAAAATGCAACCCATAGGGATTTATCAAAATCTGAATTTAAAAATTAACCCGGCACTTAATGATTAGTTAGAATCTTATTATTTTTTTGCTTCTTTAGGTCTCTTTGCTCCGTATTTGGAACGAGCCTGTCTTCTCTTAGCAACACCTGCTGTATCAAGTGTACCTCTGATGATGTGATAACGAGTACCTGGTAAGTCCTTTACTCTACCACCTCTGATCAGAACAACACTATGTTCCTGAAGGTTGTGACCTTCACCAGGGATATAGCTTGTTACTTCGATACCGTTGGAAAGACGTACTCTGGCAATTTTTCTAAGAGCTGAGTTAGGCTTCTTAGGTGTAGCTGTTCTAACTGCTGTACATACACCTCTTTTTTGTGGTGAGGATGTATCTGTTGTTCTCTTGTTTAAGGAGTTAAATCCTTTTTGAAGAGCTGGAGAGTTAGATTTTTTCTCAATAGTCTTTCTTCCTTTTCTTACTAATTGGTTAAATGTAGGCATTAATTTTCACCTCCTGATGATTATTGATTGTTTGGGTTGCCCACTGTCATAGGTTTCTTGTATGCAAATTTGCACACAAATTTTATCGCAATATAAAATCGCGCTTACTGATTATACTTTAAATTACATCTGTTGTCAAGGGATTTATTTGAAATTTTAGTAATTTAGAAATGTGAAATCTAGTAAAGTACTAAAAGTTTTAAATGTATAGAATTTCTGGGTACAAATTCAGCTTTGTTGAATTTGCACCCAGATTGAAATTGTATATTATAATTTAATTATTTATCTGTAGATTCATCATCAAAATCATCATCTAAGAAACCTTCGTCAATTTCACTTTCATCGGACAAATCTTCCAGTCCAAAGTCGACCTCTTCAAAATCTTCCTCTAATAATTCTGCATCGTCATCATCAAAATCATCTGCTTCCACACCATCTACATCATCCATGGTGGATTCTGAATAATGGTAATTATCAAAGTTATCATCTTCCAAATCTTCAGAAATCATGATTTCTTCTTCCGTATCTGAATCCAGTTTTACAGAACGATATCTCTTCATACCGGTTCCCGCAGGAATTAACTTACCGATAATAACGTTTTCCTTTAGACCAATTAATGGATCTACTTTACCGTTAATAGCAGCTTCTGTAAGGACCTTAGTTGTTTCCTGGAAGGAGGCAGCGGATAAGAAGGAGTTGGTAGCTAAGGAAGCCTTTGTAATACCAAGCATTACCTGCTTACCTTCAGCAAGTTCTAGACCTTCTGTTTCCAATTGTTCGTTCACATCATCGAATTCCAGTGCATCTACTAATTTACCAGGTAGGAATTCAGAATCACCGCTGTTCTCAATACGGACTTTCTTAAGCATCTGACGTACAATCACTTCGATATGCTTATCGTTGATTTCAACACCTTGTAAACGGTAAACTCTTTGAACTTCCTGAATCATATAATCCTGAACAGCACGAACCCCTTTAATCTTAAGAATATCATGAGGGTTTACACTACCTTCTGTTAACTCGTCACCAGCCTCTAAAATATCCCCATCGGAAACTTTGATTCTGGAACCGTAAGGAATTAAGTATGCCTTAGCTTCTCCGGTTTCATCGTTGGTTACAATAACTTCTCTCTTCTTTTTGGTATCTTTAATAGTAACGGTACCGCCAAATTCAGCAATGATTGCAAGACCCTTTGGCTTTCTGGCTTCAAAAAGTTCTTCAACACGAGGAAGACCCTGTGTAATATCATCACCGGCAACACCACCTGTATGGAATGTACGCATGGTTAACTGTGTACCTGGTTCACCGATTGACTGAGCTGCAATAATACCAACTGCTTCACCTACCTGAACGGCTTCACCGGTTGCCATGTTGGCACCATAACATTTTGCACAAACACCAATGTGTGATTTACAGCCAAGAATAGTACGAATCTTGACTTTTGCTGCGTTTCCTGCTTCCACAATCTTACTTGTAGCAACAATTTTAGCAGCTCTCTTTGGTGTAATCATATGATTTGCTTTTACTATAATTTCACCATTATCATCATAAATAGTTTCGCAAGAGTATCTTCCTGTAATTCTATCTTCCAGACTTTCAATTACTTCCTTACCGTCGGTAAATGCTTTTACCCACATACCCGGAGACTCTTTGCCTTCGCAGCAATCTACTTCACGAATAATTAAATCCTGAGAAACATCAACTAAACGACGTGTCAGGTATCCGGAATCGGCTGTACGAAGAGCGGTATCGGAAAGACCCTTTCTGGCACCATGAGCAGAAATAAAGTATTCCAAAACATCAAGTCCTTCACGGAAGTTTGATTTAATAGGCAACTCGATAGTACGACCAGTTGTATCGGCCATAAGTCCACGCATACCTGCAAGCTGTTTGATCTGCTTGTCAGAACCACGGGCACCGGAGTCAGCCATCATGAATATATTATTATATTTATCAAGACCGGTTAGAAGAGCTTCTGTAATTTCATCATCGGCTTCTTTCCAAGTCTCTATAACTGCTTTGTATCTTTCTTCTTCTGTCATCAAACCACGGCGGAAATTCTTAGAGATTTCTTCTACCGTAGCTTCTGCATCTGAAATAATGATTTTCTTTTCTGGCGGAACTGTCATATCAGAAATAGAAACGGTCATAGCTGCTCTTGTAGAATATTTATAACCAAGGGATTTAATCGCATCCAAAGTTTCTGCAGTTGTTGTTGCACCATGGGTATTGATACATTTTTCAAGAATCTTCTTTAACTGTTTCTTACCAACATGGAAATCAACTTCCAATGCCAAGAAATTATCTGGATTGGATCTGTCTACAAATCCCAGATCCTGACTGAGCATTTCATTGAAAATAAATCTTCCCAAAGTTGATTCAATCACTTTGCTTTCTTCTACACCTTGGCTATTGATACCGGTTCTTCTTACTTTAATTTTGGCATGTAAAGTAATTGCATTATTCTCATATGCAAGAATTGCTTCATTTATACTCTTAAAGCAGTGGCCTTCGCCTAAATCACCCGGTTTTTCTAATGTCAGGTAATAAATACCAAGTACCATATCCTGTGAAGGTACCGCAACCGGACCACCATCGGATGGTTTTAATAAGTTGTTAGGTGATAACAGTAAAAATCGGCATTCTGCCTGAGCTTCAACAGACAGTGGTAAATGGACGGCCATCTGGTCACCATCAAAATCGGCATTGAAAGCTGTACATACCAATGGATGAAGTTTAATTGCCTTACCTTCAACAAGTACCGGCTCGAAAGCTTGAATACCTAATCTGTGAAGTGTCGGGGCACGGTTTAACATAACGGGATGCTCTCTGATTACTTCTTCTAAAACGTCCCAAACTTCTGATTGAAGTCTTTCCACCATTTTCTTTGCAGATTTTATATTATGGGCAGTTCCCCTTGCAACCAATTCTTTCATAACGAAAGGTTTAAACAATTCAATTGCCATTTCCTTTGGAAGTCCACACTGATAAATCTTTAACTCAGGTCCTACTACGATAACGGAACGACCGGAATAGTCAACACGTTTACCAAGTAAGTTCTGACGGAAACGTCCCTGCTTACCTTTTAACATATCAGATAAGGATTTAAGCGCACGATTACCAGGGCCTGTAACCGGTCTTCCTCTTCTGCCATTATCAATTAAAGCATCTACTGCTTCTTGTAACATTCTCTTTTCGTTACGTACAATAATATCCGGTGCACCTAATTCTAGAAGTCTCTTTAAACGATTATTGCGGTTAATGATTCTTCTATAAAGATCATTCATATCAGAAGTTGCAAAACGTCCACCGTCTAATTGTACCATTGGTCTAAGATCAGGTGGAATAACAGGAACCACGGTAAGAATCATCCAGTCCGGTCTATTTCCGGATTCTCTGAATGCTTCTACTACTTCCAGCCTTTTAATAATTCTTGCTCTTTTTTGGCCGGTAGAACCTTTTAATTCTTTCTTTAGTGCAACCGCTTCAGTTTCAAGATCAATTGCTTCTAACAGTTCTTTAATAGCTTCCGCACCCATTCCAACTCTAAACTTATTACCATACTTTTCATATGCTTCTCTGTATTCTTTTTCATTTAAAACTTGTTTATATTGTAAGTCTGTATTACCTTTATCCAAAACAATATAAGATGCAAAATATAGTACTTTTTCCAATGTTCTAGGAGACAGGTCCAAAATAAGACCCATTCTGCTAGGAATTCCTTTAAAATACCATATATGTGATACCGGTGCAGCAAGTTCAATGTGTCCCATTCTTTCTCTACGAACACTGGCTTTGGTTACTTCAACACCACAACGGTCACATACTACGCCCTTATATCGAATCTTCTTATATTTACCACAATGACATTCCCAGTCTTTGCTTGGTCCAAATATCTTTTCACAGAACAACCCGTCTTTTTCAGGTTTTAACGTTCTGTAGTTAATTGTCTCCGGTTTCTTAACTTCGCCTCTTGACCATTCTCTGATCTTTTCAGGAGAAGCTAAGCCAATTTTAATCGCATCATATGTGATTTCTTGAGAACTTTCGTTATTCACTACTTCTGGCATCATCTGGCACTTCCTTTCATAGTACGGACACTGTTCCATCCGTTCAATATTAACATAAAAAATGTCATAACTCCTAATGGAATCAGAGAGGTAAGTATCTTTCCCCAATTCCATCAGTCATTTTTTATAAATCGAAATCTTCGTCATCCACTTCATTTACTTCAACAGCATCCTCTTCAAAGGCATCAAAGAAACTGTCTTCTTCAGCAGTAGTTTCTCTGTATCCAGCTTCACTATAGTCCTCGTCATATCTGAAGTTGTTGTCTCCTTCAATTAGTGGTGTTAAGTCTCCATCGCCATAATCAATGTTTTCTGTCATCTTAACTTCTTGACCATTTTCGTCTAATACTATTACATCCAGTGCCAATGACTGTAATTCTTTTAAAAGCACCTTAAAGGATTCCGGTATTCCAGGTTTTGAAATATTTTCACCCTTAATAATAGCTTCATAAGTCTTAACACGTCCTGTTACATCATCAGATTTAACAGTTAAAATTTCTTGCAACGTATAAGCTGCACCATATGCTTCCAGTGCCCAAACTTCCATTTCACCGAATCTTTGTCCGCCGAATTGTGCTTTACCGCCAAGAGGCTGCTGAGTAACTAAGGAGTACGGTCCCGTTGAACGGGCGTGGATCTTGTCATCAACCAAATGGTGGAGTTTCAGGTAGTGCATGAAACCAACAGTAACAGATCCATCAAAATATTCTCCGGTACGTCCGTCACGTAGTCTAACTTTACCATCACGGTTAATAGGGACACCTGCCCATTGGGCTTTCGCTTCTTCTTTGTTTCTATCGAAATAATCCATTATTTCAGGATCTAATATATCTTTATATTTTCCTTCAAAAGACTCCCAATCTTCATTTACATAATCATTGGCAAGTTCCAGTGTATCCATAATATCGTACTCATTGGCACCATCGAATACCGGTGTAGCCACATTAAAGCCAAGAACTTTAGCCGCAAGGCTTAAGTGAATCTCAAGCACCTGTCCAATGTTCATACGTGATGGTACGCCTAATGGGTTTAATACTATATCAAGAGGTCTGCCATTTGGTAAGAAAGGCATATCTTCTACAGGTAATACACGGGAAACAACACCCTTATTACCATGACGGCCAGCCATCTTATCACCCACTTGGATTTTTCTCTTTTGGGCAATATATACACGAACAGTTTGGTTCACACCAGGAGATAACTCGTCTCCGTTCTCTCTTGTGAATACTTTGGCATCTACAATGATACCATATTCACCATGAGGTACTCTAAGGGAAGTATCTCTTACTTCTCTTGCCTTTTCACCGAAGATTGCACGAAGAAGTCTCTCTTCTGCAGTAAGTTCTGTTTCTCCTTTCGGAGTTACCTTACCTACGAGAATATCTCCCGCACGAACTTCAGCACCGATTCTTATGATACCTCTTTCATCCAGGTCTTTTAATGCATCATCACCAACACCTGGAACATCTCTTGTAATTTCTTCCGGTCCCAGTTTTGTATCTCTTGCTTCTGCTTCATATTCTTCAATATGAACAGAAGTGTATACATCTTCCTGAACCAATCTCTCACTAAGGAGAACCGCATCTTCGTAATTATAACCCTCCCAGGTCATAAATCCGATTAATGGATTCTTTCCTAATGCTAACTCACCTTGTGAAGTAGAAGGACCATCTGCAATTACCTGACCGGCTTCTACTCTGTCACCTTTATTAACAATAGGTCTTTGATTAATACAAGTACCCTGATTACTTCTAGCAAATTTAACAAGCTTGTATGGAGTTTTGGTTCCATCATCATTCTTGATAACGATTTCTTTTGCTACTGATTTTTCAACAACACCGGATTTCTTAGCAACTACACATACACCGGAGTCAACTGCTGATTTTGCTTCCATACCGGTTCCTACCGCAGGTGCCTCTGTGATTAAAAGAGGAACTGCCTGACGCTGCATGTTGGAACCCATCAGGGCACGGTTAGCATCGTCATTCTCAAGGAATGGAATCATTGCTGTAGCAACGGAGAATACCATTTTGGGAGAAACGTCCATATAGTCAACTTTGGATTTTTCAAATTCAGAAGTTTCATCTCTAAAACGTCCGGATACATTACTGCTTTTGAAATATCCATCCTCATCTAATGGCTCATTGGCCTGTGCTACAACATATTTATCTTCTTCGTCTGCTGTCATGTAAAGAACTTCATCTATAACTCTAGGATTTTTAGGATCGGATTTGTCTACTTTTCTATATGGCGCTTCAATGAATCCATACTCATTAATTCTCGCATAACTAGCTAAGGAGTTAATTAAACCGATGTTAGGACCTTCCGGTGTTTCAATCGGACACATTCTTCCATAGTGAGAATAGTGAACGTCACGAACCTCAAATCCTGCTCTATCTCTGGACAAACCACCAGGACCTAAAGCAGACAAACGTCTCTTATGTGTTAATTCACCTAATGGATTATGTTGATCCATAAATTGTGACAGCTGGGAACTACCAAAGAATTCTTTTACCGCAGCGGTAACAGGTTTAATATTAATTAAAGATTGAGGGCTGATGCCTTCTAAATCTTGTGTTGTCATTCTTTCTCTAACTACACGTTCCATTCTGGAAAGACCGATTCTATATTGGTTTTGTAATAATTCGCCAACCGCTCTGATTCTTCGGTTTCCTAAATGGTCAATATCATCTGCGGCGCCAATACCGTATTCCAGATGAATATTATAGTTAATAGAAGCAAATATGTCATCTTTAGTTACATGCTTTGGAATTAAATCGGCTATGTTCTTTCTAATTGCAGCTATTCTATCTTCTAAATTCTTATATTCTTCCAAAATGCCTTTTAAAACCGGGTAGTAAACTTCTTCTGTTACTCCCAATTCTTCTTTATCTACATCCAAATAATAGTTTAAATCAACCATTAAATTAGAAAGAATTTTAACATTACGTTCTTCTGCCTGAACCACAACGGAGGGAACCGCTGCGTTCTGAATTAAAACTGCAAGCTCTTCTGTAACTACTGTTCCTGCTTCCGCAAGAATTTCACCAGTTTCTTTATTTATAACATCTTCTGTAAGAGTAAAACCAAGTATACGGTTTTTCAATGCCAGTTTTTTATTGAATTTAAATCTGCCCACTTTCGCAAGATCATATCTTCTGGGATCAAAAAACATACTATTTATTAAGGATTCTGCACTTTCTACAGAAAGCGGTTCGCCCGGACGCAGCTTTTTATACAACTCAAGTAAACCATCCTGGTAATTATCAGATGGATCCTTTGCGATACTTGCTATAATTTTAGGCTCTTCACCAAAAATCTCCTGTATCTCAACATTACTTCCAATGCCCAATGCACGAATAAGAACAGTAATTGGAACTTTTCTGTTTCTGTCTACACGTACATAAAACACATCATTGGAATCTGTTTCATACTCTAACCATGCTCCTCTGTTAGGAATAACCGTTGAGGAAAATAGTTTCTTACCAATCTTGTCATGTCCAATAGCATAGTAGATACCGGGGGAACGTACTAATTGGCTTACGATAACTCTCTCAGCTCCATTAATAACGAAAGTTCCTGTTTCCGTCATTAAAGGTAAATCGCCCATAAAAATATCGTGTTCATTGATTTCATCGTTCTCTTTGTTGTGAAGTCTGACTTTTACTTTAAGAGGAGCTGCATAGGTAGCATCTCTTTCCTTACATTCTTCAATTGAATATTTTACATCATCTTCACACAGCACGAAATCCACAAACTCTAAGCTTAAATGCCCGCTATAATCTTCAATTGGAGAAATATCCTCAAAGACTTCTTTTAGACCTTCGTCAAGAAACCATTGATATGAATCTTTCTGAACTTCAATAAGATTTGGCATTTCTAATACTTCTTTTTGCCTTGAGTAGCTCATTCTAACGCCGTTACCAACTTTGATTGGACGTATCCTGTTTTTATCCATTGACGTTTTCACCCCTTGATGTTTTATTAATATTCATAAATATTACCAAAATAATGGGTATAAAAACCTATTTTGCGAAATATTCTTGAATAATTTTATGAAAATACTTTTCAACTTAGTTTTTATGTGCTATAATATATACACTTAGGCATACTACAGCACAATAGTGCACTTTTCATGCTATCACAAATTTTTCATTGTGTCAACAAAAATTTGTTGACTTTTTTTATTTCTTTTTGTCTTTTGAATAAATAAACAAAAATCCCACAACTTTGTTGTGGGATTCTTAACATAAATTAATTTCTTAATATTATTTAAGTGTAACTTTAGCACCTTCTGCTTCAAGTTTAGCTTTAATATCGTCAGCTTCTTCTTTGGAAGCAGCTTCTTTAATTACCTTAGGTGCTCCGTCAACAACGTCTTTTGCTTCTTTTAAGCCTAAGCCAGTTACTTCACGAACAACTTTGATAACTTTAACTTTGTTTGCACCAACATCTGTTAATTCAACATCAAATTCAGTTTTTTCTTCAGCTGCTGCTGCTCCAGCACCTGCTGCTGGTCCTGCTACAACAACACCTGCTGCTGCAGATACACCAAATTCTTCTTCACATGCTTTTACTAAATCATTTAATTCTAATACTGTCATGCCTTTAATAGCATCAATAAATTCTTGAGTTGTCATTATTAATTACCTCCAATTAAATTTTTCGTTTATATTCTCTGTTATTCTTTTCGAATGTTATATCCGTTTCGAATATTTTACTTAATATTATATCTAAGCTTTAATAATCTTACATATTTCTATTATGCTACTTCGCCTTGCTTTTCTGCAATTTGCTTAATAACACGAGCAAAGTTGGTAATAGGGGATTGTAAGCTTCCAAGTAATTTGGAAATAAGTACTTCTCTTGATGGAATAGTTGCGATAACCTGAATGCCTTTTGCATCGTAATAGGTTCCTTCAACAACACCAGCTTTAAACTCTAAGTTTGGAGAAGTCTTAGAAACATCATTAAGGATTCTTGCAGGAGCAGTTGCATCATCAAGACCAAATGCTACAGCAGTAGGTCCGTCTAAGTGCTTAGATAATGCTTCAAATTCTGTTCCTTCAAAAGCACGCTTTAACATTGTGTTTTTGTAAACCTTATAAACTACACCTGCTTCTCTTAACTGTTTACGAAGTTTTGTATCTTCTTCTACAGTAAGTCCACGATAGTCTACAGCAACAATTGCTTTTGCGTCTTTTACATATCCTTTGATTTCATCAACGATAGGTTGTTTAAGTTCTACTTTTGCCATTCTAGCACACCTCCTTATAGATTTTACATTCTTCTGTCAAAGGGGATCTTGGTAGTAATGTTTCGTAGAATCCGAAACATAATCTTTTAACCAAAAAAACCCTTACTGTTAGACAGTAAGGGTTATTATAAGTCATCTTAGATTTCTTATTTCCCTCGGTAGGCGTTCTCAACTTACGCTATGAATGAAATATTTTCATTCAACCGCACCTACTGTCTTCGGCAGTTATAACACGTTGTAGTATATCATTAATCTATTATAGTGTCAACCATAAATCATAAATTTCAAAATATTGCTTGCAAATGGATTAACCTAATTTAGCTGTGTTTAATTTAACACCAGGTCCCATAGTAGAAGCTAGTACAACGCTCTTTAGATATTGTCCCTTTGCAGCAGCTGGTTTTGCTTTAATGATTGCACCTATTAGCGTCTGGAAGTTGTCGCTTAATTGTTCTTCCGTAAAGGAAGCTTTACCAACTGGCACGTGAATAATATTGGTCTTGTCTAATCTATATTCAATCTTACCTGCTTTAATATCTTTAACAGCCTTTGTTACATCCATGGTAACAGTACCAGCTTTTGGGTTTGGCATTAAGCCTTTTGGTCCAAGTACACGTCCTAAACGACCAACAACACCCATCATGTCTGGAGTTGCAACAACTACATCAAAATCTACCCAACCTTCGTTTTGGATCTTAGGAACTAATTCCTCTCCACCAACATAATCTGCACCTGCTGCTTCTGCTTCAGCCACTTTATCGCCTTTAGCAAATACAAGTACTTTAACTGTTTTACCGGTTCCGTGTGGTAATACTACCGCACCACGAACCTGTTGGTCAGCATGACGTCCATCAACACCAAGTCTAACGTGAGCTTCTACTGTTTCATCAAATTTAGCAACTGCTGATTTTTTAACTAAACTGATTGCTTCTGCTGCATCATATAAAGTAGCTCTGTCGATAAGCTTCGCAGCATCAACGTATTTCTTTCCTCTTTTCATTCTATTAACCTCCTAGTGGTAGTATCGGGAGTATATAAGATGTTCATGTAATATTATTTACATCTCTTTCTTTACTAATCTTCCAATTAGATTAGTATTACCCTCCCACAGTAACATCTATATTAGTCAACTACAGTTATTCCCATGCTTCTGGCTGTACCGGAAACCATGCTGATTGCTGCTTCAACACTTGCTGCATTTAAGTCAGGCATTTTTAATTCAGCGATTTTTTGAACTTCTGCCTTAGTAATAGTAGCAACTTTAGTTTTGTTTGGAACAGCTGAACCAGATTGAATTTTACATGCTTTCTTTAGTAAAACTGCAGCTGGTGGAGTCTTAGTAATGAAGCTAAAGCTTCTATCCTGATATACAGTAATAACTACTGGTATAATCATTCCTTCTTGATCTGCTGTTCTTGCATTGAATTCTTTTGTGAATTGTACAATGTTAACACCGTGCTGACCTAGAGCTGGTCCAACTGGTGGAGCTGGTGTAGCCTTTGCAGCAGGGATTTGTAATTTAATGTAACCTGTAACTTTCTTTGCCATTATAGCATACCTCCTGAAATATTGTGGTTTTACCGGGAGTAGTAGATTTAATATTTCATCTACATTAGATTCTCATCTATAGCAGACTTTCATCTGCAACAGAATTCTTTCTAGGATTAGTAATCCATGGATATTACCCTATGGATAATAGTATCCAATGGATATGCATCCATTACCCTCCCACTATCTAGATACCTATCGTTTTCCGATATTTCATGTATTCTAGATGTATTTTTGTTTACATAATTTTTTTGACATCTGTGAAACTGATCTCGACAGGAGTTTCACGACCAAACATATCAACGTTAATTGTGACGATTTGTTTATGTGTATTAATTTGCTTAATAACACCTGTAGTATTCTCCCACACACCAGAGATTACTGCAACAGTATCACCAACAGCTAAGTCAATTACAACATCGTCTTTCTTAATTCCCATTCCCCGCATTTCTGCTTCTGTTAATGGAACCGGCTTTGATCCAGGACCGACGAAGCCAGTAACGCCTCGCGTATTACGAACTACGTACCAGGTATCATCGTTCATTACCATATTAAGCAAAACATATCCAGGGAACATTTTCTTCTGAACTTTTTTCTTAACTCCATTCTTTACTTCAATAACATCTTGAATAGGAACGGACACTTCTAAGATCTGATCTTGAAGCTTTCTGTTTTCAATTGTTTTTTCTATGTTGGCTTTTACCTTATTCTCATATCCGGAATAGGTATGAACAACGTACCAATTTGTCTCTGACATGAATATCACCCTATCCTATTTTTATAAAAGTATCTACACCATATTTGATTCCTAAATCCAATACGGCGATTACTAGACCTAAAATTACGGATATAACAATAACTGCCAGTGACTGCTTCGCAAGTGATTCTTTATCAGGCCAAATTATCTTTTTGAATTCAGCTTTTAGACCTTTGAACCAACTTTTCTTTGGAGCTTTTTCTGTATTGTTTGCAGTTTCTCCCATGACTTCACTTTCCTTTCGAAAAATCAAACCTAACTATTTTGTTTCCTTGTGTAATGTGTGTGATTTACAGAACTTACAATATTTTTTTGTTTCCATTCTGTCAGGATGTAATTTCTTTTCCTTTGTCATGTTGTAATTACGTTGTTTACATTCTGTACATGCCAATGTGATCTTTACGCGCACAACTTCCACCTCCGTTAAATTTAAAATTGGGTGATCCAATATTCTTAATTTTTAGTTAAAATATATGGAACACGGATTTTTAGGCATAAAAAAAAGACCTCTTCCATCGCTAGTCTAATATAACATACTATAAAACATACGTCAATATATTTTTTATATGTATTCCCATTTTATCACTATTTCGAAAAATTTACAAGTATATTTTTATCAATATAAAATAGTATAAGAAGCTGCTGTAAAATAAATTCTTTATATCATAAATTTAAAGGACAAAATTTATGATCGTTATCTACACAAGCCTTCGGCTTGGCAGTCTTATTATATCATGAGTCTTCATAGCAGAAGAAAATATGAAACTCATCGTCTTATATTTTCCTCCTATGTTCCATCTGATATCATCATATCTTACAACTGCTTCTTATAAAAATATAGTATATATGGAATTTTAAATTCTATTCCTTTTATAATAAAATATACTTATGACAAATTATTCTTTTAATAAAATTTCAGATTCACAACACCTTTTATAATTCTTCCATATTAAATCTTGAATAGAGATGTCATCCGGCTTAGTTCTTCTGCAATTGCCGACTGGTGCTGTGCTGTCCTGGCAACTTCCTCCATCGCCTTGGCAGTCTGTTCAATACTTAACAGGATTTCATCGGAATTCTTGTTGGTGCTGTCCACGTTGACCACTATTGTTTGAACAACTGCTGCGATTTCTTCTGTAGACGTATTCAAAGATTCTGCCATAGCTGCAACATTCCTGGATAAGTCGCTTACAAATGCCGCATCCTTTTCATAACTGCTTCCCGTTTCAATTAACAATTTGTAATCATCTCTTACCCGATTACTAATAAAGTCTAATACATCTTTTGAATTCTCAGAAAGATTTCCAACCGCCCCTTTTACATTGGCTACTACACTTTGAATGTTTTTAACGTAACCTGAGGATTTTTCAGCCAATACGCGTATTTCATCTGCAACCACTGCAAATCCTTTACCTTGTTCCCCGGCTCTCGCTGATTCAATAGCCGCATTAATTGCTAACAGATTGGTCTGTTCTGCAATTGCCGCAATAGATTCTGCAAATATAATAATCTCATCTACTACACTGCCTTGTTCAATAGCTTTTAAAATCTTCTCTTCTTTTTCTTCATATAAAGTATCTGCTAAAGACTTAGACTCAAATCCTTTATTCTTAATTTCAATGGATCTGTCTTTTATATGTACAGATTCATCACTGCTTTGCATAGATTCAGAAGATAACTGTGCCACACCGGAATTCACCTGCTCCACTGTAGCAGATAATTCTTCTGTTATTGCGTGAACTTCCTGGATATTATCTACAATGGAAGAAGTATTATTTTCAATTTGTGAAAAGGTGCTGGACATCTCTTCTAATGTAGCAGAAAGTTCCTCACTGGAAGCAGTAACTTCTTGAGATTGTTCTATAATGTTATATATTAATTGACGTATATTATCTCTTGCCTGTATCAGTGCTTTGATCAATTTACCAAGTTCATCATCACTCTTTACCTCCACTTGATAGGTCAGATCTCCCTCTCCCACTGCTCTTGCAAATTCTAAGCCTTTTTTAGCTAGTCTTGATATACCGAAAGATATTAATATGCTGATAAGCATACTGATAGATACCCCGGATACCGCAACAATCAGCATATATATACGTATCTTATTATATGTAACTGTATTAAAATCATAATCTTCTTTCGCCATTACCTGATTCTTCTCGATAAGTCCGTCAATTACAACATCTACACGGCCAATTATCTCTAATACGCCTGTTACCATCTCTTTTGCTTTATCGTAATTACCTGCTTTCGCCTCATCCAGCAGTTTCGTTCTTGCATCACGATATTCTATAAGCAATCCCTGTAATTTAATATAATCAGCCTTCATATCCTTTGCCAAGTCTAACTCACTATAAGACTTTAATACGGTTTGATTTTGCTGGGCATAAATCTTAATTTTTCTTTCAGCTGTGGCAGTCTGATCAGGATCCTCGTGCAATACTGCATTTTGAATCTCCATACGGATATTCAGCAAGCTTTCCTTTACCTGATGTAACTGATCAACACTTCGTAAATTATAACTGTAGATCATTTCTGAATTCTTTTGCAGTGTTTCTATCCCATAAAGACCTAAAAGGCCTACTATAATGAGAATAAGATTCGCTGCTGTAAACCCTAATAATAATTTTACTTTAATACTCATTTTCCTCATCATCTTCATGAAACGTCTCCTTAGTATTAGATTCTTATGAATATATACTGCTGCCATATGGGTTTTGACACCTTTTAGGCAAACGTGACGAACAATTCACATGTTAAATTATACCATATTTTCTGATTTATTACAAGAGAAATGACATAATAACTATTTATGACACCAAAATTCCACATTGTATCCTATCAGAATTATATTCATATATAAAAGTAAAAAGCTGTTGCAGAACAACAACATGTCAATTTCTGCAACAGCTCCTAGTATTTATATGACGGCTTACTTAAAAGCCTTTGTTTGTACTTTTAAAATGATATCCACTAATATACCAATTACAAATCCGGTTATTGTACCGGCAATCAGTAAGACCGGCAAATAAGATAAAATACCCGGGGTCTTCATAGTAAGTGCTGCTACAACAATCTGTCCAATATTGTGTGAGATTCCACCGGCAATACTTACACCAACTATACTAAGGCCTTTCATCTTTTTACATAGAACCATAACAAGCCAGCTTAATATTGCACCGGCTAAACTATATAGGATGCTAAACATATTACCGAAAGTAAATCCTACCAGCACAATACGGATACAGGAAATAATAAATGCATCCTTAGTTCCCATTACATATAATCCAATAAGAATCACTATATTGGCAAGTCCCAATTTAATACCGGGAACCCCTGGAACCCCTATAGGAATAGGAATTAAAACTTCAACATAGCTGAATATAAGAGCTAAGGCAATAAGCACACCATAGTAAGCTGTTTTTGTTGCAATGGAATTTTTCATGTATATTACACCGCTTTTGCTTGATTTGGATTCTTTGTTAACTCAGAAAGAATAACCTTAGTTGGACATTTCTTAACGCATTCTCCGCAGTTGGTACATTTGCTGTAGTCGATTAATGCCAGATTGTCGTCAACATGTATTGCATCATACTGACAAGCTTTCTCACAAAGCTTACATCCGATACATCCAATACTACAACCTTGTTTTACAACCGGCCCTTTATCCTTTGAGTTACAACGTACTTTTGTTTCTGCTTTATAAGGAACCAGTTCAATTAAATTCTTAGGACATTCCTTAATACATAAACCGCAGGAAGTACATTTTTCTTTATCAACCAATGCAATACCATCAACAATGTGGATCGCATCAAATTCACATACGTCTACACAGGAACCGTATCCTGTACATCCATAAGTACATTGTTTTGGTCCGCCGCCAGGAACCACATTTGCCTGTTTACAATCTTTAATACCAACATAATTGTATTTTACTTTGGCTTTGTCACAAGTACCGGCACATTTTACAAAGGCAACCTGTCTATCCACTTCTCCTGCTTCTGTACCCATTACTTCAGCTATTTGGGCATGTACTGCACTATTCGCCACAGGACAGCCGTTTACAGGAGCTTTTCCCACCGCAACAGCTTCTGCCATAGCATCACAGCCGGCATATCCACAGGCACCACAGTTATTACCAGGTAAAAGATCACGTACTAAAGCTACTTTTTCATCTACCTTAATCTCAAACTTTTTCGCAGCTATTCCAAGTAAGATACCAATTATTAAACCGGTAGCACTGACAAGTACTGTTGCCATTACAACACCTTTCATATTAAAGGCTAAAACAGGCAACGCATTTATAAGGGTAATCTTCCCTAACAATCCTATAATATTCATCTTCTCGTCCCCCTCCTAAAGCTTCAGATTTGAGAATCCATAGAATGCAATCGCCATTAATCCGGATGTAATTAAAACGATTGGCATGCCCTGGAAGGACTTAGGTACGTCATTATTCTCCATGCGTTCACGAATACCGGATAACAATGTTATAGCAACAAGATAGCCGAAAGCTGTAGCAAAACCATTTACAATACTATAAAGAATATTGAATTCTTCTTGGGCATTAATCAAAGCAACACCTAACACCGCACAGTTTGTGGTAATTAATGCCAAATAAACACCTAATGCATTGTATAGAGCCGGGCTGTATTTCTTAATTACCATTTCAACAAATTGAACCAACGCTGCAATAACCAAAATGAACACAATGGTTTGTAAATATTCCAAATCAAAACGAACTAAAATATTATCATATATTAAGTTTGCCGCAGCTGATGCAATTGTAATAACGAATACAACTGCGAATCCCATTCCAGTGGCAGTTTTAATTTTTTTAGAAACACCAACAAAGGAGCATAATCCAAGGAAACGGCTTAGTACAACGTTGCTTACGAATGCTGATGTAATGAATAGCAATACTAATTCTCCCATTTAATTAATCCTCCTTCTTATTCTTAGCAGCCACTGTTTTTGAGGCTTCTAGTTTTTCTCTGTTATCTTCACAAGTTCCGCCATGGCAGGATAAACAATCGCCGCCGCAAGCTAAACCAGATCTAGGAACAGAACCGTTGGTTGCTGACTTTAGCTTAAACTTGTTTTGAAGTGCTGTTAATATAGAAAGTACGAAGAATGCACCGGGAGCTAATACGAAGATATTTGCAGGCTCAAAAGCTTCCGGAGTCACTTTGAATCCCATAACAGTACCTGCACCAAGTACTTCACGGAAAGTGCCGATTAGGAATAAACCAATGGTAAATCCAAATCCCATACCAATACCATCCATAATGGATAAACCAACAGTGTTCTGGTTAGCATATGCTTCTGCTCTTCCCAGGATAATACAGTTAACTACGATTAACGGAATATAAATTCCCAAAGATTCATATATACCAGGAGCATATCCTTGTAATATAAATTGTACAATCGTTACAAAGGATGCAACGATAACAATATACGCCGGCATTCTTACTTTATCCGGAATAATGTTTCTAAGTGCTGATATTAAAAGGTTAGACATAACTAATACAGCAGTTGAAGATAAGCCCATACCTAATGCATTGCTTGCTGATGTTGTTACTGCTAATGTAGGACACAAGCCAAGCATTAACACGAAGGTAGGATTTTCTTTCATTAGACCGTTAATAAACGGCTCAAATAAACTTGTCTTTTTGTTTTGTTTACTCATCCTACTCACCCCTACTTTCCTGCTTCAACCAATTCATTGATGAAGCGAAGTCCTGAATTGACTGCATCTGTTACTGCTGTTGTAGTAATAGTAGCACCGCTTATTGCATCAATTTGATTTTCTGCGGTTGCACCTGATTTGGTAAATTCAATTAAATCCGCTTTTTTGCCCTTAAATTGGTCTTTAAATAAGGACTCATTAGCTTTTGCACCAAAACCCGGTGTTTCACTCATAGATATTATCTCCATTCCTTGAATGACTCCATCTACTGAATATCCAAGAGATAAGGTAATAGCACCGCCGTAACCATTTCCTGAAGTAATTGACATTACATAACCAATTTTTTCTCCGGAAGCATCTAATGCAACAAATGCTGCATCGATTGTATTACCTTTTAAACCATTTGGTTCTAATACTTTTGTTACAGCTTCTTCAGCCAATTTTGTCAAATCCTCATCCGCTGCGAATTCAGCTGCATCCGGATAAATTGCACTATAGGCTTCTGTCTGCTTCTTTAATTCCTGACCTTTAATAGCAGGCAGAGTCAATTCATATACAAAACCTAGTGAGACACCTGCAACTAAAGTAATAACGAATAAAATCAGAGCATCTTTTATAATTGAACTTTTCTTTTCCTTAGCCATTTACCTTAGTCCCCTTTCCAAAATGTCTTGGCATAGTTACCTTATCAATTAAAGGAACTACTAAATTGCCTAAAATAATAGCATAAGATACACCTTCCGGTGCACTGCTAAAGGTTCTAAATATACCGGTTAACAGTCCAAGGAATATACCTAACAGGATTTTACCGTTTCTGGTAATGGGGCTGGAAGAATAATCTGTTGCCATAAAGAAAGCACCTAATAACAATCCTCCGCCAAGAACATGAGTTAATAAGAAATTAACATCAAATCCCTTGCCGCCAAATAAAATCATAAAGATTACAAAAGTAAGAATATATGTAGCCGGAATTCTCCAAGAAATAACTTTCTTAAACAGTAAGTATGCAGCACCAATCAGAATTGCGATTGCACTTGTCTCTCCGATAGTTCCGCCAATATTCCCAAAAAACATATTCATTAGATCAGTAGCAGTACCTCCCTTTAATGCTGCTAAAGGCGTTGCACCGGATACACCGTCAACTGCCATTGCACCATGAATAAGCAGGTCTTTTGTTGCACTTACGGTAGGAATCTTAAAATCATTCATTCTTGCTCCAAAACTTATTAATAAGAAGCAACGTGCTGCTAAAGCAGGATTCATAAAGTTTTGTCCAATTCCACCGTATAATTGTTTTACAATTAATATAGCAAATACACTTCCAACTGCAGCAATCCATAATGGAATAGATGCCGGCAGGTTAAGAGCCAAAAGCAAACCGGTAACAACAGCACTAAAATCACCAATGGTAACAGGTTTTTTCATTCCTTTTTCATAAATATATTCAGTCCATAAGCTGACTACAACACACACTAGAATAACAGCTAAGGCTCTAAGCCCAAAATTATATACACCAAGTATACTGGCTGGAATTAAAGCAATTACTACATCCTGCATAATCGTTCTGGTAGATTCCCAGCTTTTAATATGAGGAGCAGCGGATACGTTATATAATTCGCTCAAAATTGACACCTCTCTTTATTTATACTATTTTTTTCTGCTGTCTAACACGCTTTTTCTCATTTGCTTGAAGGATTGAGTCAATCTTAATCCTGCAGGGCATACATAAGAACAGCATCCACATTCACAGCATTCCATTCCATCTGCTTTCACAAAATTCTCAGCATCCGAATGAACCGCATACTCATACATTTTCTGAGGAATGACACGGCTTGGACATACTTCAACACACCTACCGCAACGAATACATGCGGTAGAATCAAATTCTGCCACTTCATCTTCCAAAAATGCAACTAATCCGGAGGTTGTTTTTGAAACAGGAACATCTACAGTAAACATTGCCTGTCCCATCATAGGACCGCCAGAAAACACTTTTGCAGGTTTACTCTTAAATCCGCCAGCTGCTTCTAATAATTCATTGTAATTTGTACCTGTTCTTACATTGAAATTACCAGGGTTCTTCACAGCATCACCGGAAACGGTAATAATACGGTTAATTAAAGGTGTGGTTTCTGCAACTGCATTATGCACAGCAATAGCGGTACACACATTGCTCACAATACATCCAACTTCAAAAGGAAGGATCTTAGAACTTATTTTACGACCGGTTAAGGCATAAATCAGTACACGTTCTCCACCCTGAGGATATCTGGTCTTTAATACTCTTACTTCAATTTTAGATTCATTCGTTAATAAAGCTTTTACTTTAGCAATTGCTTCCGGCTTATTGTCTTCAATAGCAATAATGCCTTTTGCATTAGGGAATAAACTTAGTTCTATCTTAAGTCCGCTGATAACTTTCTCAGGTTCCTCTAACAGCATTCTATAGTCAGAAGTTAAATAGGGTTCACACTCCGCACCATTAATAATAACATACTGAATCTTGTTATCATCCTTTGGTGTGAATTTTACGTGGGTTGGGAAAGCTGCACCACCTAAACCTACTATTCCTGCTTCCTTTATAATATTTCTAATTTCGTCTTTTGAAAGCTTTCCATAATCTCTTTTAGTTCCAAAATTCTCTATTGTTTTGTATTCGTTATCATTTTCCACAATAACTGATTCAACCATAGTTCCTGCTACTGTCAGTCTCGGTTCCACTGCTTTAACAGTACCAGATACAGAACAGATTACATTGGCCGATATAGCTCCAACTGCCTCTCCAATTTTTTGCCCCGCCAATACATAATCACCCTTAGCTACGATTGGCTTCGCCGGCGCCCCAATATGTTGTGACATAGGATATACCATTTCACCCTTTGGCAGTAGTAAGGCAGTAGCTTTGTCTTTTGCTAATTCTTTACCGTCATAGGTGTGTATGCCACCTTTAAAAGTTGCTCCCATGCTCATACTCCTTCTTTCTATGTTTTATATTTATAATCCTTTTTTCGCAGTCTGTCGTTAAATTAACAATCAGCCCAGCACAGCACTTTCATTTTATCACAAAATGCTTATTGTTTACAATATCTTTTTAGATTATATAAATTTTTTATGTCGAAAATGAATATTTTATACATTTTTTTGAATATTTCATTGGGAATGTACCTGTATTTTACATTTAATTGTAAATACTTCTTGGTATTCACAATACAATGGTAAATCTTGTATTGTTAAGTTAATAATTTGTCAGGTCTTTTCTGTTTTAAAAATCCTTTCCTGTACTTGTCTTATATGAAAATATATATTCTCAAACATATTAAAAAGAACCAGAGTCTTCCTAAAAACGGACAGACCGGTTCTTTTTTTATTTTTGATAACATTTATGTTAGAATACCTGACCGTATTTTGACTTGTGAAGGTATTTCTCTTTCGTTGCCAAACCTCCTCTTAGATGTCTTTCAGATTTGTTCAGATCCAATACAACTCTCGCTCTATCCGCTAGGGTAGGATTAATTTGCACCAAACGTTCTGTAACATCTTTATGTATGGATGTAATATAATGGAACGTTAAAATGCAGGCTGAATTTAAATCCCCGTAAGGATACTATGAAAACCATTATTAAAAATGTTTTATGTAAATATCAATCCTTCCATCTGGATTCGCTTCAATTCTTTCCATAACTCTTTTTATCATGTTATTATTAAACATCTCAGGCTTAATGATATTAAGGAATTCTAACCTGTTCCCTGAATTTTCCCCTGTATTATAAGTACTGTCTGGAAATACCAGATTTTTTATAGACTCAAAATCACAATTTCCGTTTAATATAATTCCATCCAGCTTCTTCTGATAATATTCAATAGAATTATGAATGCAATTGTTTTTTTCCTTAAGTTCCTCAAGAGAAATAATATCATTGGTGTACATATCTATATATTTCTCTTTCTCTTTATTCAGCCTCTTTATTTGAGATAAGAGATTTTGCTGGCTATCGGAGTCACACACATTTTGGCTGATATAATTCTTTATTTCTTTTATAAAGGTCTGATACCAATTGGTATTATGCTGTAAACAGCACTTAATGTATTCCGTAATAGCTAAAAGCAATTCTTCTTCATCAATTATAATTTTGTTATTACAGAAATCAACTCCATTGCTATTCCGTCCGTTACATACCCAGGTTATATAAGTGCTTTTATACTGTCTTACAAGTCTTCGAAAAGAGGAGCCACATGCCTTACAGGTTATTAACTGACTAAGAACATGCTTTTCAGAAGTTCTTTTCCTTGTTTGTTTAAATGCGTTATGACGGCCTTGTAATAATTTTTGGGCATTAAAATAAACATCTTCTTCAATTATTTTAAGACGGGGATTCTGGGCCAGCATCCATTGATTCTTTTCTAAAGTTCTTCTTTTACCGGTTAAGAAATCTTCAACTTCCTGTTTCCCATTAACAATTCTGCCTATGTAAATAGGATTGTTTAATATTCTGGTAACTGCTGTCTGTGTCCATTTACAGTTCCTTTTGGTTTTTATGCCTTCCTGATTTAAAATATATGCTATCCGGTTTGCTCCTATATGATCTTTTGTGTACAAATGATAAATCCGTTTTACCGTTTCTGCTTCCTTTTGATTAATATCCAAATGAAAATAGTCTCCCGGTATTTTATCATACCCAAATATTAAATTCGGTACTTTTCCTTTCTCAGCATTCTGTTTTTTACCGAATTTCACACGTTTGGAAGTGTTGGCACTTTCCTCCTGGGCAATGGCGCTAAGCATGGTTAGCATAAATTCTGAACTGTCTGAAGAGGTCTGATCATAATTAACAAATACTACTTTAATACCCAGGGACTTTAAATTTCGGATACTGGTCAAAAAATCAAGAGTATTACGGGCCAATCTGGAAACATCTTTAATTAATACGATTTCAAATAAATCTTTTCCGGCATCGGCTAACAACCGAAGCAGTTCGGTCCGGTTCTTCATCTTTGTACCGCTTTTACCTTCATCTGCATAAATGCGAATAAGTTCCAACCCATTTCTTTTTGCATACTCAGAAAAGAAAGTCTGCTGACTCTCTAAACTGTCCAGCTGTTCTTCTTTATTGGTAGATACCCTGCAATAAGCAACTGCTTTCATTTGCAAGTTCCCTTTCCCATTTCTTCTGCTACTCTTTCTGCCAATACTTTTGTCAGGAACGATGCCGTTATTTCTTCAGAGTTGGGATTATGGAAGGTAATATGCAGGGAAGGCTTTCTTTTTTTTAACAATTCTTTCTTTGAAGAATTTTTATTGGGTGTCTCTTTAACTGTTACTTCTTTAGCATGCGATTCATGGTCCAGGTCTTTTTCTGATTCTTTTTTGTCCGGCAATTCTTGTTCTGGTATTTTTTTGACGGATTTTTTTTTGCCCTGTAATTCTTTAACTGGAACTTCTTTGTCTGATATTTCTTTGTTCAATTCCGCCTGTGAATTCTCCAGAGGATTCTTATGTAGAATTACTTCGCTTTTTTTACTTGCTTGTACCATTTTCTCACCAATATAGTTGTTTTTACATCATATGTAGGAAAATGGTTAAATATGAAATTTCTCATGGACTTTATTATTGTTGCTTATCTTTTCCTATGAATTATTAGATTAATTAAAATGTTAAAATTATCTGATTCTATTTTATTTACCAGGCTTATATTACTGTACAGCCGGAACAAGCCTTGCCTTTTTAAGAGCGTATACTATGGCCGGAACTACAATAAGCTGAATTACGATTCCGGGCAGTGCATTGATAAATGCTCCGGAAATAAATGCAGATATTCCATAAGGGTTGCCTGCCACTCCGAATATAATGGCATTAGCAATTCCCATAACAGCTCTTCCCCCTAACATGCCGCCGATTAAGGAAGGATAAATCTTGCCTTTTGTAGTACGATATAGTACAGCAGTTAAAGCACCATAGGTACCAAGTTCGAAAATCATAGAAATACCAACGGGATAAATAGGCGGCATTCCCGTTAATATAAAGGCCAAAGGAGGTAGGATGATGCCGCAGAAGGCAGCAAAAGGTACTCCACATAAGAATCCGCTAAGTAATACCGGAATATGCATTGGTGATATAATGGCACCAATATTGGCAATAGGAATTAATTTAATTATTTGGGGCAGTATAAGGCCTATGGCTACGCATAGGGCTGTGTAAATAAGTTTTTGAGTATTTGCTGGTTTCAAAGATATTTCCTCCATAAGTTTATTTTTAATTTGGTTTTTCTTATTGTTTAGTCCTGCATACCATTGCTGTATTTTCAACAGATAAGTTTAAACGAACATTCATTACCATAAATCAGAAGTATCCATAACTAGGTCACTGATACTTTGTATATGTAATTCAGTAAAATACTTATTTTCCATAGGAATCCATTTATCAAGAAATTGCTTAAGTTTCTCTTCTCCGCTTCTTTTACGTATTCTACTGATTTGCACCTGCTCATTAATTGTTAAAAATACTTTGCAGTCATAAACCTGGGTTAAAAAAGGATGAAGGCTATAGGAACCTTCCACTATATTTATGATTTTGGGATTTATAATCCTTGGTTCTCCGTAATTTCCTGTGAAACATTGAAATGGAGCATAAGTTATGGTCTCCTGTTTCAGCAAGGGGACAAGGACTTCTTCATTAAATCTTTCATAATGCACATTCCCTCCGGGCTGTTCCAACCTCTCCCTTGTCCGCATTTCAAAAGGAAGGTAAAAATCATCCATAGGAAAAACATTACAATCATAAATAGTACTTAGCTCTTTGGCTAAGGTGGTCTTTCCGCTTCCGCATAGGCCGTCTATAGCAAGGATAAAAGGCTTCTGGTTGTCAGTATGGGAACGGATGTATGTATCCATTGCATAAAGCAAAGGTAAAAATGGGGTATCCATTTTAATTTTATGATTTCCCTCCAGTATATCTTGTTCCATATTATCATCCATAATTACGCTCATAATAATACCTCCATAAAATTGAAAACGGAACCTATCTACATATCAATAATTCTATTCCGTCATCTTTGCATCCTCTAATCTTGGTACCCCACTGGGACTTTCAAACCATACTTGAAATTCCTTTTTCTGTTTTTACTATACCATAATTCAAGAATTTATACAAAGATATAAAACCGTAATTTTTATCTTTGCAAACTATGCTATTTCATATACAATAAAGCTATAATCTAAAGAGGAGGTATCACATGAATAAAAAAGGTATTTTACTATTACAAACAACAACTCCGGAACAAATAAAGATGTTGCAGAATATTGCCCCCAATTACGAAATTGTGGATGGATTTACTAAGGAAGCCCCTGATTTTCCCTTAGATGACATAGAAATTCTATACGGTTGGAACGGTAAAATAGGCAATACCATATTGCATAGTCCCTCCAGCAAGTTAAAATGGGTGCAGATACACACAGCAGGTGTTGATTTTGTAGACCAAAGCCTGATGAAAGAGAAGCATATATTATTAACCAACAGCAGTGGCCTTCACGGAAAGGTGATTACAGAATCCGTATTTGGCATGTTATTGTCATATACCAGAGGCATTGTAGGAGCTATTAAGGATCAACCATTGAAAAAATGGGGCGGCAGAGAGAATATCATGGAATTACAGGACCGGACTATGATGATTGTAGGAGCAGGTCGTATTGGTATTGAAGTGGCAAAGCTTGCTAAAGCTTTTGGCATGAGAACTGTAGGGGTGAATCGTACCGGTAAGTCTGTGGAACATATGGATGTTATTATAAAACAATCGGAATTTATAGACCATGTAGGAGAAGCAGACGTTGTTGTCAATATTCTCCCCTTGACAAAACTAACTACCTATTTCTTTGATCAGACCATATTCTCCAAGATGAAAAAAACTGCTGTATTCATTAATGTAGGTAGAGGTAAATCTGTTAATACTATTGATTTAGTAGATGCTTTGGAAAAAGGACAACTGGCTTTTGCTGCACTGGATGTTTTTGAGACTGAACCGTTACCTGCTGATAATCCCCTTTGGGAAAGAGAGGATGTTTTAATTACTCCCCATATCTCCGGTTTATTGCCTAAGTTCAATAGCAGGTTATTTACTATATTCGAAGAAAACCTTAGAGCTTATGTGGAAGGCAAAGAATTGCCCAGAAATTTAATTGATTTTGAAAGAAGTTACTAATAGACTTAAGAAAGAATATTAGAATCTATTATTCTATATACCTTGAGCCTGTAAAACGAAGAATCTCTACATAATAATGAAATTCTTCGCCTTACAGGCTCAAGGTGGTATTTAGACCAAATCGCACTGGTCTGTAAAAAAAATTTTACGTAAAAATATAAAATTAAAATTCCTTTTTATTTACTATAGAAACCGATAGGTTATATGACAGAAATACTATAAGCAGTACAATAAAAGGTGAGGCATAACCTAAATATTTGATCTGTTCCCCAGTAAGCTGTGGCATTTTTAAATCTTTAATTATTTTGGAGAACCCGGTAATTAATATTGTAGGAACTGTAAACAATATTATCATAATAATACGGGCTTTTTCCGTACCCATCTTAAATATAATAGGCAGTAATAAACTAAACAACAGAAGTGAGGCTAATACAACACCGCCACCTGTCTGGAGCATTTCTTTGTAATCAACCACTCCTATGAACCTGGATAAAATGAAGGCTGAAATTAATGAGATTACTCCTCCTGATAGGGCCAACAGTATTAACAATACATATTTTGATTTTACCAGATCCTTTTTCGTAATGGGCATGGTCAATGCATATTTATCCCACTTGGTACTTTCATCATAAGCCATTGAGGTAACTATCAACATGGTTGTTACAAATACCATCATAAATACTATTAAATTAGGATTTTTAAAATTAATAGACATAAAAAGATACACAATCAGAATAATCCCCATTTGTTTCATATACCTTTTTAAGTTAAGTATATCCTTTAATACTAATCCGCTCATACTATTCACCTCTTACCTTAAATAAAATAATTTCTTCAATCGTTGTATTATCCAAACAAAATTCATTGCTGTATTTTTTCTGATTCATTTGTTTTATAATTTCCCTTTTGTTGTCTATCATCACTTCATAACCAAATTTATTTTTTCGGATACCAATTATATGGTTTCTATCCAGTTTCTCAAAATCTTCTTTTTTACATTTCACAACTCCATAATTATCTGTCAGATTATCTTTACTTTCACTTAATATAATTTTTCCCTCGTGTATAAATGTAATATAATCCGCTACCTTCTCTAAGTCACTTGTAATATGGGAAGAAATAAATATTGTATGTTCCTCATTCTGTATAAATTCCAGGAATATATCTAAGATTTCATCTCGCACGATAGGATCCAAACCGCTGGTCGCTTCATCCAGAATTAAGAGCTTTGCCTGGTGAGACAGTGCAACAGCTATGGACAATTTCATCTTCATACCACGGGAATATTCTTTGACTATCTTATCTTTTGGCAGCTTGAAGGTGTTTGCATATCGGAAAAATGTTTCATCCTCCCATTTGGAATAGATGTGTTTCATAATTTTGGATATATCCAGCAGCGTAAGATTTTCATGAAAAAAGCTTTCATCAAATACCACACCGATCTGATTCCGGATAGCCAACTGGTCTTTCATATAGTCCATACCCAGAATACGTATATTTCCCTTATCCGCATGTATTAAATTTAATATAGTTTTTATAGTGGTAGTTTTGCCTGCTCCATTCTCACCTACAAATCCCATGATACAACCTTTGGGAACTTTAAATGAAATATTATCCAGTTTGAAATTCTTATAACTCTTAGAAATTCCTCTTAATTCTAAAGCATAATCCATAATTTATTCCTCCTTATATACCATATCCAATATCTCATGTAATTCTTTCAGGGTAATACCTCCCTGTCTTGCATAATCAACTGCATTCTCAATATTTTCTTCAATGTTCCGAAGCTGCTCTTCCCTTACAAGTTCTGTGTTATTTTCAGATACGTAGCTCCCTTTTCCTACTATAGTTGTAATGAATCCTTCTCTTTCCAGTTCTTCATAAGCCCTTTTTGTTGTAATAACACTAATTCTTAACTCTTTTGCCAATAGCCGAATGGATGGCAAAGGCTCTCCAGGGGGTAATTCTCCGCTCATAATTAAGCTCTTTATTTGTAACGTAATTTGTTCATAAATAGGTTTACCGCTGGAATTGCTTATAATAATCTCCACGTATTCACCTCAATTCGTTTTGTGATTAAATTTCTCTTATTATCAATCAGATATGTTCTAAATTTACTTTTACTTAATTTCAATTTAATTTTTGTTCATGATTGATTTTGGTAATTCACAATTAATAAATCCATTTCTTTCAATCATTTTTGATATAGTGTATATACTCACTATGCACAGTATATACTCATATATTCACTTTGTCAATAGAAAAATAAATCAAATTAATTTTCAAAGAATTTAGCCAATTTACTTGATTTATGGGAATTATAAGTCAATTGCCCAGCCTGTTTTATCCAGCTTAAGTAAATTAAAAATTTTTTTGTTTTTCCTCTTTACAAACATATAACTTTATGGCAAAATATAAAAAATTTAAGGAGGTACACATCATATGTCTCAACAAAATCAAACTGTGGGTTATTTACCTGATGAGCGCCCACCATTTATTCCACTTATTTTATTTGCACTACAGCAAATTGTTGTTATGTTTCCGGCAACTGTACTGGTTGCTCTAATTACTGGTTTTCATGTTTCCACTACCATCTTTGCCAGCGGGTTAGCTACTTTAGCTTTTATCCTTATTACCGGCAGAAAAATTCCTTTATATTATGGTTCCAGTTTTTCTTATATCGCTGCTATTGCTTCTATCATGAGTGCAGAAGCATTTGCTACTTATTCTCTTAATGAAAAAATCTCAGTTGCACAATTTGGTATTGTAATGTCTGGTTTTGTTTCTATTATTGCTGGTTTGATTATCAAACGTTGCGGAAAAGCCACTATCGACAAAGTCCTTCCCCCCACTGTTACAGGAAGTATCTCTATTATAATCGGATTATCCCTTGCTGGAAACGCAATGACCGATGCGTCCGTATTCCCTGAGGCAGCAGCAAACCAAGCTAGTTTAGCAGGTAATATGGCTTGGATCATCTCTTTAGTTACATTATTTTCAACAATTATATATTCGGTATACTTAAAAGGTAAGCTGAGTCAGCTGCCTATTCTTTTTGGCCTTTTTACGGGTTATATCACCGCTGCAATCATTGGAGGAGTTACCGGTATTCCATTTATCACATTCGATACCGTTGCCAGTACTTCCATATTTAACCTTCCAATCTTTACATTGCCAAAGCCTTCACTGGCTTCAATTGCTGCAATTATGCCAATAGCCATTGCTACAATTCCTGAATCAACTGCTCATATATATCAACTTGATATTTATGTAAATGATTTGGCAAAGAAAAAAGGTTCCAAAAAGAAATATGACATTGAAGATAAACTAGGCCTTAACCTGATCGGTGATGGTATTGGAGATATTGTATCCGGTTTTATCGGAGGACCGGCAGGAACAAACTATGGTGAAAATATTAGCGCCATGGCACTATCCAAAATCTTCTCCGTTCCCGTACTGATTGCCGCAGCAATTATTACCATGATTATTTCCTGCTTTACGCCATTAATTAATATTGTATACTCCATACCAAAAGCAGTTATCGGTGGCTTATCCATCTATTTATTCGGTGTTATCGCAGCACAGGGCATTACCATTATGATGGATAAGAAAGTAGATATGTTCAAATCTAAGAACCTGGCTGTTATTGCAGTAATCTTAATTATTGGATTAGGGGGAAGTTTTGGATACGAAGCAAGTATGATCCCTATGTTCGGAATGAAATTCCCTGCTATTGCAACAGCTGCTGTAGTAGGTATCTTATTAAACCTTGTATTATCCATAGGGGAAAAAGAAGAAGTCTAATGAGGGGTTATTACATCAAAAGGCTCCTATAAGAGGGTTAAGTAAATAAACTGCTTTCCACATAATCTCTATAAACATTATTTTAAAAGGCGAGGATTCTCATTCTATGGGATCTCCGCCTTTTTGCCATTTCTACTAATGCCCGGAACAGAATCCGGCAACATGAAAAATCCTTATTCGTGAATATTTAGCAAGACAGGAATAGTTTCCTTATAACATTATTGATATAATAAAGCTACCCTAGGGAAAAGGTGGAGGTGAGGTGAATATTGAATTATAGAGAAGATATTGAGAAGAGTATTCAATTCATTGAATACCATATCAAAGAAAATATAACTATTGAAGAAGTTGCCGGTCATGCTGGGTACTCTCTTTATCACTTTTGCAGAGTTTTCAGTTTATGCAAAGGTGTATCTGTTATGGAATACATTCGAGGACGCAAATTGTCTTTAGCCGCCGCAGAATTATTCAAAGGCAGAAAAATTATTGATATTGCTATGGATTATGGATTTGAAACGTCCAGCGGCTTTACCAAAGCTTTCCGTAAAGCTTTTGGTTACAGTCCCACACAATATACCGCACGGATGGCCGGTTATGCTGCTGGGAAAACAACATCGAAAATTGGAGGTTATATTATGAATCCTGTTATTGTAGAAAAGCCTGCATTTAAGGTTGCCGGTTACGGAATTAGAACCAATATTACCGGTGCAGCATATACTAAGGATATTGCTTCTTTCTGGAGCAATTATGATGGTGAAAATTTAGAAAGTAAGATGTACAATATTCTAAATCCTGCTAAACATGGTGAAGTAGGATTATGTGTCCCATTATCTGAATCCGGAAACGCAATATATCTTTTAGGCGTAATCGTTGATGACTTCTCAAAGGCAGAAGAAGACATGCTGACAGTTGAAGTTCCAAAAGCTCAATATGCGGTTTTTACAACCCCGCCAGTTAATACTGCCAATGACGAAGAACAAAAAGAATTCGCGGAAATTATTGCAGATACATGGAAATATATTTTTGAAGATTGGTTTAAAGACAGCGGCTATGTTTATGATGAAGATAAGCTGGACTTTGAATTTTATGATGAACGCTGTCATCATAGGCAAGATACCGTTATGGAAATTTATATTCCTGTTAAAAAATTATAATATTAGAATACTCAAGAGATAAAAGATATGTAAGAAGCTCTCTCAAAACTTGACTTTGAAGCATTACTCTAATATACATCTACAAAGATACTTTAACTTATAAAAAAATCCCCTGTTCATATTTGATATGCTATGGTGTCACACTTGACGGTAGCACACGAATTTTTAACCAGGGGATTTTCTAATATTTTTTATATTCTTATACTGTTTTTACTTTTCAAATATTACATCACCAGGATTCGTATCCGGACTAAAGTGATTTTTTAATTCTGCATCATATGCCTCTTTAAAGAAGCCCTTTGCAGTCAGTGTCTTTATCTCATCATTTAGCCAATTCAGCAAATCTGTATCGTCTTTATTCACTGCCGGTGCAATGGTATCCTGACTTCCAATGTTACCGTCTACAATCTTATATCCTTGGTTTTCATATGACCAGGCAAACAATAAGGTGTTATCATGTGCCAGTGCATCTCCTCTTCCATCTACTAAGGCTTGAAAAGTTTCTGTATTCTCATCATAAGCTAATAATTTAATATCAGGATAATTCTCTGTAAAATACAATTCCGCGGTGGTTCCCCTATTCACAATTAAAGTTTTGCCTTTTAAGTCCTCTACAGAAGCAATAGAACTGTCTTTAGGAGCAACTACACCAAGTGCCACTTTCATATAAGGTTCAGCAAAATTAACCTGTTCTTTTCTTTCTTCTGTTACAGTAAAGTTAGCTAATACAATATCTACTTTTTTGGATTTTAGATATTCAATACGGTTGGCCGCTTCTAGTAATACAAATTCTACTTTCGATTCATCTCCAAGAAGATCCTTTGCAATCTGACGTCCCAAATACACATCGTATCCAACATTACTTCCATCTTCTGCAACGTAGCCGAAAGGTGGCTTATCACCGAATACACCTATTTTTACTACTCCGGCTTCCTTTATTCTTTCAACTTTTCCCTTTGTTCCCTCTCCGCTTACGGCACCATCTTTCTTTCCACAACCGGTTAAGCCAATGACCAGTGTCATTATTGCCAGTATAATAAGATATCCTTTTTTTGTTTTTTTCATAATTCGTATTCTCCCTTTTCATTTTTTTATATTGGAACCAAGACTTTCTTGGTAACTACCGCTAATAATCAAATTTATTCAAAAATTGTTTCGCCCGCTCCGTTTTAGGATTTCCAAATAAGTCTTCCGGTTCCCCTTCTTCCACGATTTTTCCATGATCCATAAATAAAATACGGTCTGATACCGCTCTGGCGAAATGCATTTCGTGAGTTACAATAATCATAGTCAGACCTTGCTTTGCTAAATCCAGTATAACATCCAATACTTCCCGAACCATCTCCGGATCCAAAGCTGCGGTTACTTCATCAAAGAGGACAATGTCAGGATTCATACAAAGGGAGCGTACAATGGCAATTCTTTGTTTCTGGCCGCCGGATAATTGTCTTGGATAATCATTTTCACGGTCACTAAGTCCTACCTTTTTCAATAGTTCTCTGGCAAGTTCTGATACTTCTTGTTTATCCCTCTTTTGCACTTTCAAAGGCCCAAGCAGAATATTTTCCATTACGGTCATGTGGCTGAACAGATCATAGCTTTGGAACACTATTCCTACTTTTTGCCTTACCTGGCGCATTTTTATATTCTTATCATAAATACTGGAGCCTTCCAATATGACGTCTCCGCCGTCTATTTTTTCAAGACCGTTAATACACCGCAGTAAAGTGGATTTACCACATCCGGAAGGGCCTATTATAACTACAACTTCTCCTTTGTGAAGAGTAAAGTCCAAGCCATTTAATACATTTCTTTCTCCAAAGCCTTTATACAGATCTTTTATTTCAAGTACAATTTCTTCATTGTTCATATATATTTCCTCAACTTTCCCATTTTCTTTCAAGCTTTCTTGCCATAATGGACAGAGGATAACACATTAGAAAGAATAGCAGAAAGAGAAACCCATATATCCAAAAGGCTTCCTTGGTTCTCTCAATTACCTGTTTTCCTCTTGCAATTACATCAATTACGCCAATCAGTACCACCAAGGAAGTAGTTTTTATCATTCTGGTTCCAAGGCTGATTGCTCCCGGAACAATACGCTTAATGGCTTGGGGGAACTGAATATAAAGAAACAACTGCAACTTAGATAGCCCTATGGATAATCCACTTTCAATCTGTCCCTTTGATAAAGATTCCAGAGCCCCTCTTACAATGTCCCCCATCTCTGCTGTTCCCCACATTGTAAATACTACAATTGCAGCAACTTCCCCGGATATATCTATACCCAGAGTTCTTGGTATGAAGAAGAAAAAGGAAAACAGCCAGACCATAATAGGTATAATACGAAATGCCTCTAGGTAAATGTAAGTTAGTAATTTTACTATTCTGTTTTTAGACATTCTTAAAAGTCCAAAACCAAACCCTGTAAAAAATGAAATGAATAAAGATGTTACCGCAATCAGCAAGGTGTTGCCAAGGCCGTCAAGTAATATACCAATATTATTAAATATTACATTAATTCCCGAATTCTGCATGACGTAACCTTCTTTCTATATAGCCTAACACTATGGATAAGGGCAGTATAATAATCAAATAACTTACGGTTAAAAGTAAAAGAGACTCATTTGTCTTATAATACAGACCAATTAAACTTTGTGTGACATTTAATAACTCCGGTATTGCTATGGCACTTAATATAGAGGTCTCTTTTAGCAAAAAAATAAAATTTGCGCTCACCTGAGGCATGGAAATGGATATAGCCTGGGGCAGGATCACATATTGCATCATTTGCCTTTTATCCAGTCCAATGCTTAAGCCGGACTCAATCTGGGAATTACCAACTGCCTCCAATCCCCCACGAAATGCTTCTGCCATATAACTTCCGCCTAGAAAACCAAGACCAATAATGGCGCAAGCCGTTCCGCTTAGTTTGATTCCTACTTGGGGAAGCCCAAAATACAAGAAAAATACTTGAATTAATAGTGGAGTGTTTCTAGATAGCTCCACGTAAACCTTAACAATCTTTTGCAATATAAAAATTTTGTAGTACAGGACAAAGCAACATACTAAGCCGGTAATTAGGGCTGCAAGAATCCCCCAAAATCCTATCTTCAATGTAACCAATCCTGCCTCTATATAACGGGGTAACTCTCTCCCTAAGTATGACCAATCCATAATTATAGTACCTTTCTTTCTCTTTTTACATAATATTAGCATTGATCTGCTTTTATTATATTCGAAACATTATTTTATATTCCTACTATTTATATTATATTAGTATGAATTAGTAATTTAACGAAATTATACAACGGGATATAATAGATGTCAACTATTTTTTTAGAGCAAAAAATACCTATAGGATAGACATTTTCCAAATGTCTATCCTATAGGTACCATTTTAAATATGTAAATTCTATTTCATACCTAAATTATTTATAATAATACATATTTTAATATGAATAATACCGTCAGAACATACATAACAGAGCTGATTTTCTTTTCTTTTGCTTTGCCTGTAAATAAGTTAACTAAAACGTAAGAAATAACACCAAAAGAGATACCTTCAGAAATACTATAAGTAAATGGCATAGCAATGATACAGATAAAAGCAGGAATTGCTTCTGACATATCTTCAAAATCAATATGTGCAATTGAACCCATCATATAGAAGCCTACAATGATAAGGGCAGGTGCTGTTGCAAATGCAGGAATTGCTAAAAATATTGGGGATAAGAATACGGAAAGACCGAATAAAATAGCAGTTGTTAGTGCTGTTAAACCGGTTCTACCACCTTCAGAAACTCCAGTAGCACTTTCTACATAAGTTGTAACTGTAGATGTACCAAGTAAAGAACCACCTACTGTTCCGATAGCATCAGCAAGAAGAGCACCCTTAATACGAGGAAGTTTTCCGTCTTTGTCTAACATATCAGCTTTTGCAGAAACACCAATTAAAGTTCCTAGTGTATCAAACATATCTACAAATAAAAATGCAAACATAACTACTATAAAGTCAAGAGAGAAAATGCCTGAAAAATCAAGCTTAAAAGCCACATCCCCAAGTGCTGCAAAATCAAAACCTGATGAAAAACTAGGAAGTAAGGAAAAAAATCCAGCTGCAGGATCAACCACATAAAGGCCAGTTAACTGGCAAATAACACCAAGAATCCAAGTTATAAGAATACCAAATAAAATACCACCTTTTACTTTTTTGATTAAAAGAATACCAGTAATGATAACACCTAGGATAGCAAGTATAACGCTAACATTAGCAGTCTGTGATATACCTTCTCCATGGAATGCATGGAACTGAACTAATGTAGCACCATTAGATTCTACAATACCTCCGTTCTGTAATCCGATAAATGCTATGAATAAACCAATACCGCTGCTAACCGCAAACTTTAAAGTTGTAGGAATAGAATTAAAAATTGCTTCACGTACGCTTGTAAGTGAAAGAAGTATAAAGATAATACCTTCCACAAATACAGCTGTTAATGCGACTTGCCATGGGTAACCCATTTTAAGAACTACGGTATAGGCAAAATACGCATTTAATCCCATACCTGGAGCCAAAGCAAACGGATAATTTGCTAAAAGAGCCATTAGTAAAGAACCAATAAATGCAGATATAGCAGTTGCCATGAAAACACCATTTGGATTCATTCTTGCAGACCCCTCAAGTCCAAGAATATCATTAAATGCTGTCATGGTGCTTGGATTAACAGCCAGAATGTACGCCATTGTCATAAATGTCGTTATACCGGCCAGTACCTCCGTTTTTACATCTGTTTTGTTTTCTTTGAGCTTAAAGAATTTTTCCATAGATAATCTCCTTTTTCTTGCTTATTATATTTAAGAGAATATTAACTCTCTTAATTTTATTAATTAAAAATACTTATAAATCCCCTAAAATCCTTCTCTTTTTTAATAACAGTCTTATTATACCTTTTTTCCCTATAAAATCAATAAATATTTGCTTTTTAAGGTGTAAATAAAAAATGGAATAAATATGGAAACTCGAAAAACTAGTAAACTATTATAAAAATATTATTATATGCAATATTTTTACTACGTTTTAAATAATACTCGTCCAAGGACTCCCCTTTATTATACATCACACTGAACATTTTGTATAGTATTTTTATAAATAAATTATCAAATTTATTAAAATTGCATAAATTATTTTAACGACAGACTTTATAAGACATATTTTTCTTTTTATTTTGTAAATCGATTTTTTTTGCTATCCGATTATTGTTAGAGGTTTTGTAAAAGCCAATTAAAATATTTGCTTTTTTACCAATTTATTGTATAATGGTGGATATTGCAAAGGAGCCCACAACTATGTTGAACAAAAAAATCAATCATCTTTTAAATCAGACAGCTGTTATTAATTCTATTGTAATGAAGATATTAACTGCCATGTCATCAGCCTTAATAATTGGCTATTTTATTGAAGTTGTAAAAGGAACACGCCCACTTTATTATGTTCTCATGTTATCTTCAGTCATATTAATAGGATTAGTAATAGACTTTGTTTTCTATTTTAAGAACAGATCATCTCATATAAATCCTTATATTTTTCTTGGTACATACTTAGTAACCTATGGTGTTGCTTTATTTTCAAGTTCAACCCATTCTGCATTTACTTACCTTTTCCCCTTATTACTTGTATTCATTCTTTACGGGGACATTAGGTTAATTTATATTTCATCAGCAGCAATGTCCCTATTGTCTGCAGGAGAAATAATTTATAAAGTTGCAGTTTTAAATCAGTCTTCATCTGTTGATTACAGCAGCTATTCAGTACAAATCGGTGCTGTAATCATTTTTAGCTATTCCATTATAAAAGCCGCTGCTATAAACAAGTATTTCGGTAAAAAAGCTATTGAAGAATTAACCAATGAAAAAGCAGTCCAGAAAAATATGATTGATGACATCCTGGATATTGCCAATACTGTTGTGACCAGTTCCAATCAGGTATCTGTCATTATTAAAGAAATTTACAAGTCCAGTAAGGTCATTAATTCCGCTGTAAATGAAATTGCCTCAGGAACTCAGGAGAATGCAGAAAGCATTGAGAAGCAGACCAATATGACCACGGCCATTCAAGAATCTATTGAAAATATTACGCAAAAATCAGAACTTATGGTCCAAATAGCCAATGAGTCCCAAAAATCTTTAATGGATGGTATTGGTATTATCAGCCGTCTTGAGACTCATTCTGCAACTATGGAGGATATAAATAAGAACGTTATTGTTACTATGAATCACCTTAGAGATAAAACCGCAGAAGTTCAGAATATTACATCCCTTATTTATGATATTTCCAGCCAAACTAATTTACTTGCTTTAAATGCTTCCATTGAAAGTGCAAGAGCTGGTGAAGCAGGAAGAGGATTTGCAGTAGTAGCGGAACAAATTCGCTTACTTGCGGACCAGACAAGAAAGTCTACAGAAAGTATTTCTGAGATTTTGAAAGAATTAGGTATAAATGCAAATAATGCGGTAACTTCTGTTGAACAAATTATTAGTGTTACTAACGAACAAAGTTCATTGATCGACACCGCAGGTTCTGGTTTTAAAAAAGTAGAGGGAATGACGGATAGGCTTACCCATACTATTAACGAGATCAATGAGATGGTAGAGAACCTTTTGGGTTCAAACAACCATATTGTAGACAATATCAGCCGTCTATCTGCTGTAACAGAAGAAATCACAGCCAATTCAGAATCTACCGCTAATTTATGCAATGAAAATGCAGAACAATCTTCTCTGGCTTCTAACGAATTGGAAACACTGCTCTATGCCGTGAATAAATTTGATAAATATTTGAATAATGCTTCCCACCAGCAAAGTTCTACTTTATAATGCTTAATGCATTTTTTAAAACGATTAATACATCTAATACATATACGGTTATGGACATTGGATATTTCCCTATCTATTGTTTATGACCGTTTTATTATCCATTGTTCATAAACGTTCTATTTTGTTACATCTGTATGTACGGTTGATTTAGAAATACCAAACTGTTTTGCTGTTTGTCTTACCGTTGCATTATTTTCGATTATATAGTTTGCTATTTCCACAGCTCGTTCTTCTATATAGCCTTTCAAAAGGATATCCCCCTATTATACTTGTTTTTATATTGTATGCAGAGTCACTTTAAAATATATCAACTTGCGGCTACAAAAAAATGTCATTCCAAGCTTAAAAGGCAAAGAACCCCAGTTACTATTCAAGATTCCTGCCTTTAAGTTCAGAGTGACATGTATTTACACAAGTCCATGTTTATATTTGTTCCGTGTTGCCATACCGCCCCGTATATGACGTTCTGATTTATTTAACATAAGCACTTCACATACAGCTTTATACAATTGATTATTAATGGACGGAAGTCTGTCCTGCAAATCTTTATGCACCGTAGATTTGCTGATACCGTATTTATTCGCCGTTTCACGTACCGTTGCTTTTGTTTGAATCGTATAATTGGCTAATTCCAATATCCTCTCTTCCATATATCGCTGCATTGTTGGCCCCCCAAGCTTGTTTTCTTCAATATATGCTTGGTTGTCCTATGATATGCATAATCTGAATTACCTTTTATATCTTAATAATCCTATTATAACTATCCTTTAGAAGCCTTCTTTTCTTCTTAACTTACGCAATTCCGTACGTTTTTTTCCGCCTTCCCACTCAGCCCGTTGTGACTCTGTCTCCACAATTAGTCTTGGAACCCTGACAGGGTTTTCATCTTTGTCAATTGCTACCATTACAAAGTAAGCTCTGTTAATGGGCTTTCTCATTCCATCCATACTTTCAACATAAGTATCTATTCTTACTTCCATAGAAGTATTTCCAACGTAAGTAATACGTCCAATTAATACTAAAGTATCATTCAAATGTGCTCCTGCCTTAAACTGAAGGTTATCAACTGCGGCTGTTGTAACATTATATTGAGAGTGACGCCTTGCCACAACACCTGATACTATATCAATCCATTCCATTAATTTACCGCCAAATAATCTTCCCGAACCATTGATATGCTCCGGCATGACTATTTGAATCTGCTCTGTTAGTGATTCTTCTACTCTTTTTTCTATGTCCATCCCAAAATACTCCTTTATATCTGTGTTCTCCAAATCCTCCATAATAATGAGTGAAGAAAATAACTCCTATTATTTCACTTCTGTTACTTTAATATTGTCAAAGAATCCTTTTGTATAATGAAGTTCATAGTCATCTGTAATAAAAATGGCATATGTATCTTCCAGGCTTTCTATTAATTCCATTCCCTTTTCTAATCCTAAAGCAAAACAGGAGGTACTTAACCCATCCCCATCTACCGATTTATTTGAAATAATTGTTACTGCAATCAAATCATTCTTATATGGATACCCGGTAGAGGGATCGATTATATGATGATAGAAATTATCCTCTTTCTTAATATAGCGTTCATAAATCCCAGAAGATACTACAGATTTTCCATCGATATCCATGGCAGCAACAATCTCATTTCTTCCTGCAAATGGTTTTTGTATACCAACTTTAAATGCCTCTCCACCCGGTTTCTTACCTACAGCTAAAACATTGCCTCCCAGATTGATCATAGCGCTTTTAACACCTTGCTCTAGCAGATATTCTTTTACCCTGTCCGCTATATAGCCTTTGGCTATAGCTCCCAAGTCTATTCCCATTCCCTCTTTAAGAAAGGTAACAGTATTATCCCTTAAAATCAGATTCTTATAATCAACTAAAGGAAGTGCTGTTTCCAGGTCATTTTTCTCCGGTATAACCGCATTTTCCGATATAAAATCCCACTGTGCCGTAATCGGTTCAATTGTTATATCGAATCTACCCTCTGATAAGTTGCCGTAGTACAGACTTTTCTCTAATATATCTGCTAAGGTATCTGATATTTTATAACTATAGTTTCCGCCCTTTGCTTTCTCAAGAGTTCCATGATTTAACTTATATACTTCACTGGTTTCCATTGTGCGGCTATATACCTTCTCATATTCCCCAATAAGTTCCATTGCACCGTCAATAATACCTTCATCCTGAGAATCATAGAGGGTAATTGTTATAATCGTATTTAGTAAAAACGAACTTTTTTGAATGGGTTCTCCAATTGGTTCTTTATCTTCTTTTTTATTGTTAGAAATGATAATATAGGTTGTCAGTAATGCAATACACGCTATTCCTAATAAAACTACCGGCAAATACTTTTTCTTACTTTTACTCATATTTCCTCTTTCCTGCTATCCTTAATTTACTTAAGGTATACGCTTTTTTCATATACATTCCAGCTCCGTAACACTCATATCAGCTAAAAAGCAGCATCCAGACCCGAATACTCAAATAGATCTATATATAGTCCTTAGTAATTACTCATAAATGCTATTTTAGTAAAACAAGAATGAACTGTCAAGGTTCGTATAAAATTTATCAAACTTTAGGAATATCCAGTTTTTATATTGTTAAAACCCTCACAAATCACCGGATATCTATTTACTAAATAGGAAAAATATGATACAATATCCCGGATTGGTATACATTAATTAAGGCCAACGAAGGCAGATAGGAGTATGTTATGAAAAGAAATGGAAAAACCAATGGAATAATTGGCTTAGTGATTGTTACAATTTTAGCTATTGTTGTAATAATCGGAGTAAATTTATTAACAAAGAAAGAAAAAACAGAGACTGGATCCAATGGTAATACCGAAACTACAGGTAATACAATCGATGTTTCCGGTTATGAAAGCGGAAATTTCAAGATCCAAGCTGCTTCTGAAACAGAAAATGGTTATGTAGTTACCGTAGCAAGTCCAGGATTCGGTGGAGACATCATTATGGATGTAACTTTTGATAAAACTGGTGATACTATTTCCTCAGTTGTAGTTAAAGAGCAAACAGAAACAGAAGGTCTTGGAAGTAAAGTTACAGAAGATTCCTTCTTAAGTAAGTTTAACGGTGTAAAGGCTCCCGTTTATTTACCGGGCAAAGCACCAACTGCTGAAACTGCACAGGAAACAAAGAAAGAAGAAGCTGTTGTTGATACTGCTGCTTTAGCTGATGGAACTTATACTGCTGAAGCTAAAGAATTCGATAAAGGCGGCTTCAAAAGTACACTGAGTTTAACAGTTGCTGATGGCAAAATCACTGAGGTTATCTGGGATGCTTACAATGAAGACGGAGAATTCAAGAGCCTATTATCAGCAGACGGCGGTTACGTTATGACAGATAATGGTCCTACATGGCAGGAACAAGCAGTAGCATTAGCTGAATATGTCATTTCAAATCAATCTTTCAACATTCCGGTAGATGATGGCGGTAAAACAGATGCTGTAGCAGGCGTTAGTATTTCCATCAGTGATTTTATTAATCTTGCTTCTCAATGTTTAGCACAAGCTTCTCCTAAGACATTAAAAGACGGTACATATACTGTTGAAGGACAAGAAAGCCAAGGATATACCAGCATTGTAACTTTAGTTATTGAAAATGGTAAAGTTACTTCTGTTGTATGGGATGGAAGAAATGCAGCCGGCGAATATAAGAGTTACTTATCTTCCGTTGGTGAATACGTTATGGTTGAAGGCAACCCTACATGGAAAGAACAAGCAGATTCTTTAGCTGCCAATGTTATCGAAAATCAATCTACAAAAGGTATCGTTCTTGATGAAAGCGGTAAAACAGATTCCGTGGCAGGCGTTAGTATCAATGTAAGCGAATTCGTAAGTTTAGTAGAAGAAGCATTCGTTAAAGCTTCCTCAGGTGAAACTGCACCAGAAGTTCCTGAAGAAGAAACTCCTGAAGTACCTGTTGCACCAGCAGCCGGAACTGAAATAGAAGCAATATCCGGAGCAACGGTTTCCTCTAAAGCAGTTATGGACGGAATCAACGAAGCTCAGAAATTCATTAAAGAATTTGTACTTGCAAAATAATTAATAATATATTCAATACATAAAGGCTGCTGCAAAATTGTCATTCCAAGCCATTAGGCGAAGAATCTCAGATTTACAATTTTGCAGCAGCCTTTGTTTTATTAAAATAATCTTGCCTTACGTCTAATACTAATTGGCAATAGCATCTAATTCGCTTTGGTTCTCACCATTAATTTCTATAATAACTTTATTGGGAAGACATACAATTGTTTCACCGCTTTTATTGATTTTCGGTTGAACTACGCAGACCTCGTCAGGACAGGAAGCTTCGGTAATGTCTGCATAACCATCTTTAATAACAAGCAGATTGGTTCCGCCGTTTGCCCCTTTAATTTCATATGTAGCATCTACATCTAATGGAAATTCTTTATATACTTCACCATCCACTTTGACAATAACGGTATTTCCTTCTTTTTTATTTAAATTCACAAATATAAGTGCGCCAATAGCTATGGTTAAAATAACTCCCGCTAAAATCAGGTCATTTTTCTTCATTTTAAATTTTTCCTTTCCAGTAATAATATTTAATTATACACTGTAGGTTTTATACAATGCAAGAGGGCTATTACAAAATTGTCATCATTAGAGGTGGATACACTCTTTAAATTCCAATATTTCTGTAATAGCCCTTTTAATATTACTCGGTGACTCATATTAAATTACTTAATTTTTCAGATTCTGCTTATTCTGCAAATAATGGTGTTGATAAATAACGGTCTCCGGTATCCGGTAATAATACAACTATAGTTTTTCCTTCGTTCTCAGGACGTTTTGCTATCTGTGTTGCCGCCCACACTGCTGCACCTGAAGATATTCCTACTAAGAAGCCTTCTTCTTTTGCTAATTCTTTACCGATAGTAAAAGCGTCATCATTCTCAACTGTTATAATTTCATCATAAACATTTGTATTCAGTATACTGGGAACAAATCCTGCACCAATACCCTGAATCTTATGGGAACCTGCAGTTCCTTTGGAAAGAACAGGAGATGCACTGGGCTCAACAGCAATTACTTTAATAGCCGGATTCTGACTCTTTAAGTATTCACCAGCTCCCGTAATCGTTCCGCCAGTTCCAATACCTGCCACAAAAATATCTACCTTTCCATCAGTATCCTTCCATATCTCCGGACCAGTTGTTTCTTTATGAACAGCAGGGTTGGCAGCATTATCAAATTGAGCAGGGATAAATGAATTAGGTGTTTCTTTGGCGATCTCCTCTGCCTTTGCAATGGCACCCTTCATTCCTTTGGAGCCTTCTGTTAATACCAGTTCCGCGCCATAAGCTTTTAATAAAGTTCTTCTTTCCACACTCATAGTTTCAGGCATGGTGATAATTAATTTATAGCCTCTTGCTGCTGCTACAGATGCAAGACCAATACCGGTGTTACCGCTTGTAGGTTCAATGATGGTTCCACCGGGCTTTAATAATCCCTTTTTTTCTGCATCATCAATCATAGCTTTTGCAATTCTATCTTTTACACTTCCTGCCGGATTAAAGTATTCTAATTTAGCAATAAGATTTGCTTTTACATCATTTGCTTTGCTGTAATTACCTAGTTCAACTAATGGAGTATTACCTATTAAATCTGTAATTTGCTTTGCGATCTTTGCCATAACTCAACTCTCCTTTAAATTTTTTTAATGTTAAAATGAATGCGTCCATTTATTTTGTATCTCAGGCATTCTATAGGATGTATTTATACATCCTTTTTATCCATTTTTCTATCAAATTCATTCTAAATATATTTCTATCTAAATTTAATTTATCATATGATTTATCATTTGTCAATCATTATTTTCATAATATCATATATGAATAGTATGAATTAAAAACCTTGAAATGGAAATAAATAAGCCTCTTAGTTTTCTTCTTGTGAAGAGGTTTAAGAGGCTTCTCGTTTGTTCTGTAAACTGTTTATTCTAAATTTTTATTCTGAATTGTTTATTCTATGAATTGTTTTTATATGAAATGTTTGTTCTATGAATTATTACTCGTACTATTTTATAAGGATATCATGTTTTACATCAACTGCATATCTTATAGTAACCTTACCTTTTATCCATAAAGAATTCCCCTTATTTAAATCCGTATTTATATCCTTCGAAGGAACCTTTATCTTAAAAGTATAATTTGCCATAATCTCCAAATTGCTTTGGTAATTATTATTCGCTGTTATCTGCCGGATTATATCTGCTGGCAGCTGTAAGTCCCTTAATGAAATGGAGTTTGTTTTATCAACAGGAGTTTGTTGAATTAATACAATCTTGCTTTTGTAATTATTATTACTTCTTAAATTTTTTTCGGTTTGTATTCCCCTATAATTTATTCCTTTAAGGCTATTTACATTCTCCGGCAATAATTGATATATTACTTCCGGTATTCCTATCCCCCGGATACCAATTCCCCAACTGCCATTTTCATTGCAGATTCTCCAATAAGGCTCATCTTCCGATAGAGTAAGGATAACTTCTCCTATGTCAGAAATATCCTCCCTGTTTTCTATCTTTCCATAAGAGTCAATTGGTTTTTCTTCTGTATGAGAATCCATTAAATTATAATAGATTTCTAAGCCTGTTGTTCCATTTTGGAGTTTTTCCAAGGAAAATGGTTCTAGACCAGTAATTTCTAATGTTTTATCTGTATATGTAATCTGTGTTTCTAGTTGATCTTCTCTTCCAGTATTCATATCCTTTATTTTCAATGCAATATCTGCATCTTCATTTGATGAAAATATGAAATCCGGAGTTCTAGTATCTTGATGTCTTGCAGCACTGACTGAGAAACTGCATGCACTTAAAGCAATAGTAAGAATCAATGGTAATACTTGATATCTTATTTTATTCATTGCTTCCCTCCATATTAACAGATGTGTACATTATACCGTAAATAACCATTAATAGCAAACCTTGTTCAAAAAAGCCTTCGACAGCAGCTGACTTTTTAGACAAATAATATAGAAGGAACCGGCTCCTTTAACTTTCAAATTGATAAAAAAAGCACGAAAAAAACTCTATTAGTGAAGTTTTCTCCCTATGGTTATCCGTATATAATATAGCATAGTGAGAAAGAAATTACTGGCAAATACAGGCTATATTTCCGCCATGAAATCTTCTAAAAAGTGGAGCATATAGAGCAGTAAATTCTGGGAAAGAAAACAGATTATAATGTGTTTTTGGTTTTATCCGTATGGGGCTGATACCAAATGGCGCAAAAGGTCCGTAGATAATGGTTTTATACTTCATAATTCTAATTCTACCTTTAGTAGGTGTCGTTCTACCCATGAAAAGATTATACTTTTACGGAAAGGAGAAAAAGAATATGGAACAAGAAAAAATCAGAAAATTTATAGCAAGTTGTAGAAAGGAACCATGTCTGACACCAGTTCAGTTTGCAGAAAACCTGGTTTTCATAAATAGCTTTGCCCTAATAAAACCTACCTTGATTAACGAGAGTATGGGATGCTGTGTGGTTCTTGTGACTTTGGGAAATTCGTTATGGATCTTATACTACAGGAATCACGACAATATTTAAAAATTGTGATGTTTGACGAAGCGAAGCTGAGGAGTTCGCAATTTTTAAATATGCTCTAAGCGATTACTTTAGTATTAGAACCATCGGATTTCCCTGTGGAACAAGAACTACACAGCATCCCATACTCTTGTTGGTCTTGAATAACCTATATTGGGCAAAGCATTCTAATACTAATTTCTATTATCTTAAGATATCTCCCAAGAAAGATTTACCGGCTACATCCCCTTTCACATCCAGATATTCAAGAATAGTTGCTGCAATATCTGCAAAGGTGTCTCTGGTTCCCAGATTCACTCCTTCTTTTATCTTGTTTCCGTAAATTAAACATGGAGTATGTTCTCTGGAATGGTCTGTAGATTCTGTACTTGGATCACAACCATGATCAGCAGTAAGGATTAGAATATCATCCTCTTTTAGTAATTCCACAATACGAGGCATTTGTTCGTCAAAATAAGTCAATGCCTTTGCGTAACCTTCAACATCATTACGGTGACCGTAAACCATATCAAAGTCTACCAGGTTGGTAAAGCACAAGCCCTCAAAATCCTTTTTCATATAGTCAATGGTTCTCTCAATACCTTCTGCATTGTTGGCTGTGCGAACAGAATCAGTGATACCTGCCCCTGCAAATATATCAAAAATCTTACCAACAGCTAAAACTTCCTTTTGAGACTCTTTAATAGCATCTAGCATAGTTGCCTTTGGAGGTACTAAGGAATAATCATGACGTCTTGAAGTTCTCTTAAAGTTAGGGGCTTCTCCTTCAAAAGGCCTTGCTATTATTCTTCCCACACCCCAAGGTCCTTGGCATATCTCTCTTGCAATATCACAGTAACGGTACAATTCTTCAATTGGAACAACCGCTTCGTGTGCAGCAATTTGAAGTACACTGTCTGCTGAAGTATAGACAATTAAATCACCTGTTTTTACATGCTCTTCTCCGAAATCCTTGATTACTTCTGTCCCTGAATAAGGTTTATTGCAAAGGATACCCCGGCCGGTACGTTTTGATAGTTCATCTAGTAATTCCTGTGGGAAACCATCCGGAAATGTTGGCAGGGGACTTTCAGAAATTATACCTGCAATTTCCCAATGTCCGATGGTAGTATCTTTCCCTTTGGAGGCTTCTGCCATACGGGCATATGAACCAAGGAGATTGTTCTCTTTTTTCATATCATCCAGTCCGTCTAAATGGAATAAACCTAACTTAGCCATGTTAGGAGTGTTAAAATATTTATTGGAAGCTACTGCTCTTAAGGTATTGCTGCCTGCATCACCATATTCTGCTGAATCTTTCATTTCTCCTACTCCAAAACTATCTAAAACAATTAAAAATACTCTTTTCATAAATTACCCCTTCCTGCGTTAAAGTAACGCTATAACTAATGTTTTTCTTAACTTTTTCTTACATTAATATAAACTTTGCTATTTATATTGTGAGAATTCCCACTTTGTGCTATAATCCCAATGAACAGCAGAAGAACCTTAAAATAATAAAGAAAGGTTGGTTAACTTGAAAGAATTACTATCTAAATATAAACACGGTTGGGTATTCTCTTATTTTATTGTATACATTATATGGTTTTTTGCTCTGGAAAAAGCAGTAACCACTAACTACACACCTGTGAAGATATGGCTTGATGACTACATACCTTTTAATGAATGGTTTGTAATTCCATACTATTTATGGTTTGTCTATATCTTTGCAACAATTGTTTATTTCTTTTTAACAAATAAGGAAGACTTTTATAAATGTATTGCATTTTTATTTATAGGAATGACCATCTGCTTAATAATTTATACCATATGGCCAAATGGACAAAACCTTCGTCCAGATTTATCACAAATACCTAGAGACAATATATTTATTCGTATTGTTGGGAAGTTATATGCAACTGATACTTCCACTAATGTTTGTCCAAGCATTCATGTTTTTAACTCTATTGGCGCTCACATTGCCATACACCGAAGCAATGCTTTAAAGGAACATAAATGGATTCAGAGGTCATCCTTTATTTTGATGATATTTATTTGTCTTTCAACTATGTTCTTAAAACAACATTCTGCGTTTGATGTTATCGCCGGAATAGCATTAAGTGGTGTTATGTATATCTTCGTATATGTAATAGGCAGTAACAGAATTGCTCATAAGGAAGCAGATAAAGCATATGCACAATCCACTTTTTCTGAAAATTAAATATTTATAAGGATACCCTTTCTTTTTAGACTATATATGGTTTCGGATTAACCGAAACCATATATTTTTTTTGAAATCTTATAGCCAATATCTACTATTTTTCTTCCTGCCTTACCTGGTAAATTCATAGACCTTCCCAGAAACATATTGTTAATTCGAGTATATAATTTTTTATCGGCTTTTTTCAAATAATCCCATAGTTCTTCTTTCTTTTCCAAGCTTTCTTTTGTATTATCCCTTATAAGATAAACAGATGAAACTGTCATCATCATACATAAATACTTAGTCATGTAATTTCTTAACTTTTTATTCTTAATCTGTGACATATCATGACATTCAATCATAATCTTTGTAATTCGAATCTGCTGGTCGATACGTTTTAACATAACCTTTTCATTTACTGACTGATCTTCTCTTCCGATGAAATAACGATATAGATTTACGTCCAGATAATACATGGTTTTTACAAAAGGAAGTGGCTGATAAACAAATATGTTATCCACATAGAAGGTATGCTTTGGCAGCTTTAATCCACAATCTTTTAATAATTTTGTGCGGTAAATAGCTGCATGCATAATGATATACTGACTTTGTTTAAAGTGCATAATATCATTCCATGTAAAGACTTTTCCTTTTGGCAAAGCAGTTTTATAATCCATTACTTTATGTTTATTAATGCTTGGTTTCTCATAAACATAGTTAGCAATCATAAGGTCTAAACTTTGCCCATCTTCAGCCAGCTCCTGTAATTTATCCAATACTTGGCGAAGGGCATCTTCATTAACCCAATCATCACTGTCTACAACTTTAAAATAAAGTCCAGTAGCATGAAGTAACCCGGTATTTACTGCTTCTCCATGACCGCCATTTTCCTGATGAACAGATTTAATAATATCCGGATATTTTGCAGCATAGTTATCTGCAATCTTTCTGGTATCATCTTTGGAACCATCATCTACAATGATAATCTCCATTTCCTTTCCACCTGTTAAAAGTGTTTCAATAGCGTGATCCATATACTCCGCAGAATTATAGCAAGGTATAGCTACACTAAGAAGTTTCATTTTTTTCGTCTCCTCTTTCCAACCGTATCTTACGGTACATAATAAAAATCTAAAAGCTAGTATTTTCCTATTGCAAAATACTTATATAACTTTAGACAGCTATCTTATAAACGAAAGCTACTCTTAATATACCTTATTATAAGTCATAATACATAAACTTTAAATAGAATTTTCCATCTTAATAAATTGTTAAACATCTTCATTTATTCTTCATAAATTTAAGGATTTATTTTAAGTTCTCAGGATTCAAACAATCCAATTCCGGAATCACAAATCTTCCGTCTTTACGGATCAGAATATCATCAAAATACATCTCTCCGCCACCATATTCAGGGGTCTGAATACATACCAAATCCCAATGAATTGCAGATTTATTACCATTTGATGCATCACTATAACAGTTACCGGGAGTGAAATGAAAGGAGCCCATTATCTTTTCATCAAATAAAGTATCCTTCATAGGCTTCAGCACATAAGGGTTTACACCAATGGCAAACTCTCCAATATACCTGGCTCCTTCATCGGTATCAAATACTTTATTTATTCTTTCCGTATCATTAGCTGTTGCTTCTATAATCTTTCCGTCTTTAAAGGTCAACTTAATGTTCTCATAAGTAAAGCCTTGGAATACTGCAGGTGTATTGTAAGACAAGGTGCCGTTAACGGAATCTCTCACCGGTGATGTATATACTTCTCCATCCGGAATATTACTTTCTCCTGCACAAGGAATAGCAGGAATTCCTTTGATTGAGAAAGTAAGGTCTGTGCCCGGTCCAAGGATTCTTACCTTATCTGTTTTCTCCATTAATTGTTTTAGATTTTGCATTTCCTTATTCATTTTAGAATAATCTAAGTTACATACATTAAAGTAAAAGTCTTCAAAATTCTCCAAACTGGTATTGGCAAGTTGTGCCATAGAACTGTTAGGGTAACGTAGAACCACCCATCTGGTCTTTTTCACACGGATATCATGATGAACCGGTGTGGAATAAAATGTTTCATATAAACTCATTTTATGGGCAGGAACATCGGATAACTCCGATACATTTTCGCTTCCTCTTACACCTACATAACAATCCATTTTATCCATTTCCTGTCCATCTATTTCAGCCATTAATTTTAGTTGCTCTTCGGTGCAATTTAATAGCATTTCCCTTTGTACCTGGGGATCTGTGTAGTGTGGAAATGGCAGGCCTCCTGCTTTATATACTTCTTTTATCAATTGTCTTGCCAGGTCCTTCGTAGATTCACCTGTATAATGAATATATACCTTTTCATTCTTCTGCACGTTCATTGAATAAGTAACTAAATTATGTGCCAATATTTTTATTCTTTCATCCATATCTTTTTCTCCTTTTCCCACTTTTCTTTGTTCTATTAAAACATTAGGCTGCTTTTGGGCCTCCTCAGATCCTGTTTTCCTCTACTTTTTATAACTTATAAATACATTACCTGCTGCCTCGAACATAGCCATACTGTCATTTAACCCAAGCTTCATGGTTCTTTTCAGTACTGGATCAATTACTGTAATATTATAGTTGTCATACCCCACAATCAATACCCCTTGATTGGAATTCTTTAAAGCCAGCACCGGTCTTTGATCACTGACATAATACAGTACATCATCTAAAGAACAGCCGGTTAAGTTAAGCAGCTTATTTCCAAAGTTCTGACTTAAGAATTCGTGGGCTGATACTTGATTTGTGACCTGACTACTGTTTATTGTACCGCCCTTTTGATAGCTGACTAACATGAAAGCGCTGGCCATAATACTATTTAAAGAATCGGTTTCATAGACAGGATCAATATTCTTTATCTCATTTGAAGGTTTTCTTACACCCCGTTCCCAGATTACTTCCTGATTTCCGTTTAATACAGTACCAACCAGGCTGCTGGCTTTCTCTATAGCTTCTCCTGCATGATCATAAAAGCCTTCAATTTCACCTAATGCATAAACTACATATTCATCCGGCAGCCTTTCCTCTTCCTTCAGACGAAGGGTAGTATCTCTTGAAATAATAGTATTTACCGTTTGTCTGCCCTTGGGCTTTTCTTCCATAGAATATCCGGAGGGAAGGGAAATATACTGTTCTGTCAAAGTGAGATCCGTAACCCTTTCTGCTAATTTGAATACAGAAGGTGATTGTATTACTTTATTTAATATATTATCCGAAGAGGCTGTTTTGTAATAAGTCTTTCCATTCTCTTTTACCTGCTCTACCCGAAGCAGGGTTATAATATTATCTTCAATTATAGTATCAGTTATAAAATAACCTGATTTTTTGTAATCTTTTAAAACATTCCGGTTATAGTCAGCAATCTGGATTTGGTACATGGGTACTAACGGCTCTCCATCAACGGTAGTCGTAATATCGTTATGTTTTACAAATCCATAAACTATATTCTCATGAATTTTTCCCAATAGACGAATATTACTTCCTTTTGGTGCATTGATCTGCTGTTCTGCGCCTGTTTCCAGATCCAAAATAGTAATGGTATCCGCTTTCAGAGGATCGCTACTGTTCTGGAAGGCTAAATATTGCTCTTTTTTGGATACAATATATCCTTCATTATTTATATCAGTTGCAACGGTAGTTAAATTACTGGTAATGAGATTATAGGCATAAATCGTATTATGGATAGTAAAATAAAAGGTACTGAATTGGTTTACATAACTAAATTCTCCTAATTGCTCCTTTAATATTTGATAAGTTACATTGGTTGGAATGTAAACCAACTCTTCAATTCTATTCTCCCCGCTATAGAAACGGTATAATACAATACCTACCCTTCCTTCATATACACCACGGTTCATATATCCATATACGATAAAATCTATGTTACCGCTATCATCCAGATTTAATATTTTCACATTATGCTGATCGTATATATCCCTAATACTATCGGATTCCTCCTGGCGAAAAGAAAATACTTTTATAGCATCATTTTCAGCCAGATTGTAGTACCATAATTCTCTTTCTCTTACAAATGCTAATTTGGTATCGTCTGCACTGGTTACCAGGTCCATTTTTTCCTGATTGGTAACTCCTACTTTAAACTGACTTTTCGCTAGACTGGTTAGATTTATGTCAAAAACAGATTCCATTCTTCTTTCATAATTTAATAAATACATTCTGGAAGAAGTATACCGAACCCGATAAAATTCCTGTACATTATAAAATTCCTGCCCGCTGTCTGTTTCTGCCGATACCCTGTATTTTAGCTGGATTGATCCCATATCCGGACTTAATTCCTTAATGGTGGGAATCACATCTCCAATCACCTGTGGTTTTAAATTACCCCAGCTGACTAAATCAAAACTGGAGTGAATATTAACATGAGCAAAATTAGAATTATCCTGTTTTGGATCCGGTTCCAGATAACGAATTATGTCTTCCGCTTTCTGTTTATCCATAATAGTATTATGGAAGTCCAGAACAAAATCTAATTTTTCCTTATAGTTAGAGTCCGGAAGAAGTTTTACCCTGGTGTAATAATTCATTTTTTTACTTTTGATTGTAACCAATGTGATTTTAACAGCATATTCTTCATTCACTTCTAAAGAAGCATCTAATTTGATTTTTGCTGTTTTAAAATCTCCTTCTTTATCTAACGCATTAATAGTATCTGTTTTCAATAGTCTTTGGTCAGATACACTTCTTAATTCATAAATTACACGTTTTACATCATTTTCTTTTTCATCTATAACTATAGTAAAGCTTTGATCCTTATCCAGTGGTGTAATAGATTCTCTTACGGTGCCGGCACTCATGGTATTACTGTAGCCATGCATTTGATTAAGTTCTGTACCATTTACTTTTAATGTTACAATAGGGAATGAGGCTTTGCTCATTTGTACTGTTTTTTCAACACGAACTACTTCTTCTTTCATATCCAGGCTAAAATAATAGAGTGAGGCAGCAAATACACAAAGCAATATAATTCCTTTATATACATGTTTCAACATAACAACCTCGATTCCAGCGCTATGGCGCTTTTTAATAAAGAGGGAATTTGTGAATACGCACAAATTTCCGGTTGAAAAACTTGCTTTTTCAACCTAACCCCGATTCCAGCGCTTTTGCGCTCATCTGCGTATTCAATTACCTATAAAACTTAAAATTCTTTTTTAATAATTTACCCAAAGTCCTTACATCTTATCTATTAATAATTGATATAAAGCCGGATTAACATTTAAAAATTTTCTGCATTCTTCTATGGATTTCATCTTTTGTTTTTTTAATTCTGCTGTTTTATTTTGATTCTTCGGATTTCTTACCCCTCGTATTAATATATTTTTTGGAGTATGTTCCATATCTATGAATTCCAGAATCTGCGATTTATATCCCATCGCTTCTAGCAGCTCTGCACGGAGTGCATCCGTTGCCAAAGCAGTAAATCGCTCTTTAATTAATCCATATTGTAAGATAGGACTTAATATATCATTTTTAATCTGACTATTCAACTCATGCTGACAGCATGGTACAGAAAGTATAACTTCCGCTTCCCATTGAATTGCTTTAAACAAGGCATAATCTGTTGCTGTATCGCAGGCATGAAGAGTAACTACCATATCAACTTTACTTGCCCCTTCATAAGAAGCAATGTCTCCTACCATAAAATGTAGATTATCATATCCATATTTTTGTGCAAGCTGATTACAGTGCCTGATAACATCCTCTTTTAAATCCAGGCCAATTACTTTTATCTGATACCCTTTCAATTCCTTCAGATAATAATACATAGCAAAGGTTAAATAAGATTTTCCGCATCCGAAGTCTATAATGGTAAGTTCTCTTTCTCTGCTTAAACTGGGTAATATGTCTTCTATAAATTCTAAGAATCGATTTATCTGTTTGAATTTATCATATTTGGATTTTATTATTTTACCCTCACTATTCATAACACCTAAATCAATTAAAAATGGAATGGGATTTCCTTCTGTTAAAATATATGCCTTTTCCCGGTTATGCTGTAGATCAGCACTTCTTTCTTTACTATTAACCGGTGTAATAATATTCTTAAATTTAACTGTAGCTTTTCCTTTTTTACTGATTAATATATTAATTTGTTTTGTTTTACAGGTCATAACTGCCTGTTTCATATTATTTTCCAGCCAATCAGTAAGCTTCTCTAATAATTCTTCTTTCTTAAAATTGGTATGGAAGATTTGTTTTCCACGATATTCCGATGCCTGATATAATATATTGCCTTTTAATAAAACAGGCCGAACTTTAACTTTTATTAATTCAGAACCTTTTGGCGGGTTACTTATTACCATATCAATAAAATCTATATTTAAATTCTCACTAATTGCTTTTAAAATACTGGAATCCATATGGTTTGCCTTTCTAAATAGGGTCGTTTATTTACATTATTGTATTTTACCATATAACTCTAAATATTCCTACTATTTTTATGACTTTCCTTTTTGATTACTATGCACGGTTCCTAAGTTATGGCATATATTGATAAATGAAAAAGCACTTATGTACTTAAGGAGGCTATAATGAGATATTCATTTTCTGAATTCTCACCTTATTCGAAACCAGATTATCCCCAGACAACAAGGCCTTTTGATGTTAAAAATACTGTTGAAACTTCAGAAAGAAAGGGTATTCCGAACTATACTACGGTTATACCTGCCGAAACTGAAGTCGGCGTAACGGAAGAACCATTAGGATGTCCTAGTCGTACTACAACACCAAGAACAACGACTCCTAATACAAATATGGAAAGGAACATTCCGCCTAGTACACCAACAGCTCCTGAGCAACCTAGAACTATGCCCGGTACTTCTCCTGAGCGGCCCAGAACCATTATGCCCGGCACTACTCCTGTAGCTCCTACACAACCTAGAACTACTATGCCTGGTACCAATATGCCCGGCACTGCTCCCACACAGCCTAGTACTACTATGCCTGGTACTACTATGCCCGGTACTACTATGCC
>NZ_FOWD01000019.1 GCF_900115365.1 Anaerocolumna aminovalerica
TTAAATATCTATTCCAAAAGAATTAAAAGCCTTTTCGAAACCTCCAAAGTTCAATTTATACATTGAGGTAAAGTTGTGTATTGAAACTTGTATTTAATTTAGTGCTTTAATTAATATTAACGATTCATTTAGTATACCCATGGACTTGTGTCAATAACGTAGACACAAAAAGTTTAACTTTTGATGCCGCTTATGCTGCTTCATTAGCAGCCTTCGGAGTCAAATAATTAATGGTATCATGAATCCTTTTTCTGTTGTACCAGGATTCAATATATTCAAATACAGCCTTACGGGCAGCATTGAAATCATTGTATTTATGATGATTGATCTCTTCCTTCTTTAGCATGGAATGGAAGGATTCAATACATGCATTATCATAAGGATTTCCTTTTCGGCTAAAAGAATGAATAATACCTTTGAAAGACAGGTAATCCTCAAATATCCTACTGGTATACTGTGTGCCCAAATCGCTGTGCAGAATGATGCCTTCAATAACCTTTACATTTAAACATGCATTTTTAGCTGCCTGCATAGCCAATTCGGCTGTCATGGAAGTATCATAGGCATAACCAATAGAGTTGATTTCTTCTTTTTCTGATACTTTAACTGGAGATAGCTGCTTAATCCAACTATAAATCGTTACATTTGTGACGCCATATTCACTGCTCAAGTAGGAAACTGAACTACCTGAATTATACAGATCAACAATCTGTTGTTTGAATTCTTCCGAATAACGAGTACCGTTCTTGGACATTGTTTAACACACACCTTTCTATGAAACATTTTATCGTGTTAAACTTTTTGTATCCATACTTATATACTAACACCACCCATTATATAACAACATAAAATTAATATCATGAATTAGTATGTACATTTTATTTACTGGTTTGTAAAATAATCGGTAGTAACAGCTTTGCTGACAACATAAATTGAACTCAGAAAGTGCTTTATAAGCTTTCGTAATGACTCTCATAAACTTTAAATTAGGATAACAGGGTGTATAGGATTGATTTTGCGTAATCCGGCCGACAGGGTAAGGTAGCAAAATCAATCCTATACACCCTGTTATCCTTGAACAATATAAATTGAGTCATTATAAAGTTTATAAAGCACTTTCTGAGTTCTTCACAAGCTTCAGGGCAAAGCGTACGTGCATTAGTAAGCTAAATTTTTATTTAAAAAAGTATTGACAATTGAGCATGTACTCAACTATAATAAAATTAACAGTTGAACAACTATTCAATTAATGTGAATAGAAGAAAGGGGTGTCTCTATGGCGAAAAACGATACTATTTTCTGTGATTGTGATGTAATCCACGGCGATGTAGTTGAAGCTGTAAAAAAGAAAATGCCTGAGGAAGATATACTTTATGATCTATCGGATTTTTTCAAGGTTTTAGGTGACAGTACAAGAGTTAAAATCATGTGGGCCTTAGATGAAAGTGAAATGTGTGTTTGCGACTTAGCGGTTCTTTTAAATATGACAAAGTCAGCAATATCACACCAGCTAAGATCTCTGAAACAAGCGAATTTAGTGAAATTCAGAAGAGATGGAAAAGTAGTGTATTATTCACTTTCTGATGATCATGTAAAACAAATATTTGAAAAAGGCTTAGAACATATAAGAGAAGAAGAGAACGAAGGGTAGACAGAAACTTAAGAATCGTTTCTGTTTTTCCAAAAGTGTAATAAAAATATTATAAAAATAAGGCGTTAAAGGGGCCGGAATCGAGGATATTATGAAGAAGACATTTCGTTTAGAAGGTTTAGGATGTGCCAATTGTGCAGCAAAAATGGAAAGAGAAATTAATAAATTAGATGGAGTACAATCCGCTACTGTAAATTTTATGACTACAAAAATGGTACTTGAATGTGAAGATGATAAATTGGAGACTATAGTACCGGCAGCAGAAAAGATCATTAAAAAAATTGAGCCTTCTGTGACTATGAAAAAAGCATAGTATATAAAGCTTACGTCCAAATTCGTAGGCAATGGAAGCAGGGAGGTTAATATGAAAAAAAGACTTTGGCGTATTATAATTGGGGGAGTTGTCTTACTTGGGGCAGCTTTGCTTCCGATCAATAATCCATGGGTAAATCTTGGATTATTTATCATAAGTTATATCATTGTAGGCGGGGATGTTGTATTAATGGCTTTAAGAAATATCATCAAAGGTAATGTATTTGACGAGAACTTCTTAATGAGCCTTGCAACCATTGGAGCCTTTTTTGTGGGAGAATATCCGGAAGCTGTTGCAGTTATGTTGTTTTATCAGGTTGGTGAATTGTTTCAAAGTTACGCAGTTGCCCAGTCCAGAAAATCTATATCCAGTTTAATGGATATTAGACCGGATTATGCAAATGTAAAACGAGGAGATGAAATTGCAACTGTAGATCCGGAGGAAGTACAAATCGGTGATGTTATACTAATTAAGCCGGGAGAAAAAGTTCCGCTGGACGGTAAGGTTATAGAAGGAAATTCTATGCTGGATACTACAGCTTTAACCGGAGAATCCGTTCCCCGTGAAATAGAAACCGGAGATGACATTTTAAGCGGATGCATCAATATGAATGGTGTACTAACAGTTAAAGTTACGAAAGAATTCGGGGAATCCACTGTGAGTAAAATATTGGATTTAGTAGAGAATGCAAGCAGCAAAAAATCTAATTCCGAACGGTTCATTACCAGATTTGCCAGATATTATACACCAATTGTAGTAATTATTGCGGTAGTTCTTGCATTTGCACCGCCGCTGTTAATAAAAGGCCAGGAATTTAGTGACTGGATTTACAGAGCATTAAGCTTCCTTGTAGTATCCTGTCCTTGTGCCCTTGTTATTTCCATTCCCCTTAGTTTCTTTGGAGGAATTGGAGGTGCTTCGAAAAAGGGCATTCTGGTTAAGGGAAGCAATTATCTGGAAGCCTTAGCCCAGACAGAAATAGTTGTGTTTGATAAAACCGGAACTTTAACTAAAGGTGTATTTACCGTACAAGAAGTGAAGCCACAGAATATTTCCAAAGAAGAACTGCTGGAATTAGCCGCCTTTGCAGAAAGCTACTCCAATCATCCTATTTCTCTATCCTTAAAAAATGCTTATGGAAAAGATATAGATAATACGAGGATTGCTAATGTAGAGGAAGTATCAGGCCATGGTGTGGTTGCAGAGATTGATGGAAAGTCAGTAGCAGTAGGTAATGCCAAATTAATGGATAAACAAAATGTTTCATATTCTAAAGAAGAATTAATTGGTACTGTTGTCCATGTTGCAGCAGACCACCAATATATGGGCTATATCCTTATTGCAGATGAATTAAAACCGGATGCTAAGAAAGCTATACAGGACTTAAAATCAGCCGGAATCAAAGAGCTGGTCATGTTAACCGGAGATAATAAAATAGTTGCGGATAAAGTAGCAAAAGAGCTTGGAATAGACAAAGTATATTCTGAATTACTTCCAACAAATAAAGTTGAGAAGCTGGAAGAGATATTCCATTCAAAATCCCAAAAAGGAAAGTTAAGTTTTGTAGGTGATGGAATTAATGATGCCCCTGTACTGGCCCGTGCGGATATTGGCATGGCTATGGGTGGTCTGGGTTCTGATGCAGCCATAGAGGCGGCAGATATTGTTATTATGACAGATGAACCTTCCAAAATAGCAACTGCAATGAAAATCTCCAAGAAAACATTAACGATTGCAAATCAGAATACCATGTTTGCAATAGGAATAAAAATAATTGTACTTATATTAAGTGCTCTTGGATTCGCCACCATGTGGGCTGCAGTTTTTGCAGATGTAGGAGTTACGGTAATTGCTATTATAAACTCCTTTAGGGCATTAAATGTTAAAAAATTATAATCAGTTTATAAAGACGCTTTGCCGGATAACTATTTGTAGGGCAAAGCGTCTTTTGTCCCATGTATAAACTTATTTCCCTTTGTGACACACCTTTACTTTGACGAAGCTGTGCTAAACGCTGGTAAAACAAATCCTCATACGTTTTTGTCACCGCCTTTTCATCATCCATTGTATAGAGGACGCCCTTAAAATGAAAATATCAGTAATCATTTTAAGAACAATCCCCCCTTGACCGTAGATTATGCTATACATTTCATATATTATAGAGGTAAGTCTCTGTTCTTAAAAACATACAATCCCGAGGCATATAGAATAATCGCTAATATAATAAGAATAACAAAATTTATTCCATATCCCTCACCGTTTATAATCTTATCTGAGTCTAATAAGGTAAATAGGGTAAAATATTTTAAAAATTCAACGGATTCACCGGTATTGGATAACATTTGCACTACTAGAAAAGCGACCGGTAAACCTGCGCCAAGTGCCAGTGAATTCTTTGTATCGTTAAATAAACAGGAAGCAAAGAAGCCAATTCCGGTTAAGGCAAAGTATAGCAGTAATGTATTGAGATTTAATAATAAAAATCCTTTAATATCCAGTTCATTAGGAAAGAGGTTTTCACTTACCAGTATTCCTACTATTGTAACGATTCCAAGTAATAAGGTAATACTTATAAGCAGAAAGCCTGCCTGGGTTCTTGCTATTTTTCCTCTGGTATTGGGTGTAGAGAGCAAATAAGCCATAGAGCCTTTATCTACATGGGAGGCAATGCTGCGGTTTGCAACAATGATTACATAAATCATCGGCAGTAACAGTATTAAAAATCCATAAAAATAAGATGCCACAAATCCCAACAAGGTAGAACCTACATTAGAAAAACCCATTGCAGAAATTAATCCCTGTGGCAGTACTTTTAACATTTCATCTAATGTATCCTGCGTACTGGGGTCAAACATCTGGATAATTATTGGCAAATAAAGCATTAATACAGCAAGTATTATAATAAACACAACATAGTTTTGTTTTAAGGTTGCTTTGAATAAAGGTTTGCTGAACATTATCTTACACCTCCCTGTTTTGTGGCATTTTCCTCTGTGATTGTTGAGCCGTAATATTGCATAAAGACCTCTTCCAGACTATTTTTTTGTGTATCAAAATCAATTACGGTAAAGCCGCTTAAGGCTTCCATTAATCTTGTAACACTTCCCAATACATCAACTTTTGCGGAGGCTCCATCCAAGGTAATATTATCAAAACTATCGGTTTTGGCAAATGCACTGGCAGTAGCAGGACTGTCAAAGGTGATTAGATAGGATTTTCTCCGCTTTGTTTTCAGCACATGTATGTCTTCCGTAGTAACTAATTCGCCTGCCCGGATAATACCGATCCGGTCACAGGTCTTTTCTATTTCTTCAAAGCTATGGGAGGACATAAGAATGGTTTTGCCTTTTGCTTTTTCCTCTAATATTAAACCGGCAAAAATATTTTGCATCAGGGGGTCTAATCCGCTGGTTGGTTCATCTAATATAAGGACTTGGGGATCGTGCATAAATGCACAGATAATTCCTAGTTTTTGCTTCATACCTTTTGACATTTTGCGGATGGTTCCTTTGGTATCCAGTTGGAACTTTTCAATTAATGCATCACGGTAGGAGGTATTGGCCAGGCCCCTCATTTCACCCATAAATTTTAAAAAGTCCATACCTTTCATGCCATCAAAAAATGCTATCTCTGCCGGCAGGTAACCCAGATGTTTCATAATTTCAGCAGAATCTTTTCTGCAATCCATTCCAAGAATTTTTGCAGATCCGGTATCCGGTGTAAGAAAGCCCAACAGATGCCTTATAGTTGTTGTTTTCCCTGCTCCATTTGGGCCAAGATAACCGAATACTTCTCCTTTTTCTACTGCAAATAATAAGTTAAATATGCCTTTGCGGTTTCCATAATCCTTTGTTATACCATTGATTTCAATGATTGACATATTGCAGATTCCCCTTTCATTCATTTAAATGATTATAAATATTCAACTTTATAAAAGTTTTTTTGTAATAATTCCATGTAGGAGTCAAAGACTTGAAATATTTCAGTTAATTCCTCCGATGAAACAGCAGAGGACGGATTCATTTTTCTTTTCATAAGCAGTTGATTCATACAGCCTTCAGAACACCATATTACTAATTGGATTACCATTTGAGGATTTATGCCCTCTTTGAATTTGGAATAATCCAGATTCTCATAAATTTTCAGAGTTTCTGTATTGGTGTATTTCTGATTTATTTTCTGTATCTCCTTTTGTACGGCTGGAGCGGTTTCTACATATGCTTTCATTAGAAAGGAATACATATAGGGATATTTTACAGTCAAGTCAGTTTTGATGGCTTCTATTTTTTTTAACCGTTCAAAGAAATCAGTGTAAGCCATAAAATTAGTTTCATTTTCCATAGCTAACTGCTCCATTTTTTTGGTACAGTATGCATACAAGAATATAAAGAAGTTTTTCTTTGATTCAAAATAATAGAATAAACTGCCTTTAGATATATCTGCAAGTTCCACAATTTTATCAATGGATGTTTTTACGTAACCATTTTCACTGAAAACGGAAAGACCGGCATTGATAATTTTCATTTTTTTATCTTCTTCTAACTTTTCAAAACGATCATACAAGATTAGTAACTCCTTTCTGATTTAGGTAAAATAAATGGGAAAATAATAAATTATATATTCTTAATTTGGTAGTTTATTGGATTGACTAATCTGGTCAAAAATAGACTATCACTTTAGACCAGATTAGTCAATGCTAAAAAATAAATGTTTGACTAAGCTAGTCAAGGTGAAAAATGTATTACTGAAATAAGTATTTAATTGAGTATCCTTAATGCCAGGCTATTTAACATTAGAAAATATCTGGGAAAGACTTGTGTAATCAATGCATTTCGATTATAATAAGTAAGATTTCAGGGAACGTAATCATGAAACAGAATGATTAAAATAAATATTTATAAGAAGGAAATAAGGAGATGAGAAGCTATGGCAGAGACCTTTAAGAAAGCGGCTTTGATAACTTCAATTGAAAAGTTGACAGAGGATATCTATAGCATGTGGATTGAAGAGAAGGATATTGCGGCCAGTGCAAAACCGGGTCAGTTTATATCCTTGTATTGTAAAAGTGAGAACCGTTTACTTCCAAGGCCAATCAGCATATGTGAAATAGACAAAGAGAATGGATTGCTGCGATTGGTCTACCGTGTAGTTGGTAAAGGAACTGAAGAATTCTCAGAATATAAGGTATCTGATAGGATAGAAGTAATGGGACCTTTAGGCAATGGCTTCCATCCGGAAGGAAAGAAAGCAATACTTATCGGCGGAGGAATCGGTATACCCCCAATGTTAGAACTGGCAAAGCAATTATCTTGTGAAAAGCAGATAGTACTGGGTTATAGGGATGTGACTTTCTTAAATGAAGATTTTAAGCCATATGGACAAGTCTATATAGCCACAGAAGATGGCAATGCAGGAACGAAAGGAAATGTAATAGATGCCATAAAGGCGAATCATCTGGAAGGTGATATTATATATGCCTGCGGTCCTACTCCAATGCTTCGTGGTGTAAAAGCATTTGCTTTAGAAAAAGGTATCAAAGGGCAAATATCCATGGAAGAAAAGATGGCTTGCGGTATTGGTGCATGCTTAGCTTGTGTTTGTAAGTCAAAAGAAATTGACCATCATACTCAGGTTAAGAATAAGAGAATATGTAAAGACGGGCCGGTATTTTATGCAGAAGAAGTGGAATTGTAACCGATAATAAGATTAAAATGAAAGAATAGGGCAAGTACATTTTCACAATAATCTATATAAATAAATATAGTATAGACTAGAAAGATTTATTATCCTCAGAATAGATAGGAGAGAAATTAAGAGAATGAATACTAAAATAAACATAGCAGGTGTGGAATGGAGGAATCCGGTAACAACTGCTTCCGGTACTTTTGGTTCTGGTATGGAATACAGCCAGTTTGTAGACTTAAGTAAACTGGGCGCTGTAACAACAAAAGGTGTATCCAATATACCCTGGCTGGGAAACCCAACCCCTAGAATTGCAGAAACCCATAGTGGCATGTTAAATGCAATTGGTCTGCAAAATCCAGGAATTGATATATTTGCAAAAAGGGATTTACCCTTCCTGTTTGATTATGATACAAATGTAATCGTAAATGTTTGTGGAAAAACTTTGGAAGATTACTGTGAAGTTGTGGAAAAACTGGCAGATTATGAAGTGGATATGTTAGAAATTAATATATCCTGTCCCAACGTAAAAGAAGGGGGAATTGCATTTGGCCAGAACTGTGCAGCCGTTGAGAATATTACAAGAGAATTAAAGAAACGGGCTAAACAGCCAATTATAATGAAGCTTAGCCCAAATGTAACGGATATTACAGAAACAGCCAAAGCAGCAGAAGCGGCAGGTGCTGATGCATTGTCGTTAATCAATACTCTTACCGGAATGAAAATTGATATTCATAAAAAAGCTTTTCAACTAGCCAATAAAACCGGTGGACTATCCGGTCCTGCAATAAAGCCTATTGCTGTACGTATGGTATATCAGGTAGCCAATGCAGTGAAGATTCCCATTATAGGAATGGGAGGAATTATGACCGGTGAAGATGCCATTGAGTTCATAATGGCAGGAGCAACTGCTGTTGCGGTAGGAACCGCTAATTTTACAAATCCTATGGCCACTGAGGATGTGATTACCGGTATCGAAGAATATATGAAGAAATATCATGTAGAAGATATTAATGACTTGATTGGTTGTGTAAAGTAATAGAGGAATGCGACAAGAAATAGCATAAACGAAACACAGAGTGAAATAAAATCATGTTGATTCTCACAAGATATTTCAGTTTACTGAACTTAGAAAATCAATATAACCAGGAGGAAAAAATGGAACAATATAAAAAAGAGTTTATAGAATTCATGGTAGATTGTGGAGTATTAAAATTTGGTGATTTTACAACAAAGAGCGGAAGAAAGACACCTTTCTTCATTAATGCAGGCTTTTACCGTACCGGTTCCCAGTTAAGAAAATTAGGTGAATATTATAGTAAAGCAATTAAAGAACGCTTTGGACTTGATTTTGATATATTATTTGGACCGGCTTATAAAGGTATTCCCTTAAGTGTTGCAGCTTCCATGGCAATCAGTGAATTCTATGGAAAAGAAATCGGATACTGTTCCAACCGTAAAGAAGTAAAAGATCATGGTGATAAGGGAATCCTTCTGGGAAGCCCTATTAAAGATAAAGACAGAATTATTATAATTGAAGACGTAACTACAGCAGGAACTTCCATAGGAGAAACAATGCCAATATTAAAGGCACAGGGGGATGTGGATGTAATTGGACTTGTGGTTTCTGTAGACCGTATGGAAAAAGGTCAGGGAAATAAAAGTGCATTAGCTGAAATTGAAGATACTTATGGAATAAAAACAACTGCTATTGTTACCATGGAAGAAGTAGTTGAACATTTATATAATAAGCCTTATAATGGAAATATCGTAATAGATGATACATTAAAAACTGCTATTGACATGTATTATAAACAGTACGGTGCAGAATAATAATGAATGAAAACGGCGGGTCAGATTCACAGGTTAAGGCATGGATTGCTTTAATGTGACTCAAACAAAAGCTAGCTAGTAAACGCAAAATTCTAGAAAGGCTGGTAAAAAATATGAGTGAGAAAATCTATACAACTATGAAATCAGTAGGTATCGGTAATTTAGTCATGGGGATTTTACTTATTGTGGCTGGTATTGCAAGTGGAGTTTTAATGATAATAAGCGGTGGCAAACTCCTTAAGAAAAAATCGGATATTCTGTTTTAATTGGTAAAATTAAAAGGATATAGATAAAGTTAATGTGTTGTTGAAAAACTGTCATTCTGAGTGTAAATACTGCTATGCCGGATTTATATTCAGCCATGCTATAATTATGCTCTCAAAATGGCAGTTTATTGGTTTGGAGGTTTTCTGCTTAAATTTTTGCGTGGTAATAACTTTTGGCCTAGATCAATAAAAATGGAGGTCCGATTCCGAAAAAGATGAGCAAAGCAGGTTATAAATTATTGATTGCAAATGAACTTAGAAGAATGTGCATGCATTCCCGATTTATGCAGATGAATCAATATCCCCAGCACGGTAAAGTCACCGTGTATCAACATTGCATCGCAGTGGCACTTATGAGTTGTTGGATTGCATGGAAGTTTCGCCTTAAAGTGGATTATGGGATATTAATTCGAGGAGCACTGCTCCATGACTATTTTTTATACGATTGGCATGAGCATAACCCAGAACATCGGCTTCATGGTTTTCATCATCCACGGAGGGCTTTGGGAAATGCCCGTGAAGATTTTAACCTTACATCTATAGAAACCAATATCATTCTAAGGCATATGTTCCCTTTGACTCCCATTCCTCCTGCATACTTAGAAAGCTGGATTGTATGTATGGCCGACAAGTTCTGTGCGCTGAGAGAGACTCTGCATTTAGCAGATGGAGAAATGATGGAACAATTCTGGAGTAATGAATCAGAGTTAGACTGTTCTTAGTTACAGTAATAATGTTTATAAAAAACAAAGAAAAATTGAGCAGCATAGTATACCAACAGATTAGCCATCATATTGATGGCTACTGAAATGGGGTTGGTAATCTATGCTCTTTTTTATTCGCCGTAATATTACAAAAAACGACAACATAAGCATTATTTAGGTAAAATAATGTAATTTATGAAAAAATATACTTTACTAATAAAGTATAATGGTGTATTATATAGTTATCTTAAGTTTCTAGATTCTTAAATTCTTTTATTTCAATTTTTAATTCCAATTTTAATGATATATATGGAGGTGTATATATTTAACTTTTTAAACAAAATGATTTGTTTAATTTAATTTTTCGTAAGTAAGAGCACATACAGGAAAGGGGTATATATTATTGAAAATAGCTTTTTGGAGCAGTGCCAAAGAGAAAATTGGTGTTACCAGTAATTTGGCTTGTATTAGTGTTGCATCAGTATTGGAGCATTCATTTAAAGTAATTTTATTCGAGAATCATTGTCAGAAAAACAGACTTGAAAATATTTTAAGATATCACAATTCCAATTACCGTTTAAAAGAAGATTATAATTATAATATAGGCGAGGTAGTATTGGGGCAAGCTATAGAAGAGGCATATAATGTATATCAGGAAGCTTACCAAGTCACAACAGAACTATCCAATGTGATTAGAAAGGCCTCCATGGAAATCTTAAATAGCAGCTTATACTATATTCCGCCTGCAAAAATTACGAATATAAGGACATTTGACTTTGATCTGTATGATAAGATTGAGTATATATTGGATATATTTGAAACATTTGCAGACATTATATATATTGATACTTCTAATGGAAATAATCTTAGTTCAAAAGTTATATTAGATGAAGCCGATTTAGTGGTTGTAAATCTAGCTCAAAATAATTCTATGATTCAGAACTTCTTTGATAATTATTCTTCTATATTACACAAGTGTGTATTTATTATCAGCAGTTACCGGAAAAAAGCTAAGCTTACCATCAATAAAATTTCCAAAACACATTTAATTGACAAATCTAATATAGCAATGATTCCCTACAATGTTGAGTATCATGAAGCGGTTTCTCATGGGAATATTGTGGAATTCTTAATGCGCAATTTTTCATGCAAGCCCAGCCATCCAAACTATACTTTCATAAAAGAAGTAAAAAAAGCGGTTGAAATGATAATGAGAAATATGGAACTAAATCATAAGGAGGAATACTTATGATAAGAAGAAGGCTAAAAAGAACGCCACATCGCCATGTTGTTATTATTTTGGTAAGCTTAATCCTTATTTTCATTGGTTTAATTTTATTTTATTTTACAATAATCAAGGGTATAAAAAACGAATACCAACATAATATAGATGTTTTAAAAGAACAATTAGAAGAAAAAGAAATTTATGTATATGAAGCAAAGGTTGACATTCCGGCAGGCAGCCAGATTAAAGAAGAGGATCTAATTTATCGTGTGTCCTGCTCGGACAAACCACAGAAATACTTTATGACAAAAGAAGGTATTGGTATGACTGTTTTAATGGATATTAGGGCAGGTACCCAGGTCATAAAGGGAATGTTAACTGAGGATAGGGTAGACAGTAATCTAAGGGAAGTAGAATACAATATATTTTACATTAATAACAATGTGGTTCAAAATGATTATGTGGATGTACGGATCCGTTTTCCTAATGGTGAAGATTACATCGTTTTAAGTAAAAAAAGAATTCTTTCTCCCAATATAGAATCTTTTCAATGTTTTCTTTGGTTAAAGGAAGAAGAAATTCTGAGTATGTCAAGTGCAATTGTTGATGCATATCTTTATTCCGGCACTATTCTATATACCACAAAGTATATCGAACCAAATTTACAAGAAGAATCCATACCCACATACCAACCAAGTCTGGCATCCCTGACCTTAATGGAACAGGATAAGAATATATTGGACAAAGCGTCTATGGAAGTAAATAGACAACTAAGAAAGGCTATGGAAAATAGATTGACTGAGTATATGAATCTTGATATTTCCAATGTAAATTGGACTTTGGATAAGGAAATGGGGCAAGAGATTTCAAACCGGCAGGAAATTTCTAATAAAGAATTGAAAGTGGAGGCAAAGGAGCAAAAAGAATATTATATTACCGATACAGATGAAATTCAGGAGGATGAAAAAATAATATATGGGGGATAAGTTAATCGGTTTTCTTGGATGTGATAAATACGAAATTATATTGTATTTATCAAGAATTTTATATCATTTAGGGAAAAAAGTTTTATTGGTAGATTATGCTGAGACGGAAGCTCTTTGCCAGAGCATACCGGTACCGGATACATTAAAAGAAGAAAATAATTATATTCATTATAGCGGCATTGATTTTATACAGGGTAAATATTACGAAAGAAATAAAAAAGAAGAGTATGACTACACATTAATTGATTTCGGCTATGATACTTCGAATATAATATTATCCAAATGTGAGAAAGTGTTATTTATTACTGATCTGCAGCTTCATAATTTAAAACGGTTAAAAAATATTTTTTATAATGGGAATGGAGAAAAATATCTAATAATAAAGGATGTATTTCCATGTAAGATAAAACCGGAATATATTAAGGAACAACTAAGCAACCTTATGATAGAGGAACAGCAGGTTTATATTCTATATCAGGATTCTATTGATATGAAATACCGGATACAAAGCCAGTATGACCATAAGTTTTCTTTTCCTAAGTTGTCAAAGCCGGTAAAAACTTTTCTGCAGGACCTAATTATTAGGCTGAATGAAAATATAAGTGGGAAGCAATTAAGAGTTGCATATAGTAAGGCAGAAAGGGGGAAATAGCCGTGAAAGTTACTTTTTGGAGTAATGTGCGCGGTCAGGGAGGAAACACAAGTAATTTACTGGCCGTTGCAGTTATGAGTACCCTTTTGTATCAATACAAAATTATGGTAATCCAAACTCATTTTAATCTGAATAATTTGGAGACATCTTTGGTTTCTACTCTAAGGGGAGATCGGGAAATTTTTATGGACCTGGGCATTGATGCCCTGACCCGGTATATTAAATCTGCTCCTTTAGACAAAGAGGTAATTGAGAGCTGCTCTATTTCTCTGCTGAATAAACATTTGAATTTGCTTCCGGGTACACTTAAAGACAATCGTAAAATATACGAGAATGATATGAACAAGACCATTAAGGGTATTCTTCATGCTGCGTCAAAATACCATGACTTTGTTTTTATTGATACCAATTCAGGTATTAACGACTTATCGATGAAGATAATAAAGGATTCTGATTTAGTCGTAGTTTGTCTCAATCAAAATAAAACTATATTAGAAGATTACGCTAATATCAGCATATTCAGGGGTAAAAAAGTGTTCTATTTAATTGGAAATTATGATTATTATTCCCGCTATAATCTGTATAATTTGCGCAAATCTTTTTCGTGGCTAAAAAATAGCAATTCAGCGATCATACCATATAATACAGAATATATGGATGCCCAATCAGATGGGCAGGTAATTCAATTCATGCTAAAAAATATGGATTGCGATAAAGATGATAACAATGGTTACTTTATCAAACAAGTAAAACTTGCCGTCAATAAACTTATGAAATATTTAGAAATAGAAAGGCGGTAGCTAGTTGAGTTATTTTATGAATTTATTAATTATTATTGTAATTCTCATTATTCTGGTTATTTTCTTCTATCTTGCATTTAAGAAAGATAAGAATTCATCTAATCTAAATCGTCCCCAGGAATTAAGCATCCAGTATCTTATAGAAGGTGTTAGAGAAACATTTAATATAATTCTAAATACGGATGCTGCACAATGGAATCTGAATAAAACCGAAACCTTAAAAAGAGAGAAAAGAAGAGCAGCATTAAGAAAGGCCTTAAGAAACTGTAGTTATGGTGATATTGGTGCAAAAGAATACATCAAAGAATATATAAAGGATTTGATTCAGTTAAAGTATCAGGTAAATGAAAAGAACATCAATCAGATAATTCCTTTTCAAGAATATAACCTATTAACCCTTCAGGATAAATTCGATATTTTACTGTACAGTTATAAGAAAGAATATGGAATGGGTGCATTAGAAACATTTATAGAAAATTATAATCAGCACATCTCCGACAGGGATGAAAAGATAGGGTATGAAATGAGGGAAGAACATATTGAAAGAGCCTATATGAATGAGATAGGTACCTTAGGTTACATTGATAAGTTAGAGATTGTGACGCAGCGTATCTACCAATTGTATAAAGGACACGGGGCGATTGATGAAATCAGGGACATGGCGATTGACGGAGTCAGCGGAGGCGTATCCGGAATATCCAACATCTTTTATCACTTTTCAGAGGATATGTTCTCAGAAGAATTTGTTGTACCTCCTAATGCCTATGATGGGATATGGATTTTCTTTCAAGGTAAGACAGTTCATATGTCTTTCCTAAGCTTTGGAAGTCAGAAGGAACTGGAAAGAGTGTGCAAGAATATTTACCGCTATGATAATCCGGGACATCTTAGTGCAGCCAAAGGATATATTGTTAACGAAATGAAAGATGGTTCCAGAGTAATTGTAGTCAGGCCACCCTTTGCGGAAAACTGGGCATTTTTTGTAAGAAAGTTTGATAGTATTAAAAAAGTTAATATAGAAGCTCTAATTACAGATAAGGAAAGTCATATACCAATTGAAACTATGAAGTGGTTAATAAAGGGGTGTCAGGTAATGGCAATAACCGGTGAACAAGGCTGCGGGAAGACTACTCTACTGAAAACTTTGGTGGAATTTATAAACCCAATCTTTACTTTACGTATTCAAGAATTAATATTCGAATTAAATTTAAGAAAACTGTATCCTTACAGAAATATACTCTCCTTTAAAGAAACGGCTACGGTAAGCGGGCAAGATGCTCTGGATATTCAAAAGAAAACCGATGGTGCAGTTACTATTCTTGGAGAAGTTGCATCGGCACCGGTGGCCAGATGGCTGGTTCAGTTAAGTCAGGTTGCCAGTAAATTTACTTTATTTACCCATCATGCTAAAACCACAGAAGGATTGGTGATCTATTTGAGAAATGCTTTACTTCAGGAAGGAGGATTTACCAATGAAATTATAGCAGAAGAACAGGTTGTGGATACGGTGAAATTTGACATACATATGATAAAAACCCCGGAGGGCCACCGATGTATTGAAAGAATTACGGAGATACTACCCATAGCTGATGAAGATTTTGATTCTGATAATTTAAGAGAGAATATGTGTGAATATTATAAGAAAAAAAATCGAAAGCATAGGTTTCAAACAGTTGATATTGTAGTACTGGAAGGGGGTAAATACCGGTTAAAGAATAAGCCGAGTAAAAGAGTAATGAAAGCCATGTATTATAATTTAACGGAGAAAGAACAAGCAGAATGTAATAGTTTCTTTGCATCTTTTTAGTTCTTTTATAAAGCAGCAGAAGGCAACCTGTGAAAGGAGCATGGTTATATATGAGTAATATTCAAATGATTCAAGTTTTATTTGCTTTGCTGATGGTTTTTATTTTGTTGTTTTTTTATTTGTTATATATTGGAAGAAAGCAGATAATGGCGAGACAGGAGTATTCTATCTATAATATAGGAAGAAAACGGTGGAGTGGTTCCTTTTATTATAAAGTATACGATTTTTTTGTTCAAATGCCTATTACGAAAGGGTATTTTAATAAAGTTCAAAGGCAGTTTGAAATATTGATGCCCGATGATACAAAGCAGATAGAAATAAAGACTGCAAAAACCATTATGTTATCCTGGCTTATAGATGGAGCAGCTATATTTTTTATATTTTTTCGAAAACCAAGCTTGTATAACGCTATTCTTTCTATTACCTATTTGTATTTTATTAATAACCAAATTGTTTATCTTGCTTTGGATAAAAGTGATTTAAAACTATTAAAACAATTCGATAAGTTTTTTAGGAATGTAAGGCGCTATTATCAAGAACATGGAATGATAGATGAGGCAATTCATGAAACTTTGGAACATGCAGAGCATCCAATTAAGCTTCATATTTCAAAAATACATAAAATTCTTACTAATGAAGATATTGAAGAAGAGGCTGCTAAATATAAGGAGAATATACCTAATCGATTTATAAAAACTTTTCTGGCCTTAAGTGTAATTATAATGAAATATGGAGATAAAAAAGTAGATAATCAATCTTTGTTCATGACGAATCTAAAGTATTTGAGACAGGAAATAAATATAGAGATTGTGAACAGAGAAAAAATAAACTTTTTATTTTCCGGTTTAGTATTTATTGCCCTTATGCCAATTCTGTTTCTACAAGCAATACAGAATTGGGCTATATCCAGCTTTTCAGGCCTAAAGTACTTTTATTATGGTGCATTTGGCATTCTAACCATGGTTCTTATATTTATCATTACAATCATTTCTTATAAAACAATCACTCACCTGAAAGAAAATCTTAGAATAGAAGTAAAGAGTTATGTCATCATTGATTATTTTACCCAAGTGCCTATTGTTAAAAAACATTTAGAGAATATCTTAAATAAAAATTATGGGAAAACTTTGAGATTGCAGAAATTGCTTAATAGAGCAGGAGAATCCATTACCCCTATTCAGTTTCTCTTTAAACGTATTCTTTATAGCTTAATCACCTTCTTATGCTGTATTATCCTATCTTTTAGTATCCATAAAGGGAAAAGAAATCAACTTCTTACAGGTACGGACAATATTTCTTATATAAGTTCCATGTTATCAGAAAGACAGGCCAGAGATATGAAAGAAGCTGTGGTTATTTATACAGACCGTTTTAAGAATCAAACCGTTACCTTAGGGGAAGTTGAATATAGTTTATTAGAGGAAGGGGTACTAAAAAGTAAACAACTAGCCACCTTAACAGCGGAGGAAGTGTTTTATAGAATTAGAGCATACCAAGTGGAGCATTTCAAATGGTATGAATTGCTAATTGGGTTATTAATAGCAATTATCACTTATTACATTCCGTATTTTCAACTTATCCTACTTAAGAAAATGCGTCAGATGGTTATGGATGATGAAGTTATGCAGTTCCAAAGCATCATACTAATGATCATGTTTATAGATCAGATGTCAGTGGAAACCCTATTGGAATGGATGGAGAACTTTGCAAATGTATTTAAAAAATCCATACAAAGCTGCATTAACAATTTACAATCCGGAGAATTGGAAGCCTTGGAAGAGTTAAAGAAGCAAGAGCCCTTTGAGCCATTTGTAAATATAATTGAAAAACTCCAAATCTGCGACAAAATTGGAATTGAAAAAGCATTTAACGAAATTGGGATAGAACGTATTAATTACCAAGAAAAGAGAAAGCTTGAAAATGAAATATATACAAGTAATAAAACAAATTATGCAACTATAATGGCATGGATGCCTTTTATTACGACAATTGGACTGTATCTAATCATACCTTTCATGGTAGAAGGTTTTACCCAGCTGATCACATATTTGGATCAGATGAACAATACGTAATTTTGTGTAATCATTATGAAAAGTAGTTAACACAATTTCATAACTAGTAGGGATTACCCGAATTCGCCTTTGTTAAGTTGGTAGGTTACCAGGACGTTGAAGTAAGAAACAATGGGGTTTAGCCTAGGGTAGTTCACTTTTAAAAAATATACTTACAGAATTAAGGAGAATGATCATATGAGTAATGCATTAAAAGGATTGATTTTAGCAGCAGGTGTAATTATTACATGTGTAGTAATTGGATTGGGATTTTACATATCCAGAGAGGCCAATGCAGCAGCAACAAATGGGATAGGGCAAATCAGCCGAATGAACAAAGAGTTCAGCGAACAGGATAAGGTAATGTATGATGGATTGGATGTAACCGGCAGTGAAGTAATTAATGCAATCAATAAGTATAAAACAGAAGATATTGCTGTAGTTGTATCCACAAAAAAATCTACAATATATTATAACCGCAACTTGAATTATTCAACAAACGGTGAGATTGAAATTGGGGGAGTGAGTAATGCTTCAGTAAAGGATGCACAAACAATTACCAGTACCAATTACATTAATCAGAAAGTACAGTTTACAGGAACGATTCTAAGGGATAAAAACGATACCATTATCGGAATTTCCTTTGTCCAAAAGTAAAGTAGAATGATATGGAAAATATAAAAGAGCTAGTAGAAAAATCAGCAGCTATATTTATGTTTTGTATAGCAGGCACCTTATTATTAATTCAATATAAAGAACAGTACAAATTAATCTCAACAATAAGAGTGAACCTTAGTAAGCAGGGTGTTCTTTATGAGCAGCCAATATATAAAATACAAGACAATAAGGTATCTTATAAGGAAGTTATAGCAGCTTTGATTTGTGATCTTGAGTATGATGTACAAGTTAATAGGATCTATTTACAGAAAGATTCTTTTAATCCTATGGAATTCGACTTTTCAGTTGTACCAAATACTGATTATATAAAGACTTATGAAGTGGATTCATCTGGAAATATAACTAAAGTAACTTATAACAGTTTATAGAAACGGGCTTCTAAAAAGCCTAAGATAAAAGAGAGGTATAAATGAAATTAAAGGCAAATATACATAAGATTTTATCCATAATTCTAATATTATCTTTAATATTACCTGCCATGCCGGCTGTAAAAGTAGAAGCCGCTGATATTTTAGAGGGACCTGAAGCTGTTAGTGGAAGTGCTATTAAAGGAGTAACAGCTAAATCATTAGGTGGAGCGGTTGTTACTGGCGCTGAGGGTAAACAGTATACTTTGAATCATGAGTATATTAAACAGTTGAACATAAATACAGGAAATATAAGTATTAATGATACAAGCTATACACAGGTAAATGGTAATTCTGAAGCTTGGGATGCCAGTACAGATGCTTATGTAATAAAAGGACAAGGCGCCAGTACGAATACAATCAGCATCACTTCATCCAGTACACCAATTACTGTATACTTAGTTGACTTGATTTGGAGTGGCTATATAGAGATAAGAGGGAATGTAAATCTGATTATAGTTGGTGATGTGTCTGTTAACAATGAAGTAACAACAGTACAAGTTACGGGAGCAAACATAAATATTAGCGGGCTTGATGGATTTGATACCCTTAGTTGTAATGCTATATATAATACAAATAAAATAAAAACTGGTGGCTATACCTTTAATCAGGTATATATTAAAAACATAATTGTAAACACTCAAAATGGGTTGGGTATAGGTGGTAGTGGGAATGTAACTATTGAAGATAGTACAGTAAATGTTATAGGCGATACTGATATAAAAGATAATACAGTTAAAGATATTAATATATTTAATTCAAAAGCTTCAAAATTAAATATTCATTTTAATAATAATGTAATAAGTAATTTAAATATTGCAAATAGTAAAATTTATGATTTAGGATTAGTTTATCAACGGGGATCTGCATCTTATTTTAAGGATAAATATTTAAATATAAGTAACTCCTATGTAAATGGTATGACATTTAGGCTTGCAGAGGGAAATGACGGAGATATCCGAAAACTTGATGTTTGTTTAGAGAACTCTCATGTAGTTAATGTCAAGAGTATTGGTGCTTATTTTGGTGGGGCAAAAGGTATGTATATGGCTAGATTTACTGCAACCAATAGTACATTTATTGCACCATTAAATAAAGAGTCATATGCGCTAAGTTTTACTTCAACAGTTAATTATATTAATCACAGCAGCGTTGGTAATATACATGGGAACTATAACATAGGAGGCACACCGGTTGACAATAATACCAGTGACATTTATTTGAAGAAGATAAGATTTAGAAACTTTGTAAATACCTATATATTAACTACATTTGAAGACGGTACAGTTTCTAAATTACTTACGGATGATAATGGGTATTTATATTTATATGTTCCTTATGGAAGTACAAAGTTATCATTTCAGGTAACAGATGAGACAGGTTCTGCTAATTATGGTAATTATGAAGTTGAGTATGATTCAGTTAGTGGAGATGATACTGTTAACTCTTATGAACCAGTAGCTACAAAAGAGCCAACAGATATAGCTACACCCTATACTGATTCAGAAATTCAGTATTCTTATGACAAAAGTAATTGGAACAATGCAACTACAGATGCTGCAGGCTACTTTAAGGCAGTTATTCCAGATGATGCAAACACTATTTATATTAAGTTATTAGACAAGACTAAATATGCCGTAATAATTGATGGAGTAGTAGGATCATTTTATGATGAGGATCCTATTATAACAGATCAAAGTAATTGGGAACTTATTTTTGTAAAGGGTAAGCAGGGAACAATCTACGTTACTGCAAAACCTTTTACACAGGGAAATTCCTTAAACCACCAATGGTACAAAAATGGAGAAATACTTACCGGGAAAACCTCACCGGTATTAAATATACCAATGGTACAGGATTCAGATGCCGGTACCTATACCTGTATCATTGCAGAAAAAGACGGTAATTCTATTATGTCAAATCCGATTACTGTAACAGTTGAATCCGGACAGTTGGAAAAGGAAAAAGAGTTAGCGATTCTTTCTCAATCTGCTGGAAAAATATTAATAAAAGGATATTCTACAGAACTATATGTAAATGCAAGAGCATCCTTAAGCACAAGGGAATTAACCTTTAAATGGTATAAAGATGGAGCAGAACTCATTGGAGAAACGCAAAGCAGAGTAGTTTTAAATTCAGTAGATTTAGATGATTCAGGATCTTACATATGCCGGGTATATGAAGGTACAGCTTATATTGATTCAGATCCAATTATGGTTATGGTAGAAAACAATCCACTGGAAGATGATATTACAAACCTGAATAATCTGGTGAATGATTTAACCAGGCAGGTGAGAGTACTAACAGAGCAATTAAATACTGCAAATGGAGATAAAATAGAATTACAAAATACTATTGACGGATTATATAACCAAATAACAAATTATCAAAATCAAATTACGGAGTTACAGAGTAATATTATTGATTTAGAACAAGAACTTAAACAGGCTAATGGGAACAATGAAATCTTGATTCTGACTATTCAAGAGCTGAATAATCAGATTAACCTCTTAAACCAACAGATTGTATCCTTGCAATCAGACTTAGAGGATGCCAATTCAGAAAAGTCTGTTCTACAAATTACCATTATAGATTTAAACTACGAAATTATTAATTTAAATAGTCAGGTCAGTCTTTTGGAAGAAAAACTTTCAGCCTGCCAGGAAGAAAATACACAGTTGCTAATTCAAATAACTGATCTCCAGAATACCATATTTGGCTTGGAAAATAATATTACAGATCTTGAAAAGGGAATAGAAGCTTTGAATGACAGTAATAGAGTCTTACAGGAACAACTTGATATAGCCAAGAATTCTATAACAACATTAAATTCATTCTTGTTCTTAATCAAAAGTGAATTAGGAGTGGTTGATGATGATGAAATTATTCCGGCTATAAAGCAGTTAAAAGCTCAGTTACTACAGGAAGAAGGCAATAATATTTTACTCCGGCAGCAGGTGAAGGAATTAGATAAAGAGCTTATTACGGCAAGAGAGAATAATTCAGTTCTGGTTGAAAAATTGCAGGAATTAGTGAAGTTAGTTGGTTCAAAGGATGAAGATGGAATAAAAGAGAAAATTAATGAGTTACAGGTTACGCTTTTAGAGTCGGAAGTAACAATAACTAAACTACAAAAAGAGAAGAATGATCTACTTACCAGACTTCATGAAACGGAGAACCTAAATAAGGAATTACAGCAAAGAATTGATGAATTGTTAATAATATCTGGTGAAGATGGGGCAGAATTAAAAAAACAGATTCTGGATATAACCAGTCAGATCAATAAGATGATGGAAAGTAATAATAACCTACAAAACTCTATAAAAAATTTAAATTCCAAGATTTCCGAGTTGAACGCTGAAAAGTCTACCTTAGAGAGTAAAATTGTAAGATTAGAAACTCTTTTAGACACTGCCAACAGTACCATAGATGAACTAAGAGAGCAGCTGGCGGATCTGGCCGCCGGTAAGACAATCCTGGAAAATGAGAACACTGCATTAAAAAAAGAAATTGAGAGACTGAAACAGTTGTTAGCAAACAATAGTAGTTCAGGAGGCAATAGCAATTCAGGAAGCGGAAGCAATTCAGGAGGCAGCAGCAATTCAGGAAGCAATTCAGAAGGAAGCAGTAATTCAGGAAGTGGAATCTCAAGAAGCGAAAGCAGTTGTGTTAATTCAAGCAGCTCAAAAAAAGAAAAGGAATTGCAGAATAAGTTGGATGAAGCTTTTAAGGAACTGGAAAATGTGAAGAACGAATTGGAAGATTTAAAAAAAATAAAAGATGATGCCGCTGCAGAAAAAGGCTCAGATGAAACAAGTTCCGGAAAAACAGGTATTAAGATTCCTGAAAATGCCGTAATAGTATTACCCAAAGAAGAGGTAAAGGAACCTGTAATAAAAGAATACGCAGATAACCTTATTGCCCAAGATAAAATAGTTGCCCAAGAAGGCTGGGAGATAGCCCCTGCCTTGGAAGATGAATGGACGAAGGAAATTAATCTTATTCAGGTCATAGGAACCTCCAACACAGAAAATGACATTATTGACTTTAACTTTTATGCACGTAAAGAAGAGAAACCGGAGCAGGTTTATAATTACTCAGTAATGGCAAAGAAACCTTCAGCCATTCCTAATTTTACAATGGAGAAAGTAATATATTTAGGAAACAATTTTAAACTAAATGTAACGAATGTTACAGAAAATACAAAGGTCGTATATAAAACATTAGATGATAGCATAGCTGCGGTTAACAGCAAGGGTATTATTACACCTAAAAAATCCGGTAGAACAACAATTATTGGTACAGTATATAAGAAAGGTGTTCCATATCGATTTACCATTAAGGTAACAGTAAAAGACCAAGAAAGAGTAACTTCCAATCTAAAAGAACAAACAATTCAAACAGCCTCTTCCGAACCAGTGCTGGTAGTTTATAAATTAGTCTATAAGGATAGTACTATCAAGGTAAATATAAATGGATATGCAGATGAAGCAGTTATATCTTACATTAGTTCTGATTCAACAATTGCCACAGTAAACCAAGAGGGTATGATTACAGGAATTAAAAAAGGAAAGGCAACGATTACTGCAACTATTGTGCAAAACAATAAAATATATAATTATATTTTAATTGTTAGAGTAGATGACGGAACCGCTGATACAACTGTAAGTGACTATCTTATTTTATAAAAGCAAGACTTTACCTATCCTTATGAACATAGGGATAGGTAATATTGAAAAGAGGGAAAACATGAATGCATTTAGTAAGATAATAGCAATTATAATAACTGTTATTCTCTTGTTCCTAACTCCTGTGTTATATATGGCTCAAAAGCAGGATATTATCAGCCAAAGTTATGTTTCTAATGAAACAACAAAGTTTATTGACAGCATCAAAAATAGTGGGTACATAAGCCCGGAGATATATATGGATTTCGTGAAGAAAATAGACGCTACGAATAACCTGTATAATATAGAAATAGTACATTCACATAAGGTGGTAGAGCCTCTATATGATGAAAATACAGGTACTTTCCTGGAAGACTATGATACATACTATTATAATACCTATCAAGATGAAATATTAGAAGTATTTGATCAAGGAAAAGACTATGAATTCTTTCAAGGGGATTATATATCCATTATTGTTAAGAATCGTACCAAGACAATAGCCACCAGGCTGATGGAACTTTTCTATTCATCTGATATTCCTGATGAACAGATATTAATTACATATGGAGGAGTGATCCGTGATGAAATGGACTAATCTTGCAATAGTTTTCTTCCTCTTAGAAATTTCTTTATTTATCATTCTGGATATGAGAGTTTTCAATCTAACGGCGGTTGTAAATCAGAAAGTGGAATATAACAAAGCATTGGATAGTGCAATTGATGATAGTGTAATAAATTTGGTAGAAGTGGACAGGCAAAGAAAACTGGTACTAAATAAAGAAAAAGCAGTAGAACAATTCTATCAATCTTTGTATGCTAATTTCGGAGCCATGGGAAATCCCAGCCTGGAGAAAACATTGAAAGGATATGTACCTGTTATCCTTGTAACAGATAAGGAGGGATTTTATCTTTTTTATTTTGACTCTTATCAATCAGGAAAAGAAACTTATCTCACACAACGTTGGAGTGAAAAACAACCTTATGCATATGAAATAAGTAACTATATTATTAATTTTACTTTAGATACCTATCTTACTGTATATGATAAAAATACCCATCAGCTATATGAGGGAGAATATAAAGATCTAGAGGGCCTGTTTCAAGATACCTTTTTAGCAGAAGAAGAAACCTTCCACATAGTTAGAAGAAATACCATTATTTCATCTATTGAAGAAAAAATGGACAAATATATTAATAACTATAATAACATAGCCAAGCAATTTGGAATCACCTATCAATTTTGGCTGCCGGAGATAGATAAAACGGATTGGTATAGAACCATAGACGACATTAGCATGTTGGTATTGTTTCAAGGATATCCCTATCATTTTGCCGGCACAGATACCTATAACCGTTATGCTATAGGTGGAGCCAGAATAAAAAAGTCTAGAGTTTACTATATAACAGAGGAGGATGGAAGGAAGCTTTATCACAGATCTGATTGTGCTCATATAAGTAATAGCGCTAATACAACAGCTTATTTTACTTGTGAAGAATGTGCATTTGAAGGGGCATATCCTTGCGCAGCAATACTTAACAGGAATGAATACGGTGGAAGAATCCCATAGAATGTTTTTATTATCAGTAAGGTTTACAAATGTATTCATGTAAAAGAATCCTAGATTTTGGATAATATAAATGTTATAATATGGATATATTTTTTGAAGGGAGATAAATAAAATGAAGAACAAAGGGATGAAACTATTATTAATTCTAATTATTTTAACAACCACTTTATTAAGTCCATTTAAGGTAAAAGCTGAAACAAATTATGTAAAAATAGAGACTTTCATAAGACAATTGGTACAAGCTATGAAGTTAGATGTAGATTCTACCGTCAAAGAGCCATATATTGACGCAGCACTAAAAGCAGGTATATTAAAATCAGATCAATTTACTGACTATGAAGGATATATTACTACTACGGATGCAGCTGTTCTTCTTAATAGAGCAGATGAATATCTAAATAAAAGCTCATTAGATGAAAAACTTTACAAAGCGGTTTTAGAAAACCGTATTTCTGACATTAAACAGATTCCCAAAGAGAAAAGAGGGGATGTTGCCAAAGTTGTTGCGAAAGGCATTATTAAGGGATATAGCAACGGTAAATACATACAGAACAGATCCTTTAAGGGGAATGAATACTTTACAAAAACAGATGCAAAGGTAACATTAATCCGGCTAATGAATCCATCTAAAAGGGCAAAGCTTAGTCCGGATGGCCGATTAATAAGAACTACTAATCTTCCTAAAAATGCAAAAGATTATGAATATATCCTGGAGAGTTTTCCAAATTCTTTTTATGAAAAGAAGTTTAGTTACCAACGTAAAAAATATTATTACGAACCCAAGGAACTAGTAGATTATGCTAGCCCTGTTAAAGTGGTTGGAACAATGCGTAGTTTGACGGTTGTAGATGGAAAGATGATTTATTTAAATGATTGGACTGATAAGGTAAGATTAAATCTTTCCACACGTTTGAATGTGGATTATAGGACTATTGATAATACTTGGTTAAATAATCTTAGCAGTACTTATTACCTTTTTGAAAAGGCTGATTTGGATAAACCATTATTCGATGACATCAAGGAATATATTGCCTTTGTTAAAAAGAACAAAGTGAAAATTGAGAGCGAAATAATTGCTGTGGAACCATCAACGTTATATTATTCAGACTATTATTACATGAGGGTTTACGCAAAGTTTAAAGTTACTTCACCTAATTTTGATAAAGTCAAAAAGGATATCATATTTTATAATTATGTATCTGATACCAAACCACTAGTAGAAGGTAAATGGATGGAGTGCGTTTTTGATGTTAGAATAGCTACTAGAAATGGTAGCAGTAATGGTAGGGATTACGCAGTCCGAGCAGAGAATATAGTCGTATACGCAGATTAAGAGGGATAATATGAATAAAAGAAATTTGTTTACTAGAATATTTACTTTACTATGCATTGTAATAATGGTACTGCCAAGTAATAAAATTATGGCAGTAGAAAGTAAACCACCGGTTGAAATTGTAGATGGCATGTTTAAGTTCACTACCACGGATACAAAAGCCACAACATCTATCACATGGAAAACGGTTGGGTTTAATATTTGTAGAGTTAAAACAGCAGATCCCCTAAGCGTACCACATGCACGGATGATGTTAGACGATAAATATAAAAATGAAGAGCCAACAGGTGATGGTAAAATAGAGGTTACTTTTACTATACCCAAAGAACTTGTTAATCAGGCTTTAGAAAAATTTGATTACGATCCAATAAAAGAAAAAGATTTGCTATACTTTAATGGAATCATTCAGGTATATCATGGAACTAAACCTGTAGGGGAAGAGCATGAAACAAGGTTTTCCATTGAAGCTGCAGAAGATTGGAAAAATACTGATGATTTTGCTGATAGATTTAATGTACCTGTAGAATTCGATCCAGATCCAACGCCGCAACCAGTTAAAATAGAACGTTTACTATATCGTAGCGATGGTAACCATATATCTTATGATACAAAAGATTATGAGGCACGACCGGAACGTACTCTATTTTCAACAAATTATTCCGGTGGTTTAGATAGTAATGGGAGAGAAACAGCAACAATTGATGGTAAGATTGAATACAATGGTGAAACTCATTATCTCTATCGTGTTTACTATCATAATATGGGAGACGCTCCACCACGAAAAGTACTTGGTAACCGAAAGGCTGCCATTAATCCAAATTTTGATTATAATGGCTGGGTATCGGAACTGTCCTATGTTAGGAATAGAGAATTCTTAGTTAGAGCCGGTGGACTTAAAGTAGTTGCCATGTACAGGCGAATGCCTAAAGAAAATCCAGATCCCGGAGGTACAGATACCAAAATAAAACAATACGAAGTTGTTGATCCTACAGCGGTAATAGCTGCTGATAGCAGGAGAAATGAACAATATGAAGTAACGGATGGTATACCGGGAACAGAATCCGTGTATGTGAATGCCTTTACAAGTAAGTACATAGCAGGTTCCACATTTATAAGAAAATACGGAAAAAAGACTTACAATGTAAGTGTTAAAAAGACCTACACTTTAACATGGACAGAGACTGATACAAAGACAAAGGAACCAATTCCGAAAGAATCAGTACGAACAGTAACTTATCAATACCCGGTGCAAAGGGAATATTCCTATTGGATAATATCAGCTCTTGGTGTATATGGGATTAATAATGCTGTAATTGAAAATACTGCATTACCGGGAGGAAGTGTAACTCTAACCCCAAGTGGTTATAGTCCTCCTACAGTATCCTATAATCATAGTGGAAGTGAATCTGACCATATAGTAGAACCTAATATAAAGGTTGTTACGGTACCGTCTCAAACAATATCCGGTGACAGTGTAGAGCCTTCCATTCCTTCAGAGAATTTTAAGGCAGAGGCAGAGAAAAGCGTAGATAAAATCAAATGTAAAAATGACAGTTTGGTATTTAATGGTGAAACTATCATGTCTCCTTCAGTAAAAGAGGAAAAGACAGATGAACCCAAAGACATACCTTCTGGATTAGAGCATGTCGGAGAGAATGTTTTGTTTAAATCTAATATTGTAATACCGGGTACAAAAGCCAACGGTGATTATTATTCTTCGGCTACAGTAACCTATAAACCGATTACAGAATTGAACCCGGATGAAGTAGAAACTACATACGAGGTAGATTACGTAAACAATGTTGTTGTACATACCCCTACTGTATGTGATGCTCAAATAGAAGATAAGTATAAAGACAATCAGATGATAAATCCGGACAGAGTAAGGGCATCTTTAGTCCTAGACAGACCCTTTTATGTTACTTTACCAACAACCGGCTCACATAGATTTATAAAAGGCTATCAGTATAGAGACTATGGAAAGTATATAGCAGATAGAGAAGTAAAGTTTCCATTTGACGTGTACCGTGGTTCTTCTGTTAATGGAACCTTTGTTCCGAAAAACACCTGGACAGGTGTCGGAGAAAACACACTATTTTATTTACCTACCTGGGTAACAGAAGGAAAATATACCATAGACTTTAGAAGTACTGCTATTAATGCTTATACCAATTCCGGAACGAATAAAACGGAAACACTGGCCAATCTACAATTAAATAATTATTTGGCAACCGATACTGTAGATGTGGAAGTGTCAGGAAGAATCTATGGTTTATATCTCTATGACATATCGGATTATCCAATATGGGAAAATGTATTTCGCTCTACCGGTTCATTAAAGCTTAGTGGTTTTAAATATAGGGTAGGTGATAAGGATCAAAATGGTAACAGTAATGGTCAAAATAAAAAATATACTCTGACTTTAGTAAATGGATCGCATCCGGAGATTAAAAATCTTGGAGTTATAAAGACCGGATATGCAACCAGGTTTTCACTTAAAACAGTAGGAACCATGTACGGTAAGAATGATTATATCCGTATTAAACCAACTTTCTATTATGTAGATGGCAAGGGTAAAAACAGGCAGGAAGTAGATATTTACTATACTGAAACCTTTAATGGCAAAAAGAATGTAATGGTTAAAACAGGAAGCACTTTGGATTTAAAAAACAATAAATCATTATATACCGGTGATAAATATCTTTCTATTCCGGAACAAGAATTAAAGCAAACAGCTTATTTTGAAGGAATATCACTAAAGAAATGGAAAGCTCAAAAAGAAAATCTGTTTACTTATAAAAATATTACGATTCCTCCAAGTCTTAGAACCTTTGTAGGGTATGTAAAAAGTCTTCCTTCTACAGTAACAGAAGAAATGGTGGCAAAAAGTGTCCAAAACTGGTATGGGGAATATTATTTACCTAGTGAAGTTTATATTGTACCAAAAGGCTTTGACATTTTGGAGCATATTAAAAAAAATGGGCCTATTACCTATAAGGAGGATTTTTGGTTAAAGAATGGGTATGTTATTGTTAATTTCGATATTGAAACCATACAGAAGGGGAAGAAACACTTAAGCTACATCAATGCTGATAACGCAGCTCAGGGTTACTGTAATATGTGGAAAAAAGAAGGTTATCAGTATGAAAAGAAAGATTATAAAGGCAACCTATTTCAATTTTCAGATGGCGATTATATTATGTATTATACAAATAAATCTGCGGCAAAAGATTATATATCTTCAGGAACACATTGATTCAACCAATCTAAGTTTGTCCCTTTTTCAATTACACTCCCCAATATAAAATCATATTCAACAATAGTAAAAATATTCCTTAAGTTACTCTTAATCTTTGGTGACGAAATACTTAAGATTGAGAATAAATGTAAAAACTACTTCCAAATTTGCCAAATATTTGCTATAATTAACATAAGCAATCAGATACTGGGTGATTTTCTCTCCTTAAAAGGGGTGATGGTTTATGACGACATATGAAGAGTTAATGCTAATCATTAGTTTAACCGGACTTATATTTGTTATATTAAACTATAAGGACAAAGGAATACGAAAGCAAAAAAGATAATCATTTCACCGAAGAAGTTGTGATTACTTTTTAATTTCCTACACTTGATAACTAATTCCCCAGTACTGATTGCTTATCAGATTATAGCATGTAATACATCTTATGTCATTCTAATATAAATGTGAATGCTTTGTAAAGGAAATATTAAAATGTAAGCTGCCTTATCTTATCTTTTTTAATGAAATTGTAATATAAAATAACTCTAAATTAATTATATAGTGTATAAGGCCGGAATATACTATATAATTAATTTAGAGTTGTGATTATTTTAAAATTAATATAAAAACTGCTGGAAAGGTGCATTTATATTTTTAACAGTTGTAAGAATCTGTTAAAAATATACATATTGCTATTAGTTTACATATTGCTATTAGTTTTATAAGAATAATATTATTATTTTATTATATTATTGTTTTATTATATTATTGTTTTATTATAAATACAGTTTCTCATAGAATTTCTTCTTCATCAGCTTCATTTTCCGCAGTGATCAGAACATGTATTTTATCAATGCGGTTCTTTTCCAGAGACTGTATTGTATATACTACATTCTGGTCTGTTATGGTTTCACCAACCTCAGGCAGGTGATCTAACAGGAATATTATATGACCAGCAATAGAATCATAATCGTCGGACTCTATATCTAAGTGAAAAGCCTCGTTTATATCATCTAATTTGGTATTACCATCTACAATATACTCGTTTTCACCGATACATTTTATACAATCTTCTTCATCAAAATCGTATTCATCACGAATCTCTCCAACGATTTCTTCCAGTAAATCTTCCAGGGTAATAAGCCCTGCTGTGGATCCATATTCATCCAGCACAATGGCCATTGGAATGGAATCTTTACGCATCTCAAGGAATAATTCGGAGGTTTTCTTATACTCATAAGTATAGTAAGGCTCCCGCATAATATTTTGAATTGAGAAATTTTCTTTCTTACCGGAAAAGAAGAACAAGTCCTTTATGTTAATAATTCCAATGATATTATCAATGGTTTCATCATATACAGGCATTCTTGTGTATTTATCAACGGAATAAAGTTCAACCACTTCATCATAAGTTAAAGAGTCTTCCACTAACACCATGTCAATTCTTGGAACCATAACATCTTTTGCAAGAGAATCCCCGAAATCCACTACATTATTAATCATTCTTCGTTCTTCGCTTTCAATAACCCCTTCTTCATGGCTTACGTCAACAATGGATCTTAGTTCATCCTCTGTGATGGTTGACACTTTTTCGCCTGGATTAATATGAATTAACAGAAGAATTCCTTGGGATATTTTATTCATAACAAATATCAAAGGAGTTAATAATTTGATTAAGAAATTAATTACTTTTACGTAGCGAAAGGATAACTTCTCCGAATGTATGGTTGCTATAGATTTTGGTATCACTTCACAAAATATTAATATAAATAAAACCAGAATGCCGATTACTATAACGGCACCTACACTGTGAAAACGATTTACGGCGAATGCAGTGGCAATTGAAACGGCAGACAAATTGACAAGTGTGTTGCCAATTACTATTGCACTTAACATCTTTGACGGATTCTCAATCAGCTTATTAATAAGTTTAGCCTTTCTGTTATTTTCTTCTGCCAGGCTCCGAATTCTTAATTTATTTACCGTGGTAAATGCTGTTTCTGCTGATGAGAAAAAAGCGGATAGTAGCAATAGAATACCAATTATAATCAGTTGCGTGACTTCACTCGAGTCCAAAGTATCATCTCCTAATTCTTAATGGATGGCAATATAACAATCTATGATAGTAAAAACCAATCAAGTTCAGTGTTAACATCATGAATACCCTCTATGTTCATGATATATAATTATGAAATATTAATATATAATGTTAAAAACAAATTGACTTTCATCCCAGTCATGTTACAATGTGTATATGTGTAAAACTATACAAGTAACTGTTAGATTGCCACTTAGTTAAAAGTATTTCATGTAATATTATAATACAAGTATTATAATATTACATGAAATACTTGGAAATGTCAAGGAATAAGGATAGGATGAAGGGAATAGCCTATAAAATATTATGAATAAACATGGAATTTCCGTCATTTGACTATTGAAAATATTGGTGATTGAGAGTAAAATAGAAAACAGAGTTAAAAAAATGACGAAAAATATCCTTTTTTATTGGAATTATTATTGTACATTTTACATTGGCTTAAATTTATATAAATATAGTTATTGTAATGTATTATTTAGAAGCAGTATAATATTTTTATTAATTTCACAATGTTTACTAAATAAATCATCTAATATGAATACAACATTTTCATGTTTATAATATAAAGGTCTAATTGTATAAGGTTTTATTGGATGGGATTGATACATCTATGAGTTAAGGCGTTTTATTTATTGATATTGAAAATGAATACTAAAATCAGATAGAATAAGGCTTTTGCCAAGTCAGATAATTTACTGAAATTCGGGGGTATTATGAGAAAAAAATCACACATTTCTTTAGCTAGTTATTTAATGGAAAGCATGAATACAGAGGAATTAAGAAATCATAAAAAGGCTTTCTATATCGGTAGCATTTTACCGGATTGTGTACCGTCTTTTGTAACCAGAAGACATAATATTGAGGAAACTTTTGATTTACTGAAAGAAGAAATAATTAAAATAACAGATGATTATGATATGAATAAAGGAATAACCGGATATTATTGCAGACATCTTGGGGTAATCACGCACTACATAGCAGATTATTTTACATTCCCCCATACTAAATTATTTACCGGTACTATGAGAGAACACTGCAGTTATGAAAAGGAATTGAAATTTGCTTTAAAATCCTATGTAAATAGTGAAGCTGTACAGCAAATTTATGATAGAAAAGAGAGATTTAAGACTGTAGATGAAATCTGTAATTTTATTAAAGAAATGCATGCTGAATATTTAAAAGCTATGAAAGCTATTAAAATGGATTGTATGTATATCGTAAAGTTGTGTCAGCGAGTAGTTGAGGCAATACTAATGATATTTAAAATAAGCTTTGCTTCAAACAATTTGGTGCAGGCAATTTAGTTTAAAAAAAATAAATCGGCATTGGTAATGAAACACAGTCCAGACTTCATTACCAATGCTAAGAAAGTTTACCGGACTATTTGGTTTATTTCAATATTAAAAAGACTCTTATAGGTAATAAGACACCTATTCTTGTAATCTCATATTTTGTCTTAAACTTCTTATAATCATTCCTTAATTTCTTTATCTTATGATTACTATTATACATATAAAAAACATATAATGGCTTAATTATTCTGCATAGGGGTTTCTGAAATGTCATTGTCTCAATAGCACGCCCTACTTTACGGTATAGCTACCAGATTTCAGCTGGCATAAATTCTACACCGGTCTTTATTTGGAACAAATCTGCTGTAAAGTATGAACCATGCTTTTGTAATAAATAGTTTTCAGTCGTACTCAATAAAGCGGTTATGTCATTGAATATTTAAATTTTGGTTATAGTATTGGTAATAGTGATTTTAGGGAGTTGATAGAAGTTCCTGTTTCAATTCAATAGTAACAAAAAAGTAGATATTATATTTGCTAAATTCATGATAATTCCTAAAAACTGAAATAATCTGTGCAAAATAAGTTTTTTGCAGTTTTTTTTGTGCAACTAATTGGTATTGTTGCAAAGAAGGAAAAGATAGATAATGAAATTGTGGAGGAGCTATGAAGGAGAGAGAAAAACAAATATTAGAATTCATAATTGAAAACAGAAGAGTTAAGCTTGACCAGTTAGTTAAACAATTTGATATTTCTAAAAGAACTTTATATTATGACATTCAGTCCATAAATTACTATATAAAGTCAGCAGGGGAAATAAAAAATATAAATCATGAATTTTCTTTTATTGGTGATTACAGCAAATTGCATTCTACTATAAAAATTCAAGAAAGTAAGTTCTTAAATATAGAATATCGTAAAAATTATATTTTATATAAAATCTTAAATGGTGAAAAGTTAACTATTGATAAATTAGCAGATGAAATGATCTTATCTAGAAATACAATAGTACAGACGATGGATGAAATCAAAAAGGACTTAAAGGACATACAACTAGCTCTAGCCTATAAAAGGAAATATGAGATAGTTGGAAATGAATATAAGATAAGGGAACTTTATCTGTTATTAATGCAAGATGATGAGTTTTTACTTAGAAATATCAGTGAAGAGGTATCAAATTTTGATGAATACTGTTCAATGGGACTAACAGATTATTCTTTGGGAAATTTAACTAGGTTTGCAGAGTTTATTTGTAGAAGAATTAATGAGAATTGTACTTTAACAACATACAAATATAAAAACGACTCTAAGAAATTTAACTACTATCCTTTTGTAAAATATTTGTTGCCTCCTAAGGTCAATGAAGATGAAATATCATATTTATCTGCTTATATAAGTACATTATCAAGTCTTAACAGTAAGGTAGATGAAGACTTAATAAGTAATTATATAGATAAGCTGATTCAAAAATTTGAAGCTAAAACAGCTATAACATTGGACAGTAAAGAAGAATTTAAAAGTAATATGAAGAGGCATCTGTTGTCAGCATACAACAGAATTAAGTTTAAATTCCCAATTAGCAATCCTTCATTAGAAGAAATAAAATTTAAACATGAATCTTTATATAAAATTATAAAATCCATCATAGAAAATGAAAAAGATTTTCCGGATTTTATTGGAATAAGGGAAGAAGAAATAGGATTTATTGCGGCTTATTTTGGAGGATATTTAAGAGGAGAAAGAGACAGTGGAGCAAGAAGAAATAAAGTTTTAGTTGTTTGTCCGAATGGGCTTATGGTTTCAAAAACTCTAGAAATTCAATTATATAAGTATATTCCAACAATTGATATAGCAGGGGTTCTTTCCTTAAAGGAATTATCAGAAACTAATATTTATTATGATTATATAATATCTACTGTAGAAATTCCTGATAAGGAAAATGTAATTGTAGTCAATCCTTTGTTAACAAAACTTGATATCCAGCTGCTTATGAGTAAATTAATAAATTTTAATTATAATGATTTAAATTTTGATTTAGAGTTAATAATGCAAGTTATCAAGAAGCATACAAAGATAATAGATGAGAAAAGGCTTAAGGATGAGTTGCTAAAAATAATGTATAAATTTGAAGAAAAGGAGATTTATCAGCCAATGCTTAAAGAACTAGTGACAGCAGATAGAATAAGAAAAGTAAAAAGAGTAGATAATTGGAAGGAGGCAGTAAAATTAGCTGCGAAACCTTTATTAGATGATGGATCAATTGAAACAATATATATTGATAATATGATTGAAAGTATAATTGAGCATGGTCCATATATAGTACTGGCAGATAGATTTGCATTACCACATGCCAGTTCAAAAAATGGAGTAAATAAGCTTTCAATGTCTCTTTTAGTAGTAGAAGAAGAGGTGGATCTGTTAGGAAAGCCTGTTAATATATTTATGGTATTAGCAGCAACCGATAACAATTCCCATATAAAAGCTTTAGCATCCTTATCAGAGATGTTATATGACACAAGTAATATAGATATATTAATAACCGGTAATGAAGAATCAATATTAGAACTTATTAATAAGCAGGATTAGGAAGTAGTGTGAAAGGAGAATATTTAGAATTATGAAAATTTTAGCGGTTTGTGGTTTTGGTGTAGGGTCATCAATGGTCTTGAAAATGTCATTGGAAAGGGTTTTAAGAGAACTTGGAGTAGATGCAGAGGTAGATAACACGGATATTAATTCAGCAAGAGGAACTGATTGTGATGCTATATTTACCAGTGCTGAATTACATGAAGAATTGAAAGGAACATGTAATGTACCTGTATACCCGGTAAAGAAGTATATGGATTTAGCAGAAGTTAAAGAAGTAGTTCAACAATTTTTAAATGATAAAAAATAAAAATTTAAGGGGGACAAACATATGATGGAATTTATTACAAACAATATTTTACGTAATCCACCTATGTTACTTGGAATTATAGCTGTTATAGGATTACTTTTACAGAAGAAAAAATTAGCTGATGTTATAAAAGGAGCGCTTTTAGCAGCCTTTGGCATGGTTATTCTGGAACAGGGAACAGGAATGCTGGTTGGAGCTATAGCACCAATTAATAATGCCTTTCAAGCTTTAAGCGGTGCGGTTCCAACAGAGGGATTAAATGATGTTACCTTTACAGCCACCCACGGTGGAACAATTGGTATTGCAATGTTTATTGCATTAATTTTACACTTATTAATTGCAAGATTTACTCCTATTAAAACAATATTTCTAACTGGACACATGCTATGGTGGTTCCCATTTATATTTGTAGCAGCCGGTGTTGAGGCAGGGCTGACCGGTGGCCTGTTAATTGGTTTTGCAGCTATATCTTCTGCACTATATTGGTCAATTATGCCTTGGTTATTAAGAAAGTATGTGACAGCAGTTACTGATGATGATTCATTTACATTAGGACATCCATCCGGAATTTTAGCATTAATATCAGGATTTGTTGCAAGTAAATTTGGAAATAAAGAAAAATCTAGTGAGGATCTAAAATTACCTTCAGGATTGTCATTCTTTAGAGAAATATCAATTAGTGGCGGAATAGTTATATTTTTAATGTTTGTAGTAGTAGGTCTATTCATACCGGGGGCTTTTGAAGGAACCGGCGAAAACCTGATTATATATGGAATTAAGCAAGGTTTTATGTTTGGAGCAGGACTTATAGTAATGCTGCAAGGTGTTAGAATGTTAATTAATCAAATTGTACCAGCATTTAAGGGAATTTCAGAAAAGATAGTTCCAAATGCATTACCGGCATTTGATTGTCCAATTTTATTTAACTACAAACCCAATGCTGTTTTAATTGGATTTCTAACAGCGATGATAACATCAACAGCTATTATTCTAATTTGTAATTACTTTAATGTATTTAGTATATTATTAATTCCTCTTGTAATCACTTCATTCTTTGAATGTGGTACAGCTGCTGTAATCGGTGAAGGCCAGGGAGGATTAAGAGGTGCGATAGTCGGAACGGCAACATCAGCAGTCATAATGGTAGCTTTGGTTGGTTTCTCCGCAGTGATTTTCTCTGGAACAATTCAAAACTGGATATTAATATTCGGAGGAAATGATTTATCACTATTCGGAATAATTGCAAAATTAATAGCATCATTATTTGGAGGATTTTAATTTATGTATTTTAAGTATATTGACAAGATAAAAGAACTTATTAATACAATAGAAGTAGAAGAAAAAGAATCAATGCAAAAAGCAACTAATATATTGATGGAAGCGGTTAAAAAAAAGAATGCCATATTCTCCTTTGGAGCATCCCATGCAGGAATTCTAAGTGAAGAGCTTTATTATAGAGCAGGAGGATTAGTTGTTATAAATCCTGTATTTGCAAGATCATTAATGCTGGATACAACTCCAATTACACATACAAGCCAAATGGAAAGGTTAGTAGGGTATGGAACAGCCTTAGTACAGAAAACTCCAATTAAAGAAGGAGACGTAGTTATAATTCACTCAGTTTCAGGCAGAAACCCTGTAAGTATTGAGTTTGCTATGGAATCCAAGAAAAGGGGGGCAACAGTAATTTGCATTACAAACTTAAGCTACTCAAAAACGGTATCTTCAAGGCATCCCTCCGGTATGAATTTATATCAGGTTAGTGATTTAGTTATTGATAATCACGGGGAAAAAGGAGATGCTTGTGTAGAGATAGATGGAATTGATCAAAAAGTCAGCCCAACCTCAACCGTAATAGCAGCAACAATTATGAATTCTATAGTAGCAGCCACTGCCCAAGAGTTAGTTAAGGAAGGGATGAATCCACCACCTATATTCTATAGTGCGAACATTGACGGGGGAGATGAATTGAATAAGAAAATATTTAATGAATATAAGGATGTTATACATTATCAGTATTAATTAATCCCTCATTAAAAAGTTCCAAAAGATCAACGCAAAAATCCAGAACAAGCGCATAAACATCCTTTATTTTTCTGCTTGATTTCAAGAAGTTTAAAATTAGAATAAGTGATGATTTTTAATCTCAGTATAAACTATAAATTAATATAAGAAAAAGCAGGTACTGTATAAAACAACTAAATACAGTACCTGCTTTTTATATAGCTATAGAAAGTTTATTAGAAATCCATAACCATAGGTAAACTAATCGTTAATGTAGATTAAAAAAATCTTCGCAAAGCTGCATATAACAAAGCTTTTGCGAAGATTTTTTACGTTCTATAATGTCATTGCCATTATAGTTGGATGGTCTGAATATTACATATCATCCTCACTGCGATCAATCTGCATAACCTGTCTCTTACGGGCAAATTCATCATTATCCAGATATTCGTCGTAGGTTGAGATTTTATCAATTAATCCATTTGGAGTTAATTCCATAATACGGTTTGCAATGGTCTGTATAAACTGGTGATCTTGTGAAGTGAATAACACAACACCGGAGAACTTGATTAATCCGTTGTTAAGGGCAGTTATGGATTCCATGTCTAAGTGGTTAGTAGGTTCATCCATTACTAAAACATTAGCGCCAACAATCATCATCTTAGACAGCATAACTCTAACTCTTTCTCCACCGGATAAAACATTTACTTTCTTTACGCCTTCTTCACCGGCAAATAACATTCTTCCAAGGAATCCACGTACATAAGTAACATCTTTTTCAGGGGAGTATGGCATTAACCAATCTACAATTATTTCATCACCGGAGAATTCCTTTGTGTTATCCTTCGGGAAGTAAGAAGTTGTGGTTGTTACACCCCATTTATAATTTCCTTCATCCGGTTCCATTTCTCCGGCAAGAATCTTAAATAATGTAGTGGTTGCCAAAGTATCAGGACCTACAAAAGCAATTTTATCTTCACGGTTAACGGTAAATGAGATATTATCCAGTACTTTTACACCATCAATTGTTTTTGACAGGTTTGTAACAGTAAGAACCTCATTTCCAATTTCACGATTTGGTCGGAAGTCGATGTAAGGATACTTTCTGCTGGATGGTCTGATCTCATCCAATTCAATTTTCTCCAAGGCTCTTTTACGGGAAGTAGCTTGTTTGGATTTAGAGGCATTGGCACTAAACCTTTGGATAAATTCCTGTAGTTCCTTAATTTTATCTTCTTTCTTCTTGTTGGCTTCCTTCATTTGTTTAATCATTAACTGGCTGGATTCATACCAGAAGTCATAGTTACCTGCATAAAGCTGAATCTTAGCATAGTCGATATCCGCAATATGGGTACATACTTTATTTAAGAAGTATCTGTCATGGGATACTACGATAACGGTATTATCAAAGTTAATTAAGAATTCTTCCAACCAGCGGATAGCTTCCAGATCCAAATGGTTAGTAGGCTCGTCCAGAAGGAGAACATCGGGGTTACCGAATAATGCTTGTGCAAGAAGAACTTTTACCTTTTCACTACCATTTAATTCACTCATTTGTTTGTAGTGAATGGCTGTATCAATTCCAAGGCCGTTTAGTAAAGTGGCAGCATCAGATTCTGCTTCCCAACCATTTAAAGTTGCAAACTCAGCTTCCAGTTCACTGGCTTTGATTCCGTCTTCCTCTGTGAAATCTTCTTTTGCATAAATGGCATCTTTTTCTTTCATTATATCGTATAGGCGTTGATTACCCATAATTACAGTACTGAGTACATCGTATTGGTCATATTTAAAATGATCCTGTTGCAGGAAGGATAATCTTTGTCCGGGAGTTATAATAATATCACCTTTGGTTGCTTCTATCTGTCCGGATAAAATTTTAAGAAATGTAGATTTACCTGCACCATTGGCACCGATTAAACCATAACAGTTACCTTCTGTAAATTTAATATTAACATCCTCAAATAAGGCTCTTTTACCAAGCCTTAAAGTTACGTTGCTTGCTTGTATCATGATTTACCTCTCTATCAAAAAATAGTCATTTTAACATTCATATCTATTTTACAGTATATTGTCTATTTTGCAAGCTAAATTTTGTAATTTAACCTCATATGTAAATCCTTGCTTGTTTCAGCAGGAGTTCAAGCTACTGGTGAAATGCCACGTAGTGGCAATGAGGTTATAAGCAAGTAGCGTAAGGGGATTGATATCCGCTTTGAACGTATGAGAGTTAGCTTTCTTACTGACTGCCCGGTAATTTCATACGTTGACATTTATAGGCAACTAGAATACAATGAAATTACTATAAAAAACGAGAATTATTATAGTTTAGAAGGAGACTTCCATGGCAATTAGCCCTTTACGAAAAATGGCTTTAAAAGCTTTGTCCTATCCTAAGTTAAATGTGAAGAAGAATTACAAAATACACCGTAAGGTGTTGGTAGCTTTTCATCCATTTTTTAAACCCCTTTATAATTTATTGGATCATAAGATTATTTTTGAAAACCATGAAATCCCTGTGCGGATTTTTAAGCCGAAAAAAGCAGAAGGTTTTAAAGTGTTGCTTTTCTTTCATGGAGGGGGCTGGGTTATCGGCAATATTGACAGTTATACCAATATGTGTGCCAATATGGCAAACCAGACCGGATATGCAGTGGTCTCTGTAGATTACCGTCTGGCACCGGAGCATCCCTTTCCTTCCGGGTTAATGGATTGTTATCATGTTGCGGAACGGTTATATAAAAATCAACTGTTCTTTTCAAGTAAGCCGGAAGAAATAGTCTTAATCGGCGATAGCGCAGGAGCTAACCTGGCTGCGGCAGTATCCTTAATGGCTAGAGATAAAGGGGAGTTCTTACCGGGCAAGCAGATATTATTGTATCCTGCTACTAATAATTATCATGATTCCAGATCAGAATTTCCTTCTATATTGGAGAATGGGACAGATTATATACTGACTTCTAAACGAATTCAGGATTATATGGATTTATACATCAGCAAGGAAGAAGATAGGTTTAATCCTTATGTTGCGCCACTTTTGGCAAAAGATTTAAGTAATCAGCCAAAAACCTTAATTATAACAGCTGAGTATGACCCTCTAAGAGACGAGGGAGAAGCCTATGGTATGAGGTTAAAAGAATGGGGCAATGATGTAGTTGTAAACCGGATCAAAGATGCCCTTCATGGGTTCCTTACGCTGCCAAGGCAAGATGCCTATATTACTGCATGTTATAAAATAGTGAATGAATTTTTAAAAAATAAATAGTATATGTTATCTTAGTTTTATTGAAATTAAAGGAGACTTCAGATGAAACGTGGTAAAAGGGTAGAGTGGACCAGACTTGATAACGCTGCAAAAATATTTCCACCGACCAGTAATGACAAAGATACGAAAGTATTTCGATTTGTTTGTGAATTACAGGAGGATGTAAGCCCTGATATTCTTCAGTTGGCTTTAGATGAAACAATAGAAAACTTTCCTTTATATAACTCCGTACTTCGAAAAGGAGTATTTTGGTATTATTTTGAAACCAGTAATATACATCCTGTTGTAGAATTAGAATCAACACCTATCTGTGACCGTATCTATTTTGAAGGTCAGAGAAATCTGTTATTTCGGGTTTTATATTATAAAAACAGAATCAACGTAGAAATATTTCATGCTCTTTCCGATGGAACCGGTGCATTGTGGTTTGTAAAAACTCTGGTGTATTATTATTTAATGAAAAAGTATAAGGATATATTAGGTGATAAAAACTTTAAGCTGGACTATGATGCTTCCTTAAGCCAGAAGATGGACGACAGCTTTTTAAAGCACTATACCAAAAGAAAACTGCCCAAAAGGGAGAAGCATCCTAAAGCCTATCATATACATGAAACCAGAAGAGAAGAGAATCGTTATAAGTTGGTGGAAGGTACTATGTCCGTTAAAGAGGTATTAGATGCTGCACATGAATATGGTACTACTTTAACGGTTTATTTAACGGCACTGTTTATGTATTCCATCTATAAAGGTATGCCTGCAAGAAGAAAGAACCGTCCGGTAGTTTTGTCAGTTCCGGTTAATTTAAGGAATTATTTTGAATCAGAATCTGCCAGAAACTTTTTCAGTACCGTCAATGTTGGATTCCATTTTGGAAAAAAGAATATTAGTCTTAATGAGGTTATCGAAAGTGTCAGTGAAAGTTTTAAACGGGAATTGGAGGAAGAAAGATTATTAATTCATCTGAATCGTCTGGCTTCCTTAGAACAAAACGGACTAATTCGAATTGTTCCCTTACCCATAAAGGATATGGTTCTTAAAATTGCCAATCAAGTAGCTGAAAGGGGCATTACTTCTTCTATTTCCAATGTTGGAAAGATTACTGTGGCAGAAGAATTAAAACCCTTTATCAAACAGTTTTCTGTTTTTACAAGTGCAAGGAGACCTCAGATCACTATTTGTTCCTTTGAAGATAAGCTGGTAGTTAGTTTTACGTCACCTTATAACGAAACAGATATTCAGAAAACATTCTTTCAGACCCTTTCTCATAAAGGAATAGATGTAAAGATTGTAACAAATCTATAAGGAACGTAACGAATCTAACGATTGTGACAAATCTAACGAATAGTAGCAAATCTATGGATTTGAAGGAAATCAATAGACTTGAGAGGAGTAAAGAATATGCAATATTGTGAACATTGTAAAGTTTATTTACGTGGAAATAGAAAAAAATGTCCCTTATGCCAGAACTCATTAAAGATGAATGGTAATGACAGTGAAGAAGTATTTCCGGAGATACCGGTAACCTATCAGAATAACGTTATCTTTAGAATGTTAATATTTCTGTCTATCAGCATAATTGTTATGAGTTTTGCAGTTAATGCTATGTTTCCAACAGAAGTTAACTGGTCCATGCTGGTTATTTCGGGTATTTTTTGTATGTGGATTAGTTTGGGAGTTGTTATTAAAAAGAGAAATAACATCCCTAAAAGTATTGTTTGGCAGGTTGCTATTATCTCAATATTGGCAGTGGTATGGGACTGGCGTACAGGCTGGAAGGGATGGTCAATTGATTTTGTTATTCCTATTGCCTGTGTAGTGGCTATGATCGTAATGTATGTTACAGCAAAGATCATGCATTTAAGTGTGAGAAATTTTCTCATATATATGTTAATGGACGGAATCTTTGGTATTATTCCTTTTGCATTTTTATTGTTAGATATTTTAAAATACCGGTATCCTTCCATCGTTTGTACCACAGTCAGTATCATATCTTTAGCGGCAATTATAATATTTGAAGGTGAGAATATAAAGGAAGAGCTGAATAAAAGAATGCATTTATAGTTGAAGCGCAAATATTAATTAAGCCGAGGATGCTTAACAATGGCCTTGGATTTACCAGCCTTTACGGCTTTCGGGGGAACTAAGTTGGAAAGTATGAAAAAATAAGAAGAAAGGATCAATTTGCCTGCCGCTTCTTTAAGTTATGTTTTTGTGGCAGTAAGATATCTGAAAAATTATGGCGTCAGCAAACAGATATGTATGCAATGGGTGAAGAAGGATGAATCTTAAATCAACTTTATCAAAGGGGCTGCCTGTACCTTTAGGCGTTACCAGGCTTATTAATGGAATAAATTTTGCTGTATCCATACCCAATGAAGAAGAATGTATACTAAAATTATTCCACAAAGAAACAGGTGAAATGGCGGTATCTTTTCTTCTTACTTCTGAATATAAAACAGGTAATGTTTTCTCCTGTATTCTGTCCGAATCGATGGTAAAAAAGAATCAGAAATTAATTTATTTATTTGAAAAACCCTATGAATATACCTATGGCTATGAAGTAAATGGCAGAGAACTTGCAGATCCCTATGCCAAATTGATTTATGGCAGAGAAATCTACGGAGAAGGAACCTTAAGCGGCAAACACAAATTAAGGGGTGGTTTACTTCCAAAGGAATATCTTTGGAAGGAGGATAAACCTCTATATATCCCCTATTCACAGTTAATTATTTACAAGTTACATTTACGAGGTTTTACCAAACACCCATCTTCAAAAGTACAAAATCCCGGAACCTTTCAAGGGGTAACAGAAAAAATTCCCTATTTTAAGCAACTGGGTATTAATAGCATTCAGTTTATGCCAATATATGAATTCAACGAAAATATACGTTTTAAAGGAATCGGAGAACAAGGAACTAAAGTTAATTACTGGGGTTATAGTGAAGACAATTTTTATTTTGCACCTAAGGCATCGTATGCAGCAAATCCAGTACAAGCAGATACAGAGTGTAAGACAATGATTAAGAAGCTCCATGAAGAAAAGATAGAAGTTATAATGGAGATGTATTTTCCCTATGGAACAAACCACATCCTAATTTTGGATTGTTTAAAATATTGGGTTATGGAATATCACATAGATGGTTTTTGCTTAATGGGTGAAAGGGTTCCGGGAACAACCATAGCAATGGAGCCCATATTAGGAAGAACCAAATTGTTTGCAGCAGGATGGGATAAGGAGCAGGTATACAGCAGAGGATTTGTACCTTCTTTTAAGAATCTGGCAGAATATAATGATGGGTATTCCGTCGACATAAAAGGTTTTTTAAGAGGAGATGAATCTAAAATTTCCTCTTTCGCTTCCCGATTTAAATATAATCCGGATAAGTGGGGTGCCATTAATTATATTACCAATCATGATGGTTTTACTTTAATGGATCTGTATTCTTATGATGTAAAACATAATGAAGCAAATGGTGAGCACAACCGTGACGGTTTGGAATATAACTACAGTTGGAATTGTGGCAGGGAAGGAAAAACAAAGGATAAAAAAGTTTTAAGCCTTAGAAGAAAACAAATACGAAATGCTTTTACTGTTCTTTTATTAAGCCAGGGTACGCCCCTTATATTAGCCGGAGATGAATTTGGAAACTCCCAATGGGGCAATAATAATCCCTACTGTCAGGATAATGAGATATCCTGGCTAAACTGGGATGACATAGATACCAATAAAGACATTTTTGAATTTGTAAAATTTCTTATTTCAATTCGACAATGCCATCCTATCCTGCATATGGATTATCCGTTAAAAAGCATGGATTACATTTCAAGTGGTTATCCTGACCTGTCTTATCATGGGATTAAAGCCTGGTATCCGGATTATTCTTTTTATAGCAGAATGTTGGGCATTATGCTGGCAGGACAATATGCAAAGGTAAGTCCGGCAGAAAATGATGTGAATTTATATATAGCATGTAATATGCACTGGGAGGAGCATGTTTTTGATTTGCCCGGTCTTCCTAAAAATATGAAGTGGTATGTATTGTTTGATACAGCGGAAGAGAAGGGAACAGTCAGCTCTTTATCAGCAGATAAAAAAACAGTTGATAAGGAACCAGAAGAGAAAGAACTGGTACTTTCCAACAGCCAAAAGGAATGTAAGGTGAAAGAAAGATCCATTGTTGTTTTAATTGGGAAATAGCAGTAATATAGATTAAATTAAGATATAAAACGGGAGAAATATATTTCATGAATGGTTTGAGTTTGAAATTAATTGCAATGTTTACCATGTTGATTGATCATGCAACAGCTCAATTAATACCCGGCAGTTCACCTCTTTGGTTTATTGGAAGAAGCATTGGCAGGCTTGCATTTCCTATCTTTTGTTTCTTGTTGGTAGAGGGATTTTTACATACAAGGAGTGTAAGAAATTATCTGATCCGGCTTGGAATCTTTGCTCTGATATCAGAAATACCTTTTGATATAGCATTTATAAAAGGTGAAAATTTTATAGATAATTTAAGCGGTCAAAATATTTATTTTACTTTATTTATTGGTTTATTTGTAATACTTCTTATTCAATTGGTTGAAAATAAATATAGATACAGCAGTACAATGACATTCATTTTAACAATAGTTATTATTCTAACAGGATGTCAAATGGCTGAGTTTTTAAGAACTGACTATGGTGCAATGGGTATATTAATGATTGTATGCTTTTATTTATTCCGTAATAATAAATGGTTACTATTACTGACAATCTTTCTAGTAAATCAAACTATTTTATCCATTCAGGGATTCGGTACTATTTCTTTATTGTTTATATGGCTTTATAATGGAGAAAGAGGACCTAAACTCAACAAATATATATTTTACGCTTTTTATCCGGTGCACATACTTATATTACATTGGATCAGCACAGTAATATAAATGAAAATGTCATTCTGAACTAATTCGTCCAATATAACCAAATGGGAAAAGACTACTTGGTATGAGACAAAAATAAATTCAGAATGACATCATGAAAGAAGGAAATTACTCTTCTGAATTACGAGGACTAATGCCCCTGCTTTCAGCTACTTTATCATATAAATCCAGAACACAGTGTTCATCCTCATCAAAATGTTTACAATTTAAGCAGGATACAGAATCCTCATCATCTGTTTTATTTGTGAATGAATTATCAGATGTTTTTTCATAGCCGCTGCAATGTATTGCTACATCTTCATAAGCTTTATTACTAGCTCTCATAAGGTTTCTCCTTTCCCATGAGAATAATCATGGAGATCATCATAATAATTGTAATTTGAGTTTAAGAAGCTGCCGGTTAAGTCTTCGGCTGAAATCGAATTCTTATCAGGAAAATAATAAGAAGTCGGTTCATCGAAGTCTACAACACTATTTTTACTTGGGAAGCGATAGTAGCTTCTCTTGGAATGATCAAAATACATGATAAATATCCCTCCTTGATGTCAAAATCTTATTGCATGATCTTAGGATACGAAGTATCCATCTGACAGCGTTCTATGCAATAACGGTTAATGCATAAAATTGCATACAATGCATTGGAACCAGGGTGATATCATGCTATACTAGTTTTTGCAAAATGGAGGGAAATATACATGATTTCTTTAAAAATAATTGATGTGAAGGACTTTATGTCTAAATTTTTAATATCCAATGTTTTCGATAATTTTTTAATAAACGAATTAGATATAAATACCTTTACACATTTTCACATTGATGGAAAATTAAATAAAGAGTTTTATTCTAAGGATGAGTTAGAGATACTAGGTGAAAGAAATTATTCCAAGTGGAGTGAAATAAAACCCTTTGCATTTACTATAATAAAAGGCAATAAACTGCCAATATTCATAAAAGCAGTATTTGCGTTATCTCCTGAAAATATTGAAAAAGTAATTCAGAAATCAGGCATACCCATGAAGAAAGAGGAAATAAACGGATTGTTTATGAACCTTAGATACGAAAAAGAAAATCTCAACATCATTACAGGAACATCAATAAAAACCTTTACCTTAGATAAAACCTTAGATCAAGTATGGGACGGTTATGTGAAGGACTTCCTGAAATACTATGAAATTGCAGTGGAAGAAATCTGAATGTAAATAGAAAAATTATCCGGTAAAGCAAATTTATAACATGAAAATATAATATAATTTACAAATTACTAGCACTCTCTTTTGATGAGTGCTAATTTTCTCTTGACAAATAAAAGTTACAGTATTAATATAATTACTAACGAGGAAAGAAAAGTATGTTTCCAAAGCGACATCATGTCGAAAGGTTGGAATCCTTTCAAAGGTTGAAAGAATTTCAACCGGAAATAATGCTACATAAAAAGTCTTCAGACTTTGAAGAGAGCATGGTTATATAAATAAAAAACATTAACATAAAAGGAGCGATTTAAATGAATAAAGAACATGGTAGTTTGTCTATTAATTCAGAGAATATATTTCCTATTATTAAAAAATGGTTATATTCTGATCATGACATTTTTATAAGAGAGTTAATTTCAAATGGCAGTGATGCAATTACTAAATTAAAAAAACTAGAATTAATGGGAGAGGCAACACTTCCGGATGATAATAAATTCAGAATTGATGTAATCGTTAATCCGGAAGAAAAGACACTGAAATTCATTGATAACGGTGTTGGTATGACTGCTGATGAAGTAAAAGAATACATTAACCAGATTGCATTCTCCGGTGCAACAGATTTCTTAAATAAGTACAAAGACAAAGCCAACGAAGATCAAATTATCGGACATTTTGGTTTAGGCTTCTATTCTGCTTTTATGGTTGCTGACAAAGTTACCATTGACACCTTATCCTGGCAGGAAGGAGCGGAAAGTGTTCATTGGGAGTCAGAAGGCGGTACGGAATTTACAATGACCCAGGGAACCAGAGATACAAGAGGAACAGAGATTACTCTGTATCTGAATGAAGAAAGCTATGAATTCTCTAACGAATACAGAGCAAAAGAAGTAATAAATAAATATTGTTCCTTTATGCCGGTAGAAATATATTTTAAAAATGCCAATGCCCCGGAAGAGTTTGAAGAAAGTGTAGAAACTACAGACCCAGAAGAAAATGCAGCAGATGATAATATCATTGACGCAGAAGTAAAAGAAGATGGTACGGCGGTTGATAAGAAAGTTCCAAAGCAGCCGGAGCCTATTAATAATACTACTCCTTTATGGATGAAACATCCAAATGATTGTACCGAAGAGGAATATAAAGAGTTTTACCGGAATGTATTCCATGACTATAAAGAACCGTTGTTCTGGATTCACTTAAATATGGATTACCCATTTAACTTAAAAGGTATTCTATATTTTCCTAAAATCAATACAGAATATGATTCTTTGGAAGGAACCATTAAGCTATATTGCAATCAGGTGTTTATAGCAGATAATATTAAAGAAGTAATTCCGGAATTTTTAATGCTTTTGAAAGGTACCATCGATTGTCCGGATCTGCCATTGAATGTATCCAGAAGTGCTTTGCAAAATGATGGATTTGTTAAAAAAATCTCTGACTATATTACCAAGAAAGTTGCAGACAAGCTTTCTGGGATGTATAAACTTGAAAAGGAAAGCTATGAAAATTTCTGGGATGATATCAGTCCATTTATTAAATTTGGCTGCTTAAAAGATGATAAATTCAGAGAAAAAATGAAAGATTTTATAATCTTTAAGAACTTAGAAGGCAAATATATAACATTGCCTGAGTATGTTAAAGCAAGTGAGAAAGCAGATACAGACGAAACAGCTGAAGAGAATGCAGCACAGGATAAAGCAGAAGATACTTCCTCTAAAGAGAAGTCAGAAGAGGCTTCAGATAAAAAAGAGGATGAAGAAAAGCATGTTATTTATTATGTTACCAACGAACAGCAACAGAGCCAGTACATTAACATGTTTAAAGAAGAAGGCATTGATGCACTTATTTTAACACATAATATTGACCAGCCATTCATCACACAATTGGAACAACATGAAAGGTCATATCGTTTCCAAAGAATTGATGCGGATATTACAGACAGTTTTAAAGAGGACAATGATGAAGAAGGATTAAAAGCACAACATGACAAATTGTCTGAACTATTCCGAAAAGTTTTAAACAATGACAAACTAGAAGTGAAAGTCATGAAATTAAAGAATGATAAAGTTTCCTCAATGATCACTCTTTCAGAGGAAGGAAGAAGAATGCAGGAAATGATGAAAATGTATAACATGTATGGAATGAATCCCGACATGTTTGGTAATGAGCAAACTCTGGTTCTAAATGCAAACAACAAATTAGTACAATATATTTTTGAAAATACAGACAGTAAAAATGTACCAATGATTTGCCAACAACTATATGATTTGGCTATGCTAAGTCACAAACCGTTGGATGGTGAGTCTATGACTAAATTTATAGCAAGAAGCAATGAAATCATGATGCTTTTAGCAAAATAGAAATAACTGCCTAAGGCAGATTTTAAGGGATGCTGTATATTTAAATTTATAAATCAGTAAAATACGGACTGGTTTTTAGCAATTTAAATATGCAGCATCTCTTTTATTTGTTCAAGCAAAGACATCCTATAATTATAAAAAAAGTCTTTTCAAATGTAATATTTTGTGCTATGATTAGTAGTAATAAAAACCATATGATATAGTGAGGAAGCAAATGCTATATGGTTAATGTTTCTAATATATGGGATTTTGTAAACTTTTTGGAGATAAAAACTATAATATGGAATACTATACTTAAAATTTAGTGGAATAATTATGATATAGACTTTAGGAGGAATAGGATATGGCATATAGAATTATAGGAGACAGCTGCACTGATCTAACAGAGGAAATGAAAAATCAAATGAAGGTTCAATTAGTGCCTTTATCCATAGAAATAGATGGAGAGACCATTTATGACGATATTAATTTTAACCAAGAGGATTTTTTGAACAAGTTAGAAAAGAGCCCTAACTGTCCTAAATCATCCTGCCCATCACCTGATACTTATATGAAATTATATGAAGGGGAAGAAGATATATATGTGGTTACTCTTTCTTCAAGTTTAAGCGGTTCTTACAATAGCGCTTTACTTGCAAAAAGATTATATTTGGAAGAACATCCTAATAAGAATATCGCAGTATTTGATTCCCGAAGTGCCTCTGTTGGGCAGACACTAATTGTTAAGAAGATTTATGAATATGCTGAAGAAGGAAAAAGTTTTGAGGAGATTGTTAAATTAGTAGAACAATACCGGGATGAACAGAATACTAAATTTGTACTTGAGAATTTGGATACCTTACGTAAGAATGGAAGATTAACCAGTTTGCAAGCCATACTGGTAAGTGCTTTGAATATAAAACCTGTTATGGGATCAACACCGGAAGGAACTATCAACAAATTGGGTCAGGCAAGAGGTATTCTAAAGGCGTTGAGTTTAATGGCAAAACTTATAGAAGAAGATGCAGGAAGTGTCATTAATAAAACATTGGGTATTGCTCATTGTAATAATTTAGAAAGAGCAATATTTGTTAAAGATGAGATATTAAAAAGATTACCCTTTAAAGACTGGTTTATAGTCAATACAGCAGGTATCAGTACCATGTATGCCAATCGCGGAGGAGTAATTGTTAGTTATTAGTTCAAAATATGTGCATGTACACTGTATTAACGTTGAGGTAACATCATTTATCCTCATTGCCATAATAGAATAATGGGAAAGTATCGTCAAAAACAGATCTGGATAGGGCGTTTTAATGCTCTGTCTCAGATCTGTTTTTTGTTACATGACCTAAAGTTTTGTGAAAAACTTGGATAACACCTTGTATTTTAGTCAATTTAATGAAGCCTCTTCGAAAGTAGTATTATTCGTTACTGCTGCCGGGGCAGAAAAAGTTAACTGTTCTGACCACAGATAAGACTAAGTTGAGTGAAACGGAGGGAACCTCTCCGGCGGTGTCTGATTTAATTACAGTATCCCGCTTTACCTCTGGAACTAATAAGAAGAATTTGATCAAATCCTTTATTAATCTTTCTTATAAACAAAAAAAGGAATTTGACTATAGTGCAAGTGTAAAAAAATATGGTAATTATCTGTTAATTCCTGTGACCTGTATGGATTATAATGATACCAGCTATGGATGGAGAGGCAGATGTAGTGTCACCTGGTATGTGGCTGATTTAGACGGTAAGATACTTGCACAGTTTCAGTAAAGGAATAGGAGGGTAAAAGTTTTAGGAATAGTTCTTATTAATGTTAATTTTTTTCATTATAATACATATATATTAGTAAAAAGAAAATAAAGGTTTTAAGATGACTGACAATGAAAGATTTAAAATAACCAGTAACGATTATGCAGACCTAATAATAGATAATGATCAGCCTATTGTAATAGATATTCCCTATTCTATTAACAGGATAAATAATCAATATTCAACAATCTTTATACCGGTTTCCTATATGACTTATAATAGTGTATATAAATTTTCTTATGAAGCAATTCCAAAATGTTATGGTCTGCTTTCATCAGGCAAGATGGAAATGGAAAATAATACTACTCTTAATGCTTTACAAGCCAACACTCTTCATGGTGAAGGGGTATTAATTGGAATGATAGATACAGGAATTGATTATACGAATCCATTATTTAAAAATGAGAACAATACAAGCAGGATTGTCACCATATGGGATCAAACTATAGAAACAGGCAGATATCCTGCAGAATTATTTTATGGCACTGAGTACAGAAGAGAAGAGATTAATGATGCTCTATTAAGTGAAGACCCATTTTCTGTTGTACCTAGTGTAGATGAAATTGGACATGGAACTATGTTAGCAGGAATTGCAGGGGGATATGATCCTAACAATCCGGATTTTACCGGTGTAGCAACTTTGGCTGAATTTGCTGTTGTGAAATTAAAACCTGCTAAACCCTATCTAAAAGAATTCTTTTGCATACCTGAATCAGCTATATGTTATCAGGAAAATGATATTATGATGGCTATTGCATTTCTGCAGCAGGTTGCAATTAATCTAAGAAAACCGATGGTAATATGTCTGGGAATTGGGACATCCCAGGGACCACATATGGGATTAGATATTTTAAGTAGTTATTTAATGCAGGTAAATGAAGCGATTGGTTTTTCTGTAGTAGTAGGAGCAGGAAACGAAGGGATTTCAGAGCATCATTTCTTTGGTGTAGTTGATCCGGAAGTTGGTTACCAAATAGTAGAGCTTAATGTTGCTCCAAACGAATATGGATTTTCCATGGAACTTTGGGGAGATTCTCCAAGTATATTTGGAGCCGAAATTATTGCACCGGACGGTACGTTTATAGCCCGAATACCTGCCACAATATTAAAACAGGAAACTATTCGGCTGGAGTATGGTGAAACAGTCATATTTGTAGATAATGAAGTGAGGGTTCCCAGAATAGGAGATAGTTTCTTATTATTCCGTTTTCGAAGTCCACAGCAAGGAGTATGGCAGCTGCATGTATTTGAGGAAGGTTTTTTAAACATGCACTATCACATTTGGCTTCCAATGGAAAAGTTTATATCAAGAGAAACCCGCTTTATACTTCCAAACCCTTTCACAACTTTATCAGCTCCTGCTAATGCAGAATGGTTATTTGCAGTAACTGCTTATAACCCCGTAGATTTAAATATATATCCGGTTTCAAGCAGAGGATTTACCAAGGTCGATCTTATTAAACCTAATGTATCAGCACCCGGTCAAAATATTTATGCACCCAGTGTAGCAGGGACTTTCATTAATGCATCCGGCACGGGAATAGCTGCCGCATATGCAGCGGGAACAGTTGCACAGCTTCTTGAATGGGGAATTATAAGAGGAAATCATCTTACTATGAATGGTATTGATGTAAACAGATTGTTAATCAGGGGGGCATATAGGGATCCTAATGTGACATATCCAAATCAGGAATGGGGATATGGTATTTTGAATTTAGAAGGTGCTTTAGAAACAGCAGTTCTGGCTGCACCTGTAGAACGTTATTGATGTAATAAAAAAGCCTATTTATCAAATTGCTATAAGAATAGCTTTAATAAATAGGCTTATGGTGGACTAAGGCTTATATTCTATTTGTATTTTTTTTCCACGAAAGCTAATAACTGATAAAGAGATGTTGCCATAATACAAAGTATAACAATGGACATTATAACCCAATCCAGCTTAAATACTTGACTTCCATAAATAATCAGGTATCCCAGTCCGGCTTTTGCTGCCAGAAATTCTCCAATAATGACACCAACCAAAGACAATCCGATATTAACCTTCATGATGCTTATCAAGGCGGGAATGTTACTTGGTATAATAACCTTCAGCAGTATATCTTTCTTACTGCCTCCTAATGTTCGGATTAGCTTAATTTTATCTTCTTCTACAGTAGTAAAGCTGGTATATAAAGTAATAATGGTACCAAATACTGCTACAGAAATTGCTGCTATAATAATAGTTTTGACGTTATTTCCAAGCCATACGATAAAAACCGGTGCTAATGCTGACTTAGGAAGACTGTTAAGCACTACGAGATAGGGCTCTAATACCTTTGCCACACTGTCATTCCACCATAATAAAGTTGCAGCCAGAAAGCCGATGATAATCACCAAAGCAAAGCTGATGAAGGTTTCCATTAAAGTAATACCCATATGATAAAATACACTTCCGTCAGAAGCCATATCCAGAAATGTTTTTACAACCCTTGAGGGACTACTGAAAATAAAAGAGTTAAGTATTTTTGCCCGAGTCGCTAATTCCCATAATGCAATGAAACAAGTGATAATGAGAATCTGATAGATTCGTATAATGCGCATTTTCTTCATATGTCGTTTTACAAAGGCCTGATGGGAAGCGGAAATAGCCAGTTCAGTAGCATTTAATTTGCTTTTATTCTTCCTCATTTTTATTTAGCTCCTTCCATATTAAATTAAAGTAATCCCTGAATTCAGGAGCACTTCTTGAACGAAAAGGAGTTTTGTCTTCCACGGTTAAATTTATAGGGATAACACGTTTTACGGTTCCCGGGCGGTGGCTTAGCACTATAATCCGGTCGGCCATGGAGACTGCCTCAGATATATCGTGTGTAATCAATATGGCAGTTTTCTTTTCTTTGCGTATAATACTCCAGATATCGTCAGATACTTCAATTCTGGTTTGATAATCCAAAGCAGAAAATGGTTCATCCAAGAGCAGAATATCAGGCTCTAATAATAAAGTTCGAATTAAAGCTGCTCTTTGTCTCATACCTCCGGAAAGTTCTGATGGTTTTGCATTTTTAAATGTAATTAGCCCATAAGTTGTTAACATGTCATTAATCAACAAATAACTCTGATCTGTCAGTTTATGTTGAATCTCCAGGCCTAAAGTAAGGTTTCTAAGAGTAGAACGCCATTCTAACAAATGATCCTTTTGCAGCATGTAACCAATATTTTTCCCAGATGATTTAATATCTTTACCATTTATATAGATATCCCCGCTGTCAGGAGTAATAAGTCCGGCAATCAGCGATAGAAGAGTCGATTTTCCACATCCGCTAGGTCCCACAATTGCAAGAAATTCACCTTCATTTACATAAAGGGAAATATCATCTAATGCAGGAGTTTCACTCTCAAGATTATGGTAGTTATAACTGACGTGGTCAATTCTTAAAAATTCGCCCATATATTCCTCCATATTTAGTTATATAGTATTATATGAAGGCAAAATTGTTAGGTTACTTTCCTGAAAATATAAACATATTCGTTATGATTATTAAAATACTTAAAAATAAATAAAATTTAAATAAAAAAAATATAAGATAATAGTAGCTTAATAGTGTTAAATCGGTTAAAATATAACTATAAGGCCTGATTTCTTATATTTTGTCATAAAGAAGGTCTAATATTATGGGATAGAATTTTTATAATGCAATATACCAGAAGTGTGAAGCAAAGCATCCATTATTTAAGATGGGACGAAGTAACATTTTGCTTGTGGAAGGCTGAAAAAAACATATAGAAGGAGAAGTTGTAAATGAGAGATTTTGTTATTACTGCAGATTCTAATTGCGATTTATTACCTGATTACATAAAAGAAAAAAAGATTGGTATCATACCTCATTATTATGATTTGGAAGGTATTACTTATGGTGATGAAATCAACCTGACCCCAAAAGAATTCTATGATAAGATGCGTGGAGGTCTAATGCCTACCACTATGGCAAGTAATCCGGCTGTAATAAGGGAAACATTTCAAAAATATGCGGATCAGGGTTTGGATGTATTACATATTAGCTTTTCTTCTGCTCTTAGCGGAGGCCACAGTAACGTTGTAACCGGTGCGAGAGAAATATCCGAAGAAAATCCCGGTGTAAAAATTGTAGTATTAGATTCTCTAAATGTATCCATGGGTGAGGGCATGGTGGTTATGAAGGCTGTTCAGTTAAAAGAACAGGGCAAGACCTTGGAAGAGATAGCAGAGTGGATTGAAGCTAACAAATTAAACTTTTGCGTCCAGTTTACTGTAAATGATTTATTCCATCTTCAAAGAGGAGGAAGAGTATCTAAGATGACTGCCATCGTGGGAAGTATTATTAATATAAAACCAATGTTAATTGTAAATAAAGAAGGAGCCTTAGTCTCTTCCGGTACTGCCAGAGGGCGTAAAAAATCCTTAACTACGATTGTAGACAATATGGAAAAACAAATGGGTAAATATAAAGAAGAAGACAATGTAATCTGTGTTGTTCATGGAGATGCTCTGGAGGATGCTCAGTACATAGTAAAATTAATAAAAGAAAGACTACACACTGACAATGTGATAGTGAATACCGTAAGTCCAAGTATAGGAGCGCACTCCGGTCCAGGTGCAGTAGGAATATGTTTTATGGGAGAAACCAGAGAATAGTCCACTAAGAAAAAATTGTATAAACTAAAATATATTAAAATAGTATTTATAAATAAAGATGCTTTTATAAAACAAAAAATTGTCATTCTGAGCATAAGTTCAACCAAGTTGAATTTAAAAGAATCTTTTGAATGTGGGAATAGGGATGTATGGCTCTGAATGACGTTTTTTGGATATAATTACATTGAACTTTTATCAAATTTAGTTTAATATAAAGATTTAGAATGATATTTATTTTAATGACTTATATTTTTGCAATAAAAAAAGGCCTAAGAGCCTTCTGTAAGCTGAAAATCGGACTTGAACCGACGACCTACTGATTACGAATCAGTTGCTCTACCAACTGAGCTATTCCAGCAGAATATATCTGGTACAAATTTGCTTCTTAAAGATTTAAGAAGTAGATTCTTACTAATATGATATAATAAAAACGTAATGAAGAAAATGCAAGCTTGCTTGTATTTTCTGAGTGGAGTGCCAAGATCATGAACGGTTTTTTCGTTCATGATATAATAAAATAAAGATCGAGGTGACGGGATTCGAACCCACGGCCTCTGCGTCCCGAACGCAGCGCTCTACCATCTGAGCCACACCTCGAATTTAATGACAAAGAACTAATAACTATCAACCTTGCCAAAGACATTATGATACTTTTTAGAAAAAAAGTCAAGCAAAAATTATTTGCTTTATAAGTCAAAAATTCTTATTGGAAAATATTATTCTTCTTGGTATATAATATTGACTTTTCCATCTAAAGTTGCTATAATCAGTTGAATTAGTAAAATTTACATAAATAAATCTGCGAAGAAGCATTCTTATATTTGGGTATGGGGGTGGTTTCTCTTTTTTTACATTCGGAGATTTTGGATAATTTTGGGAGGACATATGTACAAGGTGAAAAAAGGAATTATGGTATTGGCGTTGGCCGCTTCAACATTACTGCTTGGCGGTTGTAGTGTGGGGACCAGTTCTCTGTTCGTACATCCGGAAGAACAGGGTTATGAATATGTAGTTACATACGATACTTTAGGTGGTCACATCAATCAAGAAAAGAAGCGAGTCGTTTATTATGCAGACAATTCTTTATTATTTGAGCCAAGCGGAACTTCTGGTATGCTGGTACAGCCCAAGAATGGTGATAAGTCATTAGTTGGATGGTATACCAAGTATACAACAGAAGAAACACAGAATGGAACGGTTTATAATTTTAATGAAGAAGATTTATGGGATTTTTCTACTGACCGGATTTCTGATGAAAGTGCCGTTGATAAGAATTTAACTTTATATGCAAGATGGGCGGATAATCCGTCAATTAATTTCTTAGATGCAGCAAATCCTGATGAAAGTCCTTTGTTAAAATGGTCAATCAATGTTGGAAGTGAGTTAAAGCGTCCTACATCTACAGAACCTAAGAAAAATGGATTTACTCTAATTGATTATTATAAAGATCCGGAATGCACTGAAAAATATGAATTTAATCAAATAATTGAAGAAGAGGACATTGATTATTCAAATGGCGGAAAAGCTCAGATAAATATCTACTGTAAGTTTGTAGAAGGTGATCTAATCCGAGTTAAAACTGTAAGTGATTTAAAGGCAATGGCAGATAATAAGGAAGGACATTACATATTAGCAAATGATATGGATTTATCCAAGGAAGTTTGGGTGCCAATTGAAGGTTTTAGCGGAGTATTTGACGGTAACGGATATGCCATTGAAAATCTTAATATTAATGTGAAGAATCGTGTTTCCGGAATTGCTGCTAAAAAGGCAGAAGAGGTATCTTACGGATTATTCTCTAAATTAGAAGGTGCTAAGATAATAAACTTAACAATGAAGGATGTTAATATTGTAATTGACAAATCCACCAATGTTAAGCTTTGTGTTGGAGCATTAGCAGGACGTACCAAGAGAACAACAATTGAGAATTGTACTTTTGACGGAATTGCAATCTCTTCAGATGGAGGATTAAATGTTGATATTGTTGCATCCGGTTTTGTAGCTGGTGATAATTCAACAACCACCATAAATTCTGTATTTAATAATATTAATGTTAATGTAACCACTACAGGAAACTTAGAGACTATAGAAGGAAAGTAATACATAACTGGAGTAGGTTAGTAATGGAAGCCGAAGTGCTTCATAACAAACATAAGAACCGATAATCGGTAAGAGCATTAGATAATTAAGTCGAAAGGCTATGATTATAATAATTAAAAATGGAGGTAATTTATGAAAAAATCAAAGAAATTATTAGCGTTACTTCTTTGCATGACGATGATTCTTTCTTTAGCGGCATGTGGGAAGAAAAAAGATCCTGAAGACACTAAGTCCACTGTAGCACCAACAGATACAGCTGGCGGGGAAAAAAGTGAAGTAAAACCGGATGTTCCGGAAGGCAGAAGAGATGCATCTACACCTCGTTCTGCTGCCAATGAGAATAATCCATTCGTTATTGGCGAATTAACACTTGACGGAAAATTCTCACCATTCTTCGGTACAAGTGAACCAGATCGTATTGTTTACGAGAAAACGCAAGCTAAATTAATCACAAATAATGAGTTAGCTGAACCGGTGGCAGGTATAGACCAACCTACAATTGCATGGGATTTCGAGATGACTACAAGTGATGACCAGTCAAAGTCTACATATAAATTCTGGCTTAAGAACGGAATTACTTTTAGTGACGGTCATGTGGTAACGGCAGATGACGTACTATTTAATTTATATGTGTTTTTAGATCCAAAGTATGATGGCTCCACTACCTTATATTCTATGAATATTGAAGGCTTAAAAGCTTACCAGACTCAGATTGCAGACGAAAGTTCAGCAGATGCTAAGCTTGCTGAGTTTGCAGAAGCAGCTGATAAGAAGGTTGAAGCGGCAATTGCTGGTAGTGGTGAAGCAGCTGTTGTTGATAAGCTATGGGAACTTGTTAAAGAAAGTGTGGCAGCTGATAGCGGTACATTAATAGCAAATAAATATGAACCTGGTGATTTTGGTTTAGATGGACCGGAAGATTTCTTAGATACTGCACAGTCATCTATTATTCTTTTCTATACTGCTAGTACTCTTGGTAAAGAGCTAATTGCTTATAAAAATGGTGCCTATGTTATTGATGAATCCACAGGTTTGACAGTGGATAAAATGAGTACTTACACCGAAGAAGATTACATTAATGCTTCAATGAAGTGCATTAAAGAAGCAATGACTGTTCCAGAATATGATGAAGCGTTTGGTTTTACAACTGTAGATGATGCAAAGAAGTTCTATGCAGAAGAAGAAAAGGCAGCATATCTTGAGGCAAACAAAGGTACTGTTAAGAGCATCAGCGGTATCACTAAGGGGAAGGAAGTTTGCTCTGATGGTGTTGAACGTGAGACTGTTACTGTAGTATTAAATGGTGTTGACCCTAAGGCAATTTGGAACTTTACTTTCAATGTTGCTCCAATGCATTACTATGCAGGACAGGAAAGACATGACAAAGCCAATGGCGTTGATAATTTTGGTGTTGATTTCTCCAGCAGAGAGTTTATGATGGAGATAAAGGAATTCAACGGTCTACCAATGGGAGCAGGACCTTATAAGATTACAGATGTGAATAACTCTGAGAATCCGACTTCAGATAAATTTTATGAAAATGGTATCTGTTATCTTACAGCAAATGATAACTTTATGCTAGGTGCTCCGATGATTAAATATGTAAGAATAAAGACAATTAATAGCGGATCTGAACTGGACTCTGTGTTAACAGGTGAAGTTCATATTTCACAGCCTCAAGCTAGTTCAACCGTAATTAATCAGATTACATCAGATTCTTCTTATTCTCACTTAAATTATGTATTAGTAGATAATTTAGGCTATGGTTACATTGGCCTTAGTGCTGAGCTTATTCCGGACATTAATGTAAGACGCGCTCTTATGTCTGCTATGGATACAGGACTTACATTAGGCTCTTATCCAGGTGGTTTAGCTACGGTTATTCATAGACCGTTGAGTCAGGTATCATGGGCTTATCCGGAAGGCAGTACAGCAATGTATCCATTTGATGAAACTGGTGCAGCTTCTAAAGATTTCTTCTTAAAGGCTGGTTATACAGAAACAGCAGATGGTAAATTATTAACACCTGAGGGCAGTAAGCCATCCTTTAAGTTTACACTTCCATCTGATGCTGATAAACACCCTGCTGGTCAGGTATTCTTAAAAGCACAGGAAGTATTGGAAAAAATTGGAGTGGAAGTTATTATTGATATTGATCAAAATGTTTTAAGTAAATTAGAACAAAGTGTAATATCTGTTTGGGCAGCAGCTTGGATAGCTACCATAGATCCTGATATGTTCCAGACATGGCATTCTGATCCTGCCAAAAACCAAGCCGGTTCTCCAAAGGCTACAGGACTTTATTATAAGTTTGAAAATGGAACTGAAGAAGAAAAAGCAATTCTAGTTCGCTTAAATGAATTAATCGAACAGGGCCGTACTACCCTTAACGTAGATGAGAGAAAACCAATTTATTCAGAAGCGCTTGATAAGGCTATGGAAATGGCAGTAGAATTACCAACCTATCAAAGAAAGAACATGTATGTTTACAACAAGAGTGTTGTTGATCCAGGCAGCATAACTCCAGCAGAAAAAACTACACCTTATATGGGACCAATCGATTTTATCTGGGATGTTAGCTTACTTGATAAATAATTTATAAGATTTTTACAAAAGTATAATTTAAAAAATGATGAAAGGGGGGCTTAGGCTTTCGCCCCCCTTCATATATCGTGGGGTAAAGACATGTTCAAATATATATGTAAAAGACTTGCAATATCAATAGTCATTCTGTTAGGAGTATCGATTATTATTTACTTTATTATCCGAATGATGCCTGCTGACTATATTGATCAGCATACGTCTGCGCAAGTTGCTCAAGGTCAGTTGACAAAAGAAGACGTTAAAAGAATGAAAGAATTGTATGGAATTGGAGACAGTTCCTTTGGCGGAATTATGAAAAGCTACGGACAATGGCTTTCAAAAGCAGTTCGTGGTGATTTTGGCGTGTCCTTTGTATACGGACGCCCGGTTCAAGAAGTAATTCAAAAGTATATGTGGATTTCATTTGCGATTTCCTTAGTAGCTTTGATTTTAAACATACTGATATCTATACCGCTTGGTATCGTCGCAGCGACGAAACAGTACGGAGCGGTTGACTATACCGTTACAGTATTAGCTATGACTGGTATCTCGTTGCCTTCGTTTTTCTTCGGAGCCTTACTGTTGCGGTTATTTTCAATTCAGCTTGGGTGGTTCCCATTACAGGGACTTTCTGATGCAACAAAGATCTTAACAGGTCCTGAACAAGTTCTTGATATCATTCATCATATGGTACTACCTATGGTAACCCTTGTAGTTTTATCCATTGGTAGTTTGATGAGATACACAAGAACTAATATGTTAGAAGTATTAAATTCTGATTACATCCGTACCGCAAGGGCAAAAGGGTTGTCCGAGAAGGTAGTTATTTATAAACATGCATTTCGTAATACTTTAATTCCTATAGTAACTATGCTTGGTGGAAGTATACCGGGCTTATTTGGTGGAGCTATGATTACGGAGACTGTGTTTGCAATTCCCGGTATTGGTTCCACATCTTATAAGGCCATACTACAGGGGGATATCCCATTTGTTATGGGATATATGATGTTTCTAGCTGTGCTGACAGTATTAGGTACCATTCTTGCGGATGTATCATACGCGATTGTGGATCCTCGTGTAAAACTGCAATAGGGAGGTCTGAAGATGAGTAAAGAGAATAATACCAATGTTCAGGCTGCGGAGTTAGAACATGAGAGCCTGAGCGATAGTGTTCGTGCATTGTCGCCGACGCGTTTGGTGGTGAAGCGTTTTTTTAGAAGCCGTTTGTCTATGGTTGGCTTAATTATTATTATATTTTTATTTTTATTTAGTTATGTTGGTCCGTTGCTTATTCCATATAGGGAAACACAGGTTTTTACCATTCCTACAGAAGTAAATGTATCTACTTCAGAAGTATTTGTAGGAGCAGATGGTGAAAAATATCAATATTATGATGTATCTACAGGTGTTGATAATTATAAGGCGGCGCCATCTAAGGAGCATTGGCTTGGAACAGATACCAATGGAATGGACGTATTTGTTCGTCTGATGTATGGCGGAAGAATTTCCTTAACCATTAGTTTTTTGGTTGTATTTCTAGAATCTATACTAGGTGTTATATTTGGTGGAATGTCCGGTTACTTTGGCGGAAAAATAGATATGCTGATCATGCGAATAGTAGATATCTTAAATTGTATTCCCACCTTGCCGGTTTTAATTGTATTGTCCTCTGTGTTAGCGGCTTTGCCTGTGAGTATCATGCCGGTAAACAATCGTATTTACTTCCTTATGGGATTTTTAACTTTGATTGGTTGGGCTGGAACCGCTCGTATGGTTAGAGGGCAGATTTTATCTTTACGTGAGCAAGAGTATATGGTTGCAGCAGAAGCAACTGGTATTTCTGCAAAAGCAAAGATATTCAGACACTTAATTCCCAATGTTATGCCTCAGCTAATAGTACAAATGACATTAAGTCTTGGTAACATTATCTTATATGAAGCAACTTTATCCTATCTGGGTCTTGGTGTACAGATACCAAGGGCAGCCTGGGGTACTATGATTTCCCTTGCGGATCCTTCCAAAGGACAAAGTATCTTACAGTACTATCCAAACCTGTGGATTCCACCGGGTATCTTGATTGTACTTGCGGTATTGGCATTTAACTTTGTAGGCGATGGTTTGCGTGATGCAATCGATCCAAAAATGAAGAGATAGGGAGGATAATGCTATGGCGAAAGCAAAAAAAGATAACGGGCATTATATATCCCGTCAAGAAGAAAAAGCAATTGCAAAATATAATCGTAAAATGACAAAGGAATTAGAAGCAAAGAAACACAGAAAGAATGTAAGTGAAGATACTTACTTAACTACAATGAAAGATCCTAAGAACATAGTTGAGTTTGATGATTTACATACATATTTCTTTACAGATGCCGGAACTGTAAAATCAGTGGATGGCGTAACCTTCAGTGTTCCTGCCAACAGTACGGTAGGTGTTGTTGGTGAGTCCGGGTGTGGAAAAAGTGTAACAAGTCTATCTTTAATGCAGCTGGTACAAGCACCTCAAGGACAAATTGTAAAAGGTTCTATTCGTTATAATGACGGAGAAAAATGCTATGATATAGCAAAGATGCCAAGTGAGGCCATGAGACAAATACGTGGCAAGGATATTGCAATGATATTCCAGGAACCTATGACAAGTTTAAACCCGGTGTTTACAATTGGTTACCAATTAGATGAGGTTACTTTACTTCACAATCCGGGTGCTACAAAAGAAGAAGCAAAAAAGAAATCAATAGAAATGCTGACTCAGGTAGGAATTGCCCGGCCTGAAGGAGTTTATGATAATTATCCCCATGAATTATCCGGTGGTATGAGACAGCGTGTCATGATTGCTATGGCTCTTGTTTGTAATCCGAAGCTAATTATTGCAGATGAACCAACAACAGCACTTGATGTTACCATTCAAGCGCAGATACTAGACTTGCTCCGTTCAGTGCGGGAAAAAATAAAGGGCAGCATTATGTTAATTACCCATGATCTTGGTGTAGTAGCGGAGATGGCTGATTTTGTTGTTGTAATGTATGCCGGAAGAATTATTGAGATGGGTACTGCAAAGGAAATTTTTCTAACACCTAAGCATCCATATACTGTTGGTCTTATGAAGAGTAAACCGGTAGTAAGTAAAAAGGTGGACCGCTTGTACAGTATTCCCGGGCAGGTGCCAAATCCTATCAATATGCCCCAGACCTGTTATTTTAAAGATCGCTGCGACCGTTGTCACACTGCATGTGAAGGACCATATCCAAGTGTAAGAAAGTTTAGTGATACACATCAGGTGTCCTGCTATTTGTATGATGACACTAATACAAAGGATAATGACAGTATGGAGGTGGCAAAGTGAGTGAGACATGTTTATCAGTTCAAAACCTTAAGAAATATTTTACCATCGGAACAGATTTCTTAGGTCGTCCAACTCAATATTTAAAAGCAGTTGATGATGTATCCTTTGATATTCCGCAGGGAACTACCATGGGATTGGTTGGAGAATCCGGTTGTGGTAAAACAACCATCGGTAGAACTATTCTACGTTTACATGATCTGACAGATGGAAAAGTAATTTTTAATGGACAGGATTTATCTAAATTGTCAAGAAGAAAGTTAAGAAATCTAAGACCACAGATTCAAATCATATTCCAGGATCCTTATTCCTCCTTAAGCCCAAGACTTACAGTAGGGGCAATTATAGGAGAAGCAGTAAGTGCACATAAAATAGTTCCAAAGAGTGAATTAAAAGAGTATGTTTTACAGGTCATGAAGGATTGTGGATTGCAAACACATTATTACGAGCGTTATCCTCATGAGTTCTCCGGTGGTCAAAGACAAAGAATTTGTATTGCAAGGGCAATTGCACTTCGTCCCAGATTTATTGTATGTGATGAACCGGTTTCTGCACTTGATGTTTCCATTCAGGCACAGATTATTAACCTGTTAAAAGACCTTCAGGATAAATACGGTTATACTTATTTATTTATTTCACATGACTTATCTGTTGTTGAACATATTTCAGATACGGTTGGTGTAATGTATCTTGGTAATATGGTAGAGTACGGTTCAAAGGAGGATATCTTTAGTAATCCCCTTCACCCGTATACTAAGGCATTATTCAGTGCCGTACCTATGCCGGATCCAACGGTTAAGATGCAGCGAATCATCCTTCAGGGAGATTTACCATCTCCGGCTAATCCACCTAAGGGATGTAAATTCTGTACCCGTTGTCCGGAGTGTATGGAGATTTGTAAGACAGACGCTCCGGAATTTAAAGAAATGACACCAGGACATAAAGTGGCCTGTCATTTATATAAATAATGAAGAATTATAATCTAATATTTATATTCTATATTGAAAATAAGTACTGCAAGCAATCGCTTAACAGTACTTATTTTTATTGATATTACATCATCCTGTTTGTATTCAGCTGATTTCAGGAATACTTATTAATAGACAAAGTGGGAAAAATAAAGTAAGATAGAACTAAAGGTTAACCCTATCAGGAAGGAATTTCCTGTTTAAACAGGAGTTTAAGCTCCTGCTTAAATGTAATGAAGTGTATAAGGTTATGAGTAAGTAGCGATATTAGGTTGCTAATCTGCATAAACTGAAAAAAGGAGGTACTTTATGAGCAATTTTAAGGAGGCCGATCAAATCGTCCAACGGAATAAAGTGGAGGATGAAGCAGAGGCTAAAAAGGCTCCAAATAAAAAAAATGAATTTATTGATGATGGCAGGTCAATTGCTGATATGAACATAGAGGGATTTTCCTGGTATACGCCTAATAAGTATAGTACGGAACGGAAAAATTTATCCGATTTAAAATTAACCAAAAAAGAAAGAATGGCCATGATTTTTGGTGCATTACAGGCTATTTTGCCCGTTGCCATTATAATGATACTATTATTGTTTGGAGTGTTCTTACTTATTTCATTTTGGTTAAGTTGAGTAAGAATAAGGTTGAATATTTATGAATAAAATCATATGATTAATATGGCAGCTAAATTTTTTAGAAGGGGGGAATTTAGATGAAAAAGAAATATTACTTTTTTGTGCTACTGGGTTTATTAGGAGTATGTATAGCTATTACATATGCAATAGTAAAAAAACATTCTATATCTGCAGGTAGCATAGAAAAGCTTCTTTATTCTCTCACCCCATCAATTACAGAGGAAGAACTTGAAAGGGATGGTTTTATCAATATATCAGGGGTACAACCTAAAGAAAATAAAGTAATCTCAAGATTTTTATCAAAGGTTGAGACAAATAAGAAAAGCATATTAAAATCGTTTTATTGGTATGAAAAGGATTTATATATTAAAATACTATTTTATGACCCTGATTACAAAGAAGTTCGTTCATGGACATATCTTCCAATAAAGCAATATGCCATATCTCCTGATAAAAGGTTTTCAAAAAACTATGAGATAGCCGAAAATGATAATATCATAACAATCAAATTAATTAATATTAAAAACAACTCTATACCAGCAGAACAATTTTTAGCAGATGAAATTTTATATTCTTACTATATGAATTAAAATAAAGCGAGTAGAAAGATAATACCCTTCCTCTCGCTTTATTTTTGGAAACAACAAATAGGGTCATTAAGTTATATTTATAATTATAGCTATTATTTATTTTTATAATAGAAGATAGCAATCTGCGTACGATCCCGAAGATTCAACTTTTCTAATATCTGACTAATATAATTTCTTACAGTTCCTTCACTTAAGAACAGAATATCGGCGATTTCTTTATTGGAAAGGCCATCAGCAATTTTACAAATAATTTCGTATTCTTTATCAGTAATGCCATAGGAAGAATAAGCTTTTACAGGGTTATTCTGATGCAGCAAGTTAGGAAGCTTTGTGATGATTTCGTTACCGTATACATTCTGTCCCTTATGTACGGCATGGAGGGCAGGTACGATACTATCAAAATCCTGTTTTAGCATATATCCTTTTGCGCCGATATTTAAAGCTTTAATGATGTAATCATCATCAAGAAAAGTAGTCAGATAGAGGATTTTTGCATTCTTATCCTCTTTTAAAATTATCTCGCCGGCTTCAAGACCGGTCATAGTTTCCATCCGTATGTCCATTAATAAAACATCCGGTTTTAACTCTTCGTATAGTTTAATTGCATCTTTACCATCATTTCCGGTACCTATAACGGATAAGTCATCATCTGAATCCAATATGATTTTCAGAGAAGAGCATACTAATTTATCATCGTCAATAATTAACACTTTCATATATCCACCCATCCTATATCACACCTGGCTGTAGATGTAATATTACCACAAAAATCAAGTTGAAAGAATCACTTTGTGGTATCCTCTCTATTCTTATTTATATTTAGTATTTATTTTTATTCAATAGCCTTCCTATTAATTACTTTTATTATATTCCTTTGGAATGGTTATAAATATTTGAAATCCGTTATTCAGATTAATATTTATATTTCCATGGTAGCTCTTTACACGATCTGTTATATTTTGAAGTCCCATGCCCTCATGGTATAATTGATTCTGAACTATTTTTTTTAATATTTCTTTTTTGTTAATGTCCATAGTTCCATTGTCAGATATAATCAATTGATACATAGCCGGATGTTCTCTTAAAGTTACCATTACTTTTGTTGCGTTGGAGTATTTCATAATATTTGAAAGGGCTTCCTTTATAATTGCTATGAAGGTATATTTTAATTTAATGTCAGGGGTTGATTTAAAGTCATATTCAAAGTTAATCTTGCAATAAGTAAATCCTTTTACTATTGTTTCTACTTGGGTATATAAATCTATGGATTCATCATGCATATTATGAATACTATTTCGTATGCTGTCCATTCCGGCAGATATGGAGTCTTTTAATAATGTCAGACCTTCTGTGATGGTTTCCTCTTTGGAGATCTTTAATAGGGCACCGATCTGTAAAAGTGACCTTGAAAGAAGGTGGCCGATATTATCATGTATTTCTTTAGATATACGGTTTCTTTCATTTAAAGTTGCAAGATTGATTTCATAATCCTGATTTTCTAATATGCTCTGATTTTTTTGTTCTTGTAAGATTGACATTTCTTTTGTAGTATCTCTTAGTTCATTATATTCCCGTTGCAATCGGATAGTAGAAATAGTCTTATACTTTAAAGCCCATGCCAATATGAAAAATACAAAGTTAAATACGATAATATTCATATTATATTCATGAAAATTGAGGAACAAAGGTAAAACAGTCAAGGAGGCAAGTATTTGGTAGTCATATAGCGCTATATCATACATAATTAAAGGCAAGAAAATATAACAGTCAGGTATTAATTGACAACATGCAATGTAGATAAGAAAAAAAGCAAGTTTTAGTTTTCGATTATCAAAGTATGTATTTAAACTTGTGAAAAATACTGCAATGATAATGGGGATAATTGCATAATCGCCTTCAATTTCTAACATATATAAAGCAAAGGAACATATAAATAAAAGTGCTTTATCCTGAATTTCTAACATAGCTATAACCTTGCTCCTTTCGCAGCTTAAAAGAATGATATTCTTAATCTAATGTAATCATAGCAAATCCATAAAAATAAATCAATGAAATGTAAGTTACATTTGTCATAAAGAATAATGACTTTGTTCACTTTGAAAATAGACTTTGGTAAGCTATAGTATACTTAGTTGGTAATAGGTACTGAAAATCTATGTTTGGAGGTCAATTATGGTAATTGTAGATGTAAAGAATCTTGTAAAAAGATATGATAAACTGGTGGCACTGGATCATTTGAACTTATCCGTGGAAGAAGGAGAAATCTTTGGTTTACTGGGGCCTAATGGTTCCGGTAAAACAACGGCAATAAATTGTATTCTGTCTTTGTTAAAGTATGACAAAGGCACTATTGATATATTTGGCAAAAAAATGAGTCCCAATGCCTATGATATTAAAAAAGATATTGGTATCATTATGCAGAATGTGGCAGTATTTGATGAACTTACCGTATATGAAAATATATCTTATTTTTGCAGCTTATATATAAAAGATAAAAGTGAAGTAAGAAGACTTACCCAGGAGGCAATCTCTTTTGTTTCACTAGAAGACTTTACTAAGTTTCACCCCAAGAAACTAAGCGGAGGCCTTCTAAGAAGACTGAACATAGCCTGTGGAATTGCCCATAAGCCAAAGCTTATTATCCTTGATGAACCGACCGTTGCAGTGGATCCCCAAAGCAGGAATAAAATACTGGAAGGAATCAAGAAATTAAATGAAAATGGTGCTACTATTATCTATACTTCTCACTATATGGAAGAAGTAGAACAGTTATGCAGTAAAATATCAATTATTGATAAAGGCAAGGTTCTTGCAACCGGCAGCAAAGATGAACTAAAAGCAATGATTTCATTAGGAGAGAAAATTACGGTAGAAGCTTATGATCTAAATGAAGAACACTTAGAAGAAATGAAGAGAATACCTAATATTTCTTCTGTTTTATATAGCAATAACACTTTAGAGATAAAGTCTAAGAAAGGTAAAAACAATTTAATTCATGTTCTTGACTACTTACAAAAAAGTGAAATAAATTTTGGTAAGATATATACGGAGATGCCGACTTTAAATGATGTATTTCTTGAAATCACCGGGAAGGAATTAAGGGACTAAACATCTGATTTTAATAAGAAGATAGGTGGTTTGTGCCGGTACCCAATTATTTTTATCAAAAAAGGCACAAAAGGCAGGATTAAGATAAGGCTGCTGTTATTATTAAAAGGTGCAAAAGCGCCAGAATCGAGGTTACTATGTTTTTTCGAATATATAAAACCAGATTAAAGTGTTTATTAAGGAATAAAGAAAACATATTTTGGTCTTTTGGTTTTCCTATTTTATTATCCATATTCTTTTACATGGCATTCTCCAACTTATCTAAAGCAGAAGGAATTGAAAGCATACCCATTGGTTTGGTTGTAGAAGAAAATGTTATAGTACCTTTTAAGGATATATTGGAGAATGTGAAGATTACAGAAGGTAAGAATTTATTTGAAGTTAAAACCGGAACCTTAGAGGAAGTTAAAGATTTATTAGTAAGGGAAAAAGTAGAAGGATATATTGTCTTTAAGGATAAACCGGTATTGTATATTAAAAACAATGGGTTCTCTCAGTCTATTATTAAGACATTTTTGGATACTTATGAACAAAAAAACCAAACAATTAACCATATTATTCAGCTAAACCCAGATATAGTAAAGAATGGACAGATTAATCTGATTTCCAATTTATTTCGTAATTTTATTGTAGATGGAGGAGCTAAAGATAAAAATCCGGATAATATACTAATCTATTTTTATTCCTTAATAGCATTATCTTGTATATTTGGAGCTAATTGGGGATTTGCGGAAGCTGTGAATATCCAAGCTGATCAATCAAACATTGCAGCAAGAATAAATGTGGCACCAACGCATAAAATGAAATTGCTGTTATGCAATCTATTAGCTGCATTTACACTGCATTTTCTAAGTGTTTTGTTTTTATTGGCTTTCCTGATTCGAGTACTTAATGTTGCATTTGGAGGTCAGCTAAACTATATTCTCATTACATGTTTTATTGGCTCCATATGCGGTATATCTCTTGGGGCTATGATCTGTGTGACAATAAAAGCTAATTTAAAGGCAAAAGAATCAATTTTAACTGCTATTATTATGGGTGGAGGATTTTTGGCAGGCATGATGTCAACTCAGGTTAAGTATGTTGTTCAAACAAATGTACCTTTTATTGGGCTTATCAATCCTTCTAATTTAATCACAGATACCTTATATAGTTTGTATTATTATGATGAGTACCACAGATTTTATCGGAACATAACTCTACTCTTTATTTTAACTATTGTTTTTACAAGTATTGCTTATTTTAAGATAAGGAGGAAAGAGTATGCAAGTATTTAAACTTTATTTTAAATTATTAAAAAACTCATGGGTCTCCATTGCCATATATGCATTTGTTTTTGCTGCATTAATTATAATTCTTTCAAAATTTCAAGGCAATGAAATAACGGATTTCAAACAGTCAAAAGTAAAGACAGCATTGGTTAATCACGATAAAGACAGTCTTATAGTTCAGGATTTTATTGATTATTTAAAGGATTTTTGTGACTTTAAAGATTTAGGCAATGATGATATGAAAATATCCGATGCCTTATTTTTCCGTGATGTGGAGTATGTTTTAACCATACCATATAATTTTGGTGAAGAGTACTTAAGTGGCAAAGAGGTTACAGTGGAAAAGAAGTCTGTTCCCGATTCTTTATTCACCACGACGGTAGATACTGCTATTAACAACTATTTGAATACAGGAAGAAGCTATTTAGAAGCTGTGCCGGGTATCACAGAAGAACAATTAGCCTCTTATATTCGTGAAGATGTAAATGTAAAAACAGAGGTAGCCATTGATCAGGCAACAGAAAACAGGAAAGACTATGGATTTGCTAATACTTATTTTAATTTTGCATCCTATGTACTTTTAAGCTGCTGTTTACTTGGTATTGGAATGGTAATGGTAACTTTTCATAATATAGATATATTACGAAGAAATACTGTAGCACCCATATCGATTAAAAATATAAATGCACAATTAATAGGTGGAAATATTATATTCGTTTTGGTGTTTGATCTGATATTTATCATACTTAGTGTGATTTTGAGTAATGAAAAAGGTATTACGGAAAATGTATTATTATACTGGATGAATTTAATTGTATTTTCCGTAAGTGCTATGGCCATGAGCTATCTGATAGCCATGCTAATCAAAAGCAGGCAGGCTGCACAGGCTTTATCCAACGTATTGCCTTTGGGTTTAAGCTTCTTAAGCGGAGCTTTTGTACCCCAATTTCTAATGGGGGATTTTGTACTGAAATTAGCAAGTTTTAATCCAGTGTATTGGTTTGTAAGAGGAAATGATACCATTGCCAAATTAAATGGCAGTAATCATGAAAATATAAATAAAATATTTTTCTATATGGTGATACAGATAGGATTTGCAGCAGCTTTATTTGCATTATCCTTAGTAGTAAGTAAGAAGAAAAGTCAGAGAAATAATTAATAACAAACAAACGTTCTAAAAAAGTATTGATAAATTTTGTGATTCGTAGTATAATAAATACAAACAAATGTTCGCAGGGGAATTAAACTATGATAATACAAGAAAATTTATCCATACAAAATAAACTGGAAATATTAACAGATGCTGCAAAATATGATGTAGCCTGTACTTCAAGCGGAGTGGACCGGAAAGGTACCGCAGGACCGGGAATGGGGAATGCTGTAGCTGCAGGAATATGTCATAGCTTTTCTGCCGATGGGAGATGCATTTCCCTCCTTAAAATATTATTTACCAATGAATGTATTTTCGATTGCAAATATTGTATTAACAGATCCTCTAATGATGTAGTAAGAACTTCCTTTACACCGGATGAGATTGCAACATTAACAATGGAATTCTACCGACGAAATTATATTGAGGGGTTATTCTTAAGCTCCGGAGTTATGAGAAGTCCTAATTATACCATGGAGTTATTGTGTGAATCTTTAAGATTATTACGTGAAGTTCATCATTTTAATGGATATATTCATTGTAAAGCTGTTCCTGGTGCAGATCCGGCCCTGATTGAGATAACAGGCTGGTATGCCGACCGTATGAGTATAAATCTTGAATTGCCTACAGCGGATGGATTAAAGGCTCTAGCACCTCATAAAACACGTAAGAATATATTAAGACCTATGAAGCAGATTCAATTGGGGAGGAATGAAAATTTACATCTTCCGTTTATGAATCAAAATAATAAATCTATTTATAATAATATAGATTCGGTTATATCTTCTTCAACAATGGATTCTTTAAATATTCATTCCTCAAGAGGGAATTTTATAAAAGAAGATTCTTCTAATGGAAATTTATTGTCAGGAACTTTATCCGGCCAACATATTCCATACGAGAATGACATTTATATTAATAGTAGGAAACCACAGGCTTTATTAAATAATATATCCCAAAACCTTAGTTATGCCAGCCCTGATTCCTCAACATTAGGGCTGGTAAAAAGACCTGCTGTGGATAGGGGATTTGTTCCCGCAGGACAAAGTACACAGATGATTATAGGAGCAACTCCCGAAAGTGATTATCAAATAATATCCGTTGCAGAGGCCTTATATCAGAATTTTGATTTAAAAAGAGTGTTTTACTCTGCATTTATACGTGTGAATGAAGATAATTCCCTTCCGGTTTTGCCGGGAGGACCGCCTTTATTGCGGGAGCATAGATTATACCAGGCTGATTGGTTATTAAGATTTTATGGTTTTTCTGCTTCTGAACTTTTAACGGAGGACAGGCCTAATTTTAATGTATTGCTTGATCCTAAGTGTAATTGGGCGCTGGGGCATTTGGAGGTATTCCCTGTTGAGGTGAATAAAGCAGACTATTATACTCTTCTTCGGATTCCCGGAATTGGTGTAAAATCAGCCGGGAGAATCATAAAAGCGCGAAGAACTTCCAGATTGTCCTTTGAAGATCTAAAAAAAATGGGCGTTGTATTAAAAAGAGCATTGTATTTTATCACATGTAATGGAAAAATGATGTATCCCACAAAAATAGAAGAAAATTATATTACCAACCAGCTTATTAGTTTAAAAGAAAAACTTCCTTTAGGAATTGGAGATCAGATAACCTATCAGCAATTGTCTTTATTTGATGATGTTAATTTTAATCTTGATATACCAAAATATATGGAGCGGCGCTAGGGTATGCTTGAAAAATAATATTTTTTCAGACGCAATTTATGCTGGTGTACCAAGCTGCTATAGTTAGAAAAGTCTAAAGCACCCGAATCGAGGTTATTATGAAAAATAAAAGGATCTATATATGTGAAGATAGTGCAGAAGGAATCTTTACCGCTATTTATGATGCATGGAGCAGTAGATATGGACATGAGTATAATCGTATTGAAGTTTCCATGAATAATGAGAATGGAATAAATTTGGAACTTTTTTCAGAGTATATTTATGTTAAAACAGACGAAGAAAAGGCAGTTAAGGTTGCAAAAGCAATAAAAGAAAAGATATCTATGGAAGCCTATGATATGGTCTGCCATGGAATATGGTCTGAAAAAGCAGAAAAGGCAGATATTGTGTACCGTTTCTTAATTCTGGGTTTTTCCATGGGGGCCAAGGTGGTAAATCATTTAGCCAATGATACTGTTATGAGTTTATTTGAGATGAACCGGAATGTATCCAATGAGGTTCATCACTTTCTGGGGTTTTTACGTTTTAAAGAAATTAACAATCATATACTACTAGCAAAAATAAATCCAAAGAATGACATAGTAAGATTAATAGCACCTCATTTTTCGGACAGACTATCTAATGGAAACTTTATTATTTACGATGAAAAAAGAAAAACTTCCATTGTTCATAAGGCTGGCTTTCCTTGGATTTATACAATAGGAGAACATCTGAATCTGGATAAAGCCGGGAATTTTTCCAATGCAGAAGAAGAGTTTCAAAGTTTATGGAAAACTTTTTTTGAAACAATAGGAATAGAAGCAAGAACAAATCATAAACTTCAAAGGAATAATCTTCCATTAAGATTCCGAAATCATATGACAGAATTTAATAAATAGTGAATTTTTAAAGCAAATTAAATCCAAGCATTTCTAATATGCATAATATAGAAAAATCAGTGGGATACTAAACGAGTAAAATGAAATAATTTTATAGGAGGAGTATCCATGAAAAGAAAACTATATTTATTATTAGCTGTTTGTTGTTTAACTTTCCTATCTTTTACTGCTTGTAATACTGGTAGAGGTACTAATAATTCAACTACATCAGATAGAAATGGTACTGGAAGTACGAATGTAGATGATAATAGAAATGGAACAACAAACGGAACAACAAACGGAACAACTAATGGTACTACCAATGGAACAACAACCAATGGTACTACAACAAACGGAACAACAACAAATGGAACCACAACAAACGGAACTACAACAAACGGAACAACAACAAACGGAACAACAACCAATGGTACTACAACTAACGGAACCACAACAAACGGAACTACAACAAATGGTACTAGAAATAATACCGTTGGTGGAGCAGTTGATAGGGTAGAAGATACCATTGAAAACAGAGTGAACAACAATAATAATCGTTAATTTTTAAGATTATTAAGAAACGAGTAGTTTAAAAGCTAAACTACTCGTTTTTCTTTTTCAAACAATCCTTACAGGTGCCGGATATTTGTATATAATGATCAGATATAGAGAATCCTTCCTTTTTCATGACATCTTCTATTTCATGTATGGGACATAGTGGCAAATCAAACATTTTTTTACAACTGTCACATATTACATAATGCTTATGATGATTTGTATTGTCCTTAATTTGATAAAACAATTCATTGTCATTTAAATAGTATTTATCGATTAGATTTTGATTTAATAAGGAATCAATATTTCGATAAATGGTCGATTTTGCAATGGTAGGTATTTCATGTATTATTTTTTGATATATATCATTAATCGACATAGGCCTTGAAGAATTGGTTAATATATCAAGTATTAATTGTCTTTGTTTTGTATTTCGTTTTTGTTCCATTAGCTATACTCCTTTGATGTGGTAAATAAAACAATGGAATGTTTACATATATTAAATAAAGTCTATCTCTATTTATCTCATATTGTCAATACTTTTATGGAGAAATCTGTTATGGTGAGGGTAATTCAATACTATAGAGCAGGTATTCTTTATTATTTATAGTAACCGTATTTTCTTTAGACATTCCGATTCTTTCCGCTACTTTGACAGACCTATAATTTTCCGGTTCAATAACTGTCACAATTCTTTGAATATGCAGGATATGAAAGGCATAATCAATAACTGCTTTCCCACTTTCGGATGCGAAACCTGATCCCCAATAATCTTTTGATAAAAGATAACCTAGTTCAATTTCTTCTTTTTCCTGGATTTTTCTATTTTGGATTCCGCATCTGCCAATTAATTTACCGGTTTCTTTATGATATATACCCCATAAACCGTATCCGTAGAAGGAGTATATATTTTTTATGTAAGCTTTTTGTTTCTCTATTTCAATGTCTAAATCCTTATCAACATCTTCAATGTGTTTATTCACATCAGGCTGAGCGTATATTTCCTTCAAATCATCCAAATCATTTTCAGAAAGTTCTCTTATAATTAATCTGGAGGTATCAGCTATAGTAACAGGCTCTCCATTCACTCTTGCATGAATCTGATTCACGTAGTTGTAATCAATTTCGTCAAAACCTTCTATAATAATACAGGCATCTGATAAGTTCTGATTCCCGGAATTGGGATTAGCAAATCCGATTACAGGAATGCCTGCTGATTTTCCAGCCATAAGTCCGCTATAAGAATCTTCTATAATAATGCATTCATTAGTATGAACGCCTAATTCCCTGGCAGCTTTTATGAATACATCAGGTGCAGGTTTTGGATGCTTCACTGTAGTTCCGCTGATTAAATGATCAAAATATTTTTTGATTCCCAGTGAACTTACTACTTCTTCTATATCCTGGGAAGAGGAAGAAGAAGCTATGGCTAATTTTATACCATGCCGATACAAGTCCTGGATTAATTCCTTTGTATAAGGAATAGGGGAATAACCTTCTTTATCAAGTAATTGTTTTCTGGATTTATTATATAAATCTAACAATTCCTCAATGCTATAGGTCAGATTATAATCATAAATGATAGTTTCTAACATATCTGCATTAGTTCTTCCAATAAATTGATAACAATACTCTAAAGTAATGTTAACACCTATATTTTCAAATGCCAATAGGGCAGCCTTAGCATGTAGTGGTTCACTGTCAATTAGCACTCCATCCATATCAAAAATTACAGCCTTTAACATTGTAAGTTCCTCCTTAACCATTTACACTATTATAGCAGAAGTAAACATGGATTTGAATAGCAAGATGATTGGCAGTAAAAGAAGGATTCATAATTAATCAGTGTATGAACCAAGATGGTATATAATTAAATAATATCTATAGAATTGCCTTTGTTTTTAGGTTTATCCAGTGGATTTAGGCTTCTTCCTTCATTCAAATAACTTCTTTTACAATTAACCTTTGTATGATATAATAACGCGTAGTGAACATCCACAAGCTTTCTTGTGGATAGGAGCGGAGCACAATATCAGTAACGGAAGGGCTCCTGATATAATTAAGGTTTAGTGAGCGTATGTAAACCTGCTTCATATAGGAGCAGAACTTATATTGCAGAAATTGGAGAAAATCATATATGGAAAAAGCAATTGTGAAATTAATAAAAGGTGAAGGAAGAACATTAAAATCCGGAGGTATGTGGGTATTTGATAATGAGATAGATTCTATTACCGGAGATTTTGAGAATGGAGATATAGTTGACATACATGATTTTGATGGCTATTTTATGGGAAGGGGCTTTATCAATACCAATTCCAAAATAGTAGTCAGAATTATGACCAGAATAAAAGGACAGGAAATCGATACACCATTTTTAAAGACACGTATTGAAGCTGCTTGGGAATATAGAAAAAGAACAGTAGATACAAGTAGCTGCCGCATTATTTTTGGTGAAGCGGATTTCCTGCCGGGAATTGTTGTAGATAAATTCTCAGATGTATTAGTTGTCCAGTCACTGGCTTTGGGAATAGACCGTATGAAGAATATAATTATTGAACTGTTAAAAGAGATTTTATTAATTGACGGAATTCAGATTCGTGGTGTATATGAACGCAGTGATGCGAAGGTGCGTATACAAGAAGGTATGGAACGGATCAAAGGTTTTCTGGGAGAACCTTTTGATACTAAGATTCAGATTATTGAAAATGGTGTAAAATATAATGTAGATGTAGAGGAAGGTCAAAAGACCGGTTTCTTTTTAGATCAAAAATATAATCGTGAAGCCATAAAGAAATTGTGTAAAGGAGCAGAGGTTTTGGACTGCTTTACACATACAGGATCTTTTGCGTTAAATGCCGGTTTAGCCGGGGCTAAAAGTGTATTAGGAGTAGATGCATCGGAACTGGGAGTAAAGCAGGCAGAAGAAAATGCAGCACTTAATGGTCTACAGGAAGTAGTGCATTTTCAATGTGCAGATGTTTTTGAGTTATTACCGGAATTGGAGAAGCAGGGTAAAAAATTTGATGTTATAATTTTGGATCCTCCTGCATTTACAAAGTCCAGGAATTCTGTTAAAAATGCAGTAAAGGGTTATCGTGAAATTAATCTTCGGGCGATGAAATTGCTGAAAGATGGAGGGTTTTTAGCAACCTGTTCCTGCTCTCATTTTATGACTCCGGATTTATTTTCAGATACGATTGGACAGGCAGCTAAACATGTAAGAAAGAGATTAAGACAGGTTGAATACCGTACTCAGGCTCCGGATCATCCGATTCTTTGGGCCGCAGATGAGTCTTATTATTTAAAATTCTTTATATTCCAGGTTTGCGATGAAAGATAGTTTATTATTTTAGACTAAGGAAAGAAAGACATAGGAAAGAAAGACACAGGTGTAATATGACCATTGTAGAAGCTTATAAATTCATAGAAGAATCAAATAAATATGGCAGCGTGTTGGGGCTTTCGTCTATGAAGACACTTTTAGCACGATTAGGAAATCCACAGGAACAATTAAAGTTTGTACATGTGGCCGGTACGAATGGAAAGGGTACTACTGCAGCTTATATTTCTGCTGTTCTTGCAGCAGCAGGCTATTATGTAGGAAGATATATTTCACCGGCAGTATTAAATAAAAGAGAAATAATTCAGATATCCTATAAATATGAGGCTTCCCATATTATAAGTAATGAGAATGGACAGAAGAGGGATACAGAGCCAGTTAAACATTCATCTATATTAACAAAATATATTTCAGAAGAAGATATTACATGCTATATAGAACAAATTCAAAAAGCTTGTGTCTCGATAACGGCAGAAGGTCTGCCTCATCCTACTGTTTTTGAAATAGAAACAGCTATGTCTTTCTTGTACTTTTTAGATTCCAAATGCCAGATTGTTGTTTTAGAGGTTGGTTTGGGAGGCAGATTAGATGCAACCAATGTTATAAACACTGTGGAGTGTGCAGTTTTAACTTCTATCAGTATGGATCATATGCATATTTTAGGCAATACTTTGGAACAGATAGCAAGGGAAAAGGCTGGAATTATTAAACCGGGTATTGAGGTAATTTCCTATGATCAAAAACCGGAGGCGAGAAAAGTTATTGAGGAAGTATGCAAAGAGATGGAATCTGGTGTGACCTTTGCCGACTTTAACAACATTAAGATAGAAGAGCAGGATTTAAAGGGTACTATATTTTCCTATGAGGAATGGAAACATCTGCACATAAATCTATTAGGTGAAAATCAGGTTAAAAATGCAGTTACGGCTATATTAACAATAAAAGCCTTGCAAAGGTCCGGTTACTCCATAACAGAGGAAGATATTTATACAGGTCTTTCAAATGCCAGCTGGAGAGGCAGATTTGAAATCTTAAAGAGAGAACCATTATTTATAGTAGATGGGGCTCATAATGAAGATGCTGCTGTTTCTTTAGCGAAAAATATAAATATTTATTTGAAAAATAAAAGAATAATTTACATTATGGGAGTGTTGGCAGATAAAGATTATAATGCTGTATTAAAACATACAGGGAAATATGCCAGTGTAATCCTAACCATAACTCCTGATAATTCCCGTGGATTAAGTTCCAGCGTATTGGCAGAGGCGGCAAATCAATATTGTAGTGTAGTTTATGACTGCAGTAGGGTTCCTGATGCTGTAAAGATGGCTTATAATATTGCAGGAGAAAGTGATGTAATATTAGCCTTTGGTTCTTTATCATATTTAAAAGAAGTGTATCAAGTATTGGATGTTACGATAAAATAGAGATTAATACAAAGGATTTGGCAGATGGGAGAAGAAGATGGATCAGAAGAAAATTGAAGAAGGGGTAAAACTTCTCTTGGAAGGCATCGGTGAAGATGTAAAACGGGAAGGGCTGCTGGAGACTCCAAGAAGAGTTGCCAAAATGTGTGAAGAAATATTTGGCGGATTAAAAACAGATGCCGAAGAATATCTTGTAAAAACTTTTACAGCTACTAATAATGAAATAATAGTGGAAAAAGAGATTCCCTTTTATTCAATGTGTGAACATCATTTGCTTCCTTTCTATGGTAAAGCGCATATTGGATATATTCCTGATGGAAAAGTAGTGGGGTTAAGCAAGCTTGCAAGAACCGTTGAAGTATATGGGAAACGTCCCCAGATACAGGAACAAATGACAGCCCAAATCGCAGATGATATTATGAAATATCTAAATCCAAAGGGAGTAATTGTAGTGCTGGAGGCGGAACATATGTGTATGACTATGCGGGGTGTCCGCAAACCAGGTACGCTGACCACTACTTTAGTAACCAGAGGAGCTTTTGAACAAAATCAGGAGCTAAAGAATACATTTTTTCAGCTAATAAAATAACACCTTTCAGAATTATTTATTGTTTTTAATTATTGGGAGAGCCGTAATATTATTGTGAAAAGGTATTCATAAAGGCAGGTGTTTAATGAAATGATTATTGGGAATAAAGAGTTTAAAATTAAGGAAAGAACCTATATTATGGGTATTCTTAATGTAACACCGGATTCTTTTTCCGATGGCGGAAGATTTAATACTTTATCCAATGCCTTGAAACGTGCAGAACAGATGATAAAGGAAGGTGCAGATATTATTGATATTGGCGGTGAATCAACCCGTCCTAATTATACAATGATCTCCCAGGAAGAAGAAATTGAGAGAGTGGTACCGGTTATTAAAGAATTAAAAAAACATTTTGATATTCCTTTATCTGTTGATACGTATAAAAGTAAGGTAGCTGAAGCTTCTTTAGATGCCGGTGCTGATTTGATTAATGATATATGGGGGCTAAAATACGATACAAACATGGCAAATGTCATTAGCAAATATAATGCAGCCACATGTATTATGCATAACAGAAAAGAAATTATATATGATAACTATATGGAAGATGTGCTTTCAGACCTGCAGGAAAGTATTGATATTGCTTTATCCGCCGGTATTAAAAGGGATAAAATCATAATAGACCCGGGAGTTGGATTTGCAAAAACCTATGAAATGAATTTAACTATTGTAAATCGTCTGGAAGAACTTCAGAAATTTAAGCTGCCGGTTCTACTTGGAACTTCGAGAAAATCAATGATTGGTAAAGCGCTAGATGAAACTGTAGAAAACCGATTAGAAGGAACCCTTGCAACTACTGTTATGGGTGTTATGAAGGGCTGTGATTTTGTAAGAGTACATGATGTTTTAGCAAACCTTCGGACAATTCGAATGACAGAAGCAATACTAAGGGAACGTTAAGTGCTGGTGAGAAAATTAAAATTGTCACAGGGTAATTTTGTACTTGCCCCAAATTCGCAGGCATTAGAAGTATGGAGAATTAATATGGATAAAATAGTAATTTCAAACCTTGAAGTATTTTCCCATCATGGTGTATATAAAGAAGAGAATGTATTAGGGCAGAAGTTTTTAGTATCTGTAGAAATTTTTACAGATTTATCAGCTGCTACAAAAAATGATGACTTATCAAAATCAATTAATTACGGAGAAGTATGCCATTTTATAAAAAAAGAAATGGAGCAAAATACCTTCAAGTTAATTGAAGCCTTGACCGCACATTTATCAAAGAAAATATTAATAGAGTTTAAGAATATAGAAAAAGTGAAAGTGGAAGTAAAAAAACCCTGGGCACCTATACTTTTACCCATAGATACTGTATCTGTAGAAATGGAAAGGGGATGGCATACCGTTTATATAAGTCTAGGATCCAATATGGGAGACAGGGAACAAAACCTGACTTCCGCAATAGACTTATTAAAATCCCACCAGGAGTGCCAGGTAGTAAAAGTATCCTCCTATAGTAATACAAAGCCGGTGGGAGAAGTGGAGCAGGAAGATTTTCTAAACTGTGCACTGGAACTAAAAACCCTGAAGACACCGGAAGAATTATTGGACTTTATTAGCGAAATAGAAAACAAATTAAAGAGAGTCCGAACCATCCACTGGGGCCCCCGAACCATTGACCTGGACATCTTGTTCTATGATCATACCATTATCAATACAGAAAGATTGACCATACCACACCCGGAAATACTTAATCGGGAATTTGTCTTAAATCCAATGTGTGAAATTGCTCCTTATTATATGCACCCAATTTATAATCAAACCGTAAGTCAATTATACGAAAATTATAAAAGAAACAATTAAAAATTTAGCTTATTTAACGATAGGACGCTTTGCTCTGTAGTTTGTTGGAAATCAGAAAGTGCTCATTAAAGCGTTCATAATGACTCAATTTATATGTTCAAGGATAACAGGGTGTATATTATAAATTTTGCTACCTTACCCTGTCGGCCGGATTACGCAAAATTTATAATATACACCCTGTTATCCTAATTTAGTTTATGAGAGTCATTATGAAAGCTCAATGAGTACTTTCTGATTTTAATTTATGTTGTGAAGCAAAGCTGTTTATGAAATAATTTTAATTACATCAATCAAGTTTAAATATATATTATGTATACTTAAGGAATAAATTCTCTGTCAGACAATAACTATTATTCTTTCCATATAAATAAAACAAATAGGTTCTCATTTCATATTATCTGTTTTAATAGCTTTAAAAAATTCTATATCTATCTATATAAGTTTTAAATATCTATTCCAAAAGAATTAAAACCTTTTCGAAACCTCCAAAGTTCAATTTATACATTGAGGTAAAGTTATATATTGAAACTTGTATTTAATTTAGTGCTTTAATTAATATAACATTCATTTAGTATACCCATGGACTTGTGTCAATAACGTAGACACAAAAAGTTTAACTTTTGATGCGGCTTATGCTGCTTCATTAGCAGCCTGCGGAGTCAAATAATTAATGGCACCATGAATCCTTTTTCTGTTGTACCAGGATTCAATATATTCAAATACAGCCTTGCGGGCAGTATTGAAATCATTGTATTTATGATGATTGATCTCTTCCTTCTTTAGCATGGAATGGAAGGATTCAATACATGCATTATCATAAGGATTTCCTTTTCGGCTAAAAGAATGAATAATACCTTTGAAAGACAGGTAATCCTCAAATATCCTACTGGTATACTGTGTGCCCAAATCGCTGTGCAGAATGATGCCTTCAATAACCTTTACATTTAAACATGCATTTTTAGCTGCCTGCATAGCCAATTCGGCTGTCATGGAAGTATCATAGGCATAACCAATAGAGTTGATTTCTTCTTTTTCTGATACTTTAAATGGAGATAGCTAC
>NZ_FOWD01000016.1 GCF_900115365.1 Anaerocolumna aminovalerica
CAAAACTCCACTGCCGTTCCAGCGGTAAAGCTACTTGATTTTCTATCCCATCTGGTCCATACTAAAATCATTCTAAGATGGGAGGCACCGCAAATGGATCCAAAACAACTAGAGGAACTCAGACAAAAATATATCAAAAATCCTCCGGAAGGAATGACTGCTAAGCTTGTTCGGAACATGACTGATTCTGATCTGCTCGACATGCATTACTTTCTGATCGAGGATGATGACCTTGATGAAGATGAATTGGAAGAAGGTTTTTATATCTTCTAGCAATATCGTCTATTCGTTATGCCCGCTTTCAGCGGGCTATTCTAATTCAAGGGTTCTCCAAAGGAGAACTTTCCTATTCAACAAGTAAAAACCGCAGTCCTTATATAGGATTGCGGTTTTATCATTTTACAAATTATTATATTTTTCTAAATTGATTTCATTTTCACTTTTTGCAACAATTAATGCACTTGTTGCTGCTGCACTTATATTAGTTGCTGTTCGAGCCATGTCTACAATCGAGCTGATTGGTGTTAACAACACAATAATTTCAATTGGAAGTCCTGCCGCAGCAAAAACTGCAGTTGCGGTAATAGTTGACGTTCCTGGAACACCAACTGTACCAATGCTGACTAAAGTTGTTATCAAAATGAGAATGGCATACTGTCCCATGGAATACTCAATATTTAGCCCTTGTATTGCAAAGACCGCTAATAAAGTAGGCCAAATTCCTGCACAACCAGGCATACCGATATTAGCTCCTAATGGAACAACAAAAGATGAAATACCATCTGAAACACCAGCGTTTTTCAGACATTTCTCTGTCACCGGTATTGTACCCACACTGCTTTGGGTAGTGAATGCAACTACCTGCGCAGGCCAGATGTATTTAAAAAATTTGATAGGGTTTAATTTAGCCACTGCTCCAATAAGAATACTATTTACGCCAAAGGTCTGAATAAAGCACAATAGATAAGCTATAATTAATACCGGCAACAGAGGTAATAATTTATCTGCTCCATTATTGGAAACTGCATTAGCCACTAAGGCTAATACTGCATATGGAGTAAATTCAATAATAAATGAAATAGCTGTATTTATAACCTTGGAAGCGGAATCAACAAAATCTTTAAAAGGCCTGACACCCTCTGAATCTTTAGTGGAAAGTACAACTACAGCTATACCAATAAATAAAGAAAATAATATAACTGGTACAATTGTATTAGATGATGCCTGCGCAAAAAAATTCTTTGGAAATAAATCAGTAATTACCTGAGTAATTCCTGGTACTTCCTTAGCTTTATAATCGGTTGGAAGCGTTATAAAAGTATTTTTACCAACTCCTAAAGCCAATGAAATTATTATTGTTATAGTTGAGGCAATAAATGTGGTTGATGTTAGTAATCCAATACTTTTAACGCCTATCTTTTTTAATTTGTGTATATTCTCCAACTGTGAAACACTTGAAATAACACTAAAGAATAAAAGTGGTACTACAAATGCAGAGATTATATTTGCATATACAGTTCCAATAAGCTGTACATAATCGGTATGACCTGCAAAAACTATTCCTAATCCTAATCCGAAAATTAAAGCTATAATCGTTCTCAGTCCAAAATCTACGTTCTTTTTTCTTAAAAATACTAATGCACCAATTAAAAGAATGGCTGCTCCCAATGCACCTAATGCTAAAAAGTCTATACTCATGTTTTCTCTCCTTCTAATTTTAATATTTATTGTTTTATATAGTTAAAGGAATGCAGCAACAGCAACAGGAGCAACAGGAGCAACACATGTAACTATCCTTTTTATAATTTTTTTGTTTTAATTTAAATATTATTTTCATAAAAATTACCTCCTGTTATAATATATACCATTCATATATGTTTAGTATGATTAAGATTATTATATGCAAGGACAATATGATTTGTCAATCAAAAATTCTAGAAATATGTATCCAACATATGAATTTTTTTACATGCAAAGTCTTTTCAATGTAGGAATTGCGTCCCCAGACAATGATCTTAATTTTGAGTTTCTGATTATGCCCGATAGAATCTGTATAAAATTCTTATACCTACAAATAATAACTCTATTAATATTAAGGAATAATTATGGCAAATTGACAAATAACCCATTCTTAAGAAAAAAACGCCCCACCACAGCTAAAAACGTATCAGATGGAGAAAGCCGAAATATTTAGAAGCAGTCCGGCAGCTACCTGTAAACAAAAAATAAACTTTTTATGAAAAGGAGTAAATTATATGAATCGTGATAAACTCATAGAAGAAATAAAAAACGAGTATGCACGAATAGCCTCTTCTGAATCACAACAGCATTTTCACCAAACCACAACCGATCTAACACCTGAGGCCTATTACGAAAAACTGCTGAGTAAAGCCATCAACGAAATTAACAAAGGAACCTTTGATAATTTTAAATCTGGAGAGGAAGTAGTAACTGCTATTGCAAATGACAAAACTTGGATTTCAGATTGGAAGTAACTTTAGCCGCAGATTTCATAACCTTTATATTGAATAGTTAAAAAAACCGCAGTTCTTTTATATAGGATTGCGGCCTTTTCATTTTACAACGTACAACGTTTAATTGATACACTATGTACTGCGACATTACTCTGCCGCAATTTGGCACTCTTTTGGTTCTTTATCATCAATGATTCCTTTAAAGACTGGCAATCTCATGGAGGCTTTGTCAGTTGGCATGAATTCTACAATACATACTAATTGTGGCTTATCCATACCGCTTCTTTATTTCCCTTGGGCACATATCCAAAGGGAGAATAGTTTATAACCTGGTATCCGCGTCGGCTTAAATGCATCATACCGGCTCCCAATGTTACGTGGCCTTTGTAGATAAGTTTATCTCCATTATATTGCCCGATAATGATACTAGTCATATTCTTTTCTTTTTTCACGTACCCACAGATAACACAGTCTATGGATTCTAATACTTTACATTTAATCCAGTCCTTAGAGCGTTTTCCCTGCTTAGAATTTAAAAACAAAAGCACCAAGATTTTTACATCTCAGTGCTATTGATAATTTAAGCTTGTTTGTTGTAATAAAGTGCATACTTATTTCACTTAACTTTCCTTTCAACTGTCCGATACTTATGTCAATTCGTAGGTTCAAATCCTTTGTTCTGGGTCTGATTACAAAATATCTGAACTTGATTTTTAAATTCGTCTGCAAGATACTGTATTGTTTTCTGACTATGTATTTTAGAACAATAATGAATCTTTACATATAATTCATTATCTTGTGTTCTTCTAACAACCAAATCTAAAACACGTTTTCTATTTTTTTGCGGATCTTCCATTAATCCTATATTTTGAGATGACTTGGCTATCTTGTAACCTGAGTCTTCAAATAGAGTAGTGTTAGTGTTTACCTGATAATAGTTAAATGTTATATTCGGAAGTTCTTTTTTACTTAATTCTTCATCTTTATTAATATACTTTAAGCATACAAAACTGATTCCGCCATGTGGTATTGATTGTACTGCAGTTTTAACCTGGTGAATAATTTCAAAACTTGTATTTTTGCCCTTTAAGCTTATTTTAACAGGTACATTAAAAGCAATCCAACCTATAGTTCTTGAAAGATCATAATCGGAGTCGGCTTGTATACCACGACGGCCATTTAAGGTATAGGATAAATTTATTTCATCTTGCTGTGTCCATTTTCTTATAGTTTCTGACCATGCTGCCAGAAGTTTATATTGTAGCTCTTTTGCATCTTTTAAATCATCCACTCTGCATAATAAGAATTCGTGTATCTTTTCGTAAATCATAATATTATCTTTCGGACTCCAGTCATAATCACTTGGGATTATATTATCTGAATTGCAAGTCTGTTTCCAATAATCAATATCTGCTATGCATTCCTTATCGAAGGCGAATTTATTTACGATAGCACTCCATTGTTTCAGGGAAGTAGTCTTTTTTTTCAATATATATTCACTTTTATTCACAACTACTGTTCTGTAAATATCCAGGAAATCCTCCATGAACTTACCTATGGAATAAGCATCACCTAAAACATGATGCCACATAACAAGTAATTTTCCGTAATCCTCATCTTCTTTATAAAAGGCAACCATCTTAAGAGGGCACCGGGTAATATCCAGAGTCTCCTGATACTTAGCAAAAACAGGCTCCAAGTTCTCTTCATCTTTATATCTGATTGTTTCAATGCAAACACTCTCTTCAACTTCAGCAATATATTCCCTTATGTTTGAACCTTCAATTTTAAATCTATAACGCAATCCATCATGTTGCATAATAAGATATCTCAAGATATTTTTTAAAGTTTCGATGTCGGGTATTGGGCTCAAATCTAATAAACTACTGAAGTTCCATTGATTGATATGCTTATTGTGCAATATACTATAATGGAGTGGCAAAGGGTCTACAAAGCCAACAGCCACTTCTTGTTCTGTTATAATAGAATCTCCCTTTGATTCCGCTTTCTTAGCCAACTCAGCTATTGTTGGGTGTGAAAAGAAATATTCTGAAGATATGTATAAATTTATTTTATTTAGTTGTATAACACATTCAAATACTCCAAGAGAGTCTCCCCCCATCTTAAAAAATGAAGTGTGTATATCGTAAACAGGTACATTCAGAACACTTTCCCAAACTTTTGCAATTTGAATCTCCATGTCAGAAGACGGTTTTTCATGTTTTACAGTTTCCGGTTCACTTACTTTAATTATTTCTTTAGAAAATTGAACCTGATATCTCTGCTTTTTACCACTTACTGTTTTGGGTATGCTCTCAATAACGAATACATCCGACAGCTTACTGCCGGTATATGTCTCAAATGCTTTTTCAATTTCTTTACAAACCATTGGATCCTTTATATATAATTCTTTTAGAACATATAGTTGTACTAATTCGTTACTTTGGGAATCTAATGTTGAAGTAATTACAAAATAATCTGCAGGTATATGCAGCATTTCTTCTATTTTCATTTCAATATCCTGAGCATAATAATTTTTTGCATTGATGATAATCATATCTTTTTTACGCCCAAGTATTACTACTCCTTCCTCCATTACAATACCAATATCGCCAGTCTTAAGTTTTCCATTCTTTACAACGTCCGAACTGTCAATTCCCAGATAACTTTTCATAACACTTTCTGATTCAACAACGAGTTCACCAATTTTTCCATTTTCTTGTCTTTCTTCCTGATCATTTATAGTATATACATTTACGCCTTCTAAAGCTTGTCCATTCAAAACAATCTCTCTATCATCAATATATATTGTTTTAATACCTTGTTTTCTTGGCTGAAGACTTACAAGCAGAGAGGATTCTGCTAATCCATAACCACAACAAATTGTATTTTCTTTTAACCCACAAGATTTCATTTGTGTTAAAAAGTCCCTTACTAGTTTTGGGTTAATATGCTCTGCTCCCATACAGATAGTGTTAATAGTGGAAAAATCTAATGTTTCCAGCTCTTGGCTCTTCATTTTTGCTAATATCCATCTCATTAAGAAAGTCGGACATGATATCCCGGTTATATTTTGTACTTTAATTTGCCTAAGAATATATGTAGTGTATTGAATTAAACACTGGGGAGATAAAAGGAATTGTTCCATACCCGCAAAAAGTGGCATAAGATGCATACCAATAAGTCCCATGTTATGGGTTAATGGCAGCCACCCCATCATTCTTTCCTTTTTAATATCTTCCACACCTCCAAATCTTTCTATCATGGAAGTTATATTTGAGCATATGTTTTTATGAGAGAGACATACCCCCTTTGGATTTGCTGTACTACCTGATGAAAATTGTATATAGGCTACATCCTCCCTGGAAGGAATAAGAGGTAAATTTGAACTTTCATTATAACTGATGTTTTCAATTGCATAAATCATATTTTTACATTCTAATTGCTGCTTAAGTTCTTTCTCATACTGTCCTTCTGTAATTATAATATAGTTATTTAAATTAGTGATAATATTTTTTAAATTAGTGGCACTAAAGCCCTTTTCATCATTAACAGTTAGAGGAACAGGAATACAGCCCAGTAAAATGGAACCCCAGAAAGCTTTTATAAATAATTCTGGATCTTTTAGCTGTAATATAACATAGGTTCCTTTTCTAATATTTAGATTGTCTAATCCACCTGAAACACTTAATGAATCCATCATTAATTCATTATAAGTTATTTTTTTAGTTTCCATCCCCTTATAAAAAGTAATTCCACAAGCAGTTCTAATACTTTCTTTTGATGCAGCTAATAAAGCTTCAACTAATGTGCTATACAAATTCATACTTTATCCTCACTTTCTCCACATAAAAACATACTTTTTGATGAATAAAATTAGGTAAATTATGTAACTACCGGACAACTTCCTGTTAATTTCCAGTTATTATATCAATAAACACCCAATAAATTCCCAAAATTAGATAGTTTGTTATTTTATGACATTTGTTGTCATGATTATATAATATCATATTACATATTAAATTCAATTAAATATTGCTATGAAATGGTAATATGATTAACTGTGTTGTATCAGGATACAAAACTGCCATGCTCGTTTGGATAATCCGCTCTGGCGTATTGGTATCATTTTATGCCTATAAGGATTTTTGCCTCATACAGAGTGATAAGAAAATATGTTGATTGTTTCGCAATGGGCGATTGCGGTATATGATGAATGTTTAAGAAAAGTTAAATTGAGTTGAGCCGCTTCTGTTCGGTAAGATTAATGAGCCAGCTTGAGTGATTACCATTCTACAAAGAGTTTTCGGCTTTATATGTTGGGTCCATTGGTTTAATCCAATTGTATGGATTGGCCGACATAATTTTGTCGGCCTGTGAAATCGACTTTATCCGCTCTTTTTTAATTTGTCGCTTTCTTTGACAACCATACTCCTGATTGATATCGTAAATAAAAAATCAACGCCCGTACCGCCCATTCAAATCCCATGCAGATCCAAACGCCCTGGACACCAAAGCCAAGTGTGATTGTAAATATATAACCAAGACCTACACGGACAACCCACATAGTAATCAGAGATACCACTGAACTAAACGTTGCATCCCCGGCTGAACGAAGAACACATGGCATAACATAGGAATATGACCAAAAAAAAGGCATAGGGATTATACCTATAAGCAGTAGCCTATAAATTATAGAAAGGGTTTCTTCCGGTGCCTGATACAAATTTAATATTACAGGCATCAACGGAAATAGTACAATGATTGAAGCTAAAGAGAATACAGTTCCTAGCCTAACCATTTTTATACCGTAATATCGTGCCAATGCATCGTCATCAGCACCTATACATTGTCCCACAATGGTAGTCGCTAAAATACCTACACCAAGGCCTGCAGAATATAGAATAGAAAATGCTGAATTTGCAATGGCATTTGCCGCTATATTTATTGTACCAAGATGCACAATATAGGTTTGTACAATCATACTCCCGCCGTTAAAAAATACCTGCTCCAGTGCAAAAGGAATACCAATTTTGAAAACTGATTTTAAAATCGGTCTGTGGATTTTAAAAATATTCTGAGGATATATTCGTAATATACTCTTGGGGCGCATTAGTATCCAGACAGCTACAACACTGCCAATTAGCCGAGCTATGTTCAGCGAAAGGGTTGTTCCAAAGATATCAAGATGCATAACATTCAGAAACAACATACTTGCTAACAAATGTATCACATTAATAATTATGGTTAGCCTTAAACATATCTTTGTGGCACCCATACCACGAAATACTGCAAATGCCCCCATATAAAGAGAAAGAAAAATTTGTGATATGGCTACACCAATAAGATAGCCCCGTGCTTTATTAATAACAATTGGATCAGCCGCACCAAACATACGATTCACCAGTACATCTGAAAACCCTACAAGTATTACACATGATACAATCGCCACTAAAAATGTAGCCAACATGACCTGCCCTGCTGCATCTTTGATTTTTGCTTCATTACCACTTCCCTTATACTGTGCAACAACTACTGTACCACCTACCGAAATTGCACTAAAAACAGCCCATATTATCAAAGACAATGGGTTTATCATACTGACTGCTGAAACAGATTCCTGACTGGAAGAACTTATCATAGCAGTTGTCACCAAACCGATTATATTTATGAAAAATTGATCCAATATAAGGGGGATTAACATCATAAAAATCTTTTTATATGTAAACAGCATACTGCCAAATTGTCGTTCTAAAAAAAGATCAACTTTTGAGCCTTGGATCAATAGCTTCATTTTATGTCTCATATTAATCTGCATGTGGTATCTCTCCTTTACGATACCATAATAAGCATTTCAAAATAGGAAAGCAAGCGATATTTTTGTTATTTTTTAATTATTTATAGCTACTTTAAAACCTAGTAACAGGTTTATTGATTCCAGCAGACAATAATGTAATTTATCTTTTATATTTAACAAATAAGCTTCCTTGTTAATGGATATGTCTGTACATAACCTCAGGTATTCTTTCTTTTGCGTTATAATCTAAATTCAAAATAATTAAGTAATATTATCACCGACTCCCCGTCGATATACTCTTCTCCAGCCTGCATTCTTATATATTTCTCCCTGCTCTTCAAAAATCTCTCCCGCCATATTGTCATCCATCAGCCGGTACCGGAACCAGGCTGTCAATATCCCCTTATATTTACCGCCTTCCTCCTGAATCTCCGTATGGGAACAATAGCGGGCTTCCAGAAACCAACCTTCAACACCGGTTTCTAATCTGTTAATAGCAGCAAGACAACTTCTGAAGGGTGAGATAATAAAATCTAGGGTGCCGGTTAAAACCAAAAAAGGAACATTAATTCTTTCCGTTACATATACATCCTCAGGATCACACCATCGCAGAGCTGGAAGTGCAATAGAAACAATGGTTTTAATATAATTCCCTTCCGTAAAATTCGTATGCAGATTAATCACACCTGTAGAACCCTGGGAATGTCCCCCACAGCCTATCCGCTGCTTATCAACATGCATGTAGAAAATACTGTCAGGCTTCGCATTCTCCTCAAGCAGATAGGAAAGAGCCTCCTTTAGGGGCTTCCCGGTTCCAGTCTCACTATTATAGGTATTCATAACAATAAAGCCCCAGGAAGCTAGATGCCGATGCAACTCTTCATAATTCTTCGGCAGGGCGGCTGTTCCATTGCCCCAAATAATTACCGGAAGTGCTCCCTCCAAATTGACAGGAGCATATAGAATAAAGCTTTCTTTATTCTCCCCATCACCTATGATATGAGTCTTTACTTTATGTTCTCCTTCTCCGCTGAAGAAGTATTCCCGACTTTCTTTGGTAACCGGACTTTTTATCCATCTGCCAAGGAACAGCGGCAGGAATATGGTGCTGCACAATAACAGCATTGCAGCGAAAATAATCGCCAGTATTAATAATAAAATCCACATGGAATTCATCCTATGCCTTTCATTTTTTTCAACAGTTTGTAAATCATCTCCTGCTGCATCTTCTACAATAGCAATATTACCAAGTTAATCATTATTAAAAATAGAGTACAGATAAGTTAATATATTTCTATTTCTGCTATTATTAAACTCTTTTTCTTTTCTCATGCCAATTTTTTCAGCAACCCTTCTGGATGCCTCATGATTAAAGGGCATATTGGCACACAATTTATCTATCCCTAAATTACTAAAGGCATAGTTCTTACACGCCTCTGCTGCCTCAACAGCATATCCATTTCGCCAATATGGTTGATGAATAATATAACCTAAATCCTTTTCTTGTTTACCGTCGATTTCTGAAATCATGATTCCACAATCTCCAATTAACATATCAGTATCTTTTAAAATAACAGCCCATCTTCCAAATCCTAATTTATTATATCTCTCAATATTATTATGGACCCAGTTTTCGGACTGTTGTAGAGTGAATGGTGAAGGCCAAAATCCCATTGTTATAGGATTTGAAAGAATTGTATTTAACGCTGGCACATCATTCACGGAATATTCTTTAATAATTAATCGTTTTGTTTCTATTATATTCATTTATCAGATATCTCCTTATAAATTAGTAACACGGACAAAAAGCAGTCCGTATCTTTTAGATTTTTCTTATCTTTTCATCTCTTGAAAACAAGAACTTTAAGTAAACTATTCATATACTTACCTGAGGCTCCTTAAAATTTCTGCCACTTCAAATATTTTTCTACAGTATTGCAAATGTATGAATTAGTATCTACAACAGCTTTATTCTATATATCATATTCATTTCCAATTAAGTATTATAACAAATAACACCTAATCAATATCTATAAATAGCTGGATTGCTATTTTATTCAGACATGTTATATGATATCACACTACATATTAAATTCAATTAAATATTGCTATAAAATAGCAATATGATTAACTATGTTGTATGTTAGGGCCGATGTTACTGAACCTTCCGTTTTCATGAAAATATCCACCTGTTTTTATGGGAATTTTCTTAAGGTCAATATACGGAAACATATCAATACTTTTTTATATATGCTCTAAAATATAAATTTCATAGAATTTTATTAGGCATATTTAAAATATAAAGAGGACAAACTAAAATAGGAGGTGGTTCATTGAATCCAAATATTGTTTATTATGAAGAAGAAGCATTAAATTACTCACTTGGAAAAACTCTTTTTAAAAAATATAATTCAGCTGAATGGGTTAAAATTGAAAATCATAATAATATTCCGGAACTCAGAAACAATCAGAACAGTGAGTTTGCTAGAATGAAGCAGAATCTTGTGATTGGAATCAGAAAAACTCATAAATATGTACCTAATTCAAAAACCTCTGACTTTTTAGTACCATATACCTCCTCAGGATGTAGTGCTATGTGTCTCTACTGTTATTTAGTATGTAGTTATAATAAATGTTCATATATGAGGCTTTTCGTAAATAGGGAACAGATGTTGAACAAACTAATTAAAACTTCCAATCAGAGTAGTTCAGATCTGACGTTTGAGATAGGAAGCAATAGTGACTTAATACTCGAAAATACCATTACCGGTAACCTTGAATGGACAATAGAGAATTTCGGTAAGAATGACCGGGGATATATAACATTTCCTTCTAAATTTGATATGGTGAATCCATTATTAAATCTTGAACACAAAGGCAGGACAATAATCAGAATAAGCGTTAATCCCCAGGAAATTATTAAAAAAGTAGAATTTGGTACTTCTTCTCTGGAAAATAGAATAAAAGCAATAAATAGTTTAAAAGAAGCCGGATACAAAATCGGGATATTAGTAGCTCCTGTGGTTTTAATTGAAAACTGGGAAGCTTTATATAGAGAATTATTTAATATTCTGGCTGAAACATTATCTCAAAAGGTAAAGAATGAGCTGTTTTTTGAGGTTATTTTTATGACATACAGTTATATTCATAGAATGATTAACACCGAAGCTTTCCCTAATGCAATTGATTTATATGATAAAGATATAATGACAGGTAGAGGAAGGGGGAAATACTGCTACAACCCAGCTACAAGAGAAAAAGGAGAAGAATTTTTAAGATATGAAATTACAAAACGTTTTCCCGATAACAAAATTATGTACATTGTATAAGTTATACAAATGCCGAATCAGTTATAACCATAGTATAGGAATATCACGGTTATCCAATCCTCACCTTGTTGTGAGTTTTGTTTTTTAATTCCACAAAATATAATTATAATAATCTGTATTATGAAAATTACTCCAGGTTACAGCAAAAAGCAGGTACCCTGATAGTTACCTGCTTTAATTAACTCCACTGATTTCACATTAACAAATAAACTAAAACTGAATTTGATCTACAATAGTATCTATTTTGCCTTTTGCTTTTTCTATAGCTTCAGATTTTTCCTTTTCTGTAGTACCTGTACCATCTATCAAAAGTTGTTCAAATTTGCTTATACCAATGAACTTCATAATATCTTCCACATAATTTAGACCTTTATCAAGAACAGGCTTCATTAACCATGGAATATTGGCACCAGAAGATTGAACATAAATAAATGTACGCGGTCTGTCATTTAAAAGTCCTTCCGGCTTATTGTTTGTAAAAGTTATTGACTTTTCTGCCTGAACAATACAATCTATATAATCTTTAAGTATCGCTGGAAATGATAGGCTCCACATAGGAGAAGCTATAATATAAACTGATGCAGCTACAAACTGGTCGCATAGTTTTATCATTTGCTGTACATCATTCTGTTCTTGAACTGTCAATTTTGAAAGAGCATCTGTACTTGCCAAAGTACTGCGGCTACTAAAATAGCTGTACTTTGGGCGTGGAATATGTTCATTATATAAATCCAATTCTTCCAGGGTTAAATCCTTATATTTATCCAGAATGCTGTTAACTAATGCTCGACCTACTGTTTTACTTGATGATATTTCTTCGGGTTTTGAGTTTGCAACAATATAAAGCAGTTTTTTCATTTTATATTTCCTCCTTCTGAGTTATAACATATTATCTGTACTAGAATTAGGAAATATTCAAAAATAATTTTATGGTTTTCGGAATAGATAGGGAATAGATTTTCATTAGGTTCACTTTTTCAGTTTTTGAGCTTTTAATGCAATAAGATACAGAATACCCGCCAATATGGGGAATATAGCCATTAATGCAAACATAGACCCATATCCGGTATAAGATGATATGGTACCTGCCAAAACTGCTCCGATACCGATTCCACCGTCAAAACCTGTAAAAAATGTGGCGTTTGCAGAACCCATTCTATCTTTTGGTACTTTAATAATTGCCATAGTCTGTAGACTGGACTGCGCTGCGCCCACACCAATCCCATAAATCGCCGCGCAGATCAGAAAAAAGATCAGGCTATTACTCACTGAAAGCAACAGCAATGCAGCCGGTATCAAAAGTACGCCTGACCAGATACCTGTACCAAACCCCATCCGGTCAACGAGTTTTCCAAAGAAAGGACGAGTTATCAGCATACTTATAGCATATACGGTAAAAAAGGCTCCTACTCCCATAATGGATTTTTGTGCCCCATATAATGCTAAAAATGTGATAATGGCTCCCCATGTAATCATAATCAAAAACATAATAGCAGATGGTAAAAGGGCTTCTCGGGCATACAACGATGTTTTTTTGGTTCTTACGTCCTCTGCAGCAGGACGATCCTTATAATTAATGAGAAGAGCCAAAAAGATTGTAATCGTTAAAAATGCAGATGCCAATATAATATTTTTCTGCATACCAAGTGACAAAGCAATCGCTGGAGCAAGGGCCATGGCAATGCTGCTTGCAAGACTAAAATATCCCATGCCTTCGGAAAAATGTTTCTTTGGTATATTATCAGAAGCAATTGTACTGCAAGCAGTATTGGCTATTCCCCAAACCATTCCATGTGCGCATCTGATAACAATAATCATTCCGATCACGGGAAAAAACCAATATGCCACTGTTGATAATAGCATTCCGGTTACCCCAAAAATAAAAATCCATTTCCGTCCATACTTATCAAGCATAATGCCTGCAAAGGGACGCACGAGTAGTATGGCGGCAGTCATGATTCCTTGTAACCATCCAAGAATACTATCAGGGGCTCCAAGTGACTTCAGGTAAGGCGGTAATGCTGAAGGAAATAGCTGAAACGCAAAGAACATAAAGAAATTGACAAATGTGATAATAACCAGATTTTTGGTCCAAAGATCTGTTTTATTCATTTTCGTACTCCTTCTCTGACAATAGCATATTCTCAGAAATAATATTATCCAAAACCTTCTGCATGAGAGTTAGAAGTTGTGTAATTTCAGTCTGAGATAATCCTTTTGTAGATACATCAATAATTTTCTGAAATATACTCTGAACAAAGGGGGACTTTTCCCGTCCTTTTTCTGTCAGATATAAATGCTCTATTCGACCATCCCTTTCGTCTTTTTGCCTTCTGACATAACCCTTTTCAGTTAGGTTTTTCACTGCTTTTGCAGTAGTAGATTTACTTATGTGCAAATGTTCACTTAATTCTTTTTGTGACAGACCTTCCCACAGTGAAATCACAAGAAAGAAGTCATATTGTCCATTTTTTATATCTAAATCATTTAACGTACTACTAAGGAGCATTTGTATGTTGCGATAAATCGCTGCATTTACCTGCCCTATGGTTACGTTCTTTTCCATATTAATCACTCCTTTTGATATAGTTTCAAGTGAAACTATATCAAGTATAGCACATATTAGTTTCCTTTGCAACTATTTTCATGCAATGCTATAATAACACTCTTAAGATAAAAGGTAGAGTAGCACTTTGAATGAATCCCGAAAAAAAGGGCTGAAAACGGCACTTTTTCAGCTCATTTTCGCCCATTTTGTTTTGTTGTCTCTGTTTTGTGTTCTTGATATATAGTTTTGTTGGAGCTAATAGGCTAATATCTCATAGCCATTATTAGTAACTAAAACCATGACTTCCCATTGGGCTGATGGCATTCCATCTCCCGTATAAACTGTCCAGCCATCATTATCATCTACAAAAATTTTATCAGTTCCCATGTTGACCATTGGCTCAATAGTAAATACCATGCCCGGGGCTAACAGCATTTCTGTTCCTTTTTTTGAAACATAGCTTACCCAGGGTTCCTCATGAAATTGCAAACCAATACCATGTCCGCCGATTTCCTGTACTACCGTATATCCATTGCTCATAGCATGTTCATGCACAGCTTGCCCCATATCGCCTAAAAATCCCCACGGCTTTATTTGCTCCAATCCTAATTCAATGCATTCCTTAGCCACTTCCACCAGTTTCTTTTTTTCAGGACTTACATTTCCGATACAGAACATTCTTGATGAATCTGAAAAGAACCCATTATATATTGTAGAAACATCAATATTTATAATATCCCCATCTTTCAGCAAAACATCACTTGATGGTATGCCATGGCATACTTGATCATTGATTGATGTACATACGCTTTTAGGAAAACCTTCAAAATTGAGTGTGGCTGGAATTCCACCTAAAGCCACCGTTTTTTCATAAATCAAATGATCAATTTGTTCTGTTGCCATTCCTATGTGCAGCTGTTCAGATATGAAATCTAAAACTGCTATATTGATTTTTCCACTTTCTCTAATCCCAATAATTTGTTCTGGATTTTTTATAATTTTTCTGGGTGGAATAATACAACCTTGGTTTTTGTACCATGATAGCTTTTCATCAAATGACTCATGACATTTTTTATACTTAATTCCGCTTCCACACCAACATAAATCATTTCGTCCAATTTTATTTAACATGAAAAACACTCCTTACATTTACTGTGGGGTTTTTAAGTCTATTTGAACTTTATCAAAAGTTAAGATTTCAGGCAACAATTTACGATATTGAAAGGGTGTATAACCATAAGCACGTGTAAAAGCCCTTGTAAATGCTTCATGTGATGAAAATCCATATTGTATAGCAATGTCAATAATTCGTCCCTTCGTTTTCTGTAACGCCACCGCTGCCATACTTAGTTGCCGCTTCTGAATATAATCTTTAAATGAAACACCGACATATTCATGGAACTTAGTAGAGCAATAACAAGGTGAATACCCTACAAAATCGGACATTTCTTCTAAAGTTGGACATTCTTCTATATTTTCTTCAACCCAATTAACCATATTTTCAATTGTTTTAATAGACAATCCTGTTCACTCCTCACAACAATATTATATCTTCTTTTATATTTTAAAACTTGATTTCAGTTTCAATTATGGTAACATCATATAAATTGGACTTGTATATTCACAAAGATTACAATTTTTATATTATTATATCATCACTCTCCATTGTCCAGATAAATTTAGATTCACCCACTTACCTTACGAAGACTCAATAATTTAAAAACGGAATACTCTAATCTCACTAATAACTTTATTCTACTATGCCCGTTTCGAAATTTCGTTCTCTATAAAGTCTTTAGAAATATACATTGCACTGATAATAGGGGCGAATCGCCTGTATTGAGCAGTCCCCATGTCATACTTCATTTGAGCCTTCTCAGTTTTATTAATGATTGAAAGTACAGGCGGTAATGCTTTTTCTAAATCTGATTGCGTATACATCCCAATATTATTATCATTTTCTATCAATGCCTTTGAAATATATAAAGCCTTGATTCTATTCTTTAAGAGAGAATGCTGTGATGTACCTTCTGCAAACTTTACTTGCATTTTTTCGCACTTACTGATGGTAGAAGATATGAGTTGTAACGCAGCATCCAGCTCTTTTTGCAAATAATTTTTCATGTATTCCTCCTAAAAATTCAGCTATCATTTAGTTATTTTTATCCCGTTCCTGCTTAGCATTTCTCATTGTAATTTAGAATTTAGCATTTGATTTGGTATCCTGAATTTTTCAGGCAGGACAATGCCTTTTCATAATTAGTGGACTTGGTCAGAATATAATCTGTATTATAAGTCGATAAGGCGAAAATTCCGATCTCATTTCAGCAAGGATTGCAGAAATTTCCGACAAAATTCCAATCAAAGAAAAGTCCAGTTCTCCCTCAATTCTGAACATTTTCCAACCGTCATCCCGCTGGGTTACATTTTCAGGCACTTTGTTCGTTAAGCAAACGAGAGATATTTCCTCATCGGTTTTGCCAAGAAAACAGAACTTATCAGAAAAATCCACCTGGGAAATGTTCTGCACTTTACAGACGGATAATTCTTCAGTATAGGTTTTAATTAACATGAGTCACACCTCCATAATTTACAATATACTCTTTTTCAGCCTGATCTCCCTTTGTGCTGCCAATTTTCCTTACTGCCGTACACACTTATTGCGCAGACTCTTTTCAAATACTTTATAATTAATTTTCTGATCTAGTTTATTTATGGTACTTAAAATCTGCTGGAATCCTTTGTTATTCTTGCATAAAGTTATCCTTTCGACGCGGTTCGATTCTTCATTCCAAAACTTTATTATAACATTACTTATATTTCTTCGCAATATTTGAGGTGCATCTATACGAGTTATTAAAAACAAATCCCGGACCTGCTTTCCATTGAGGCATTCTTCAATTTCCTCTTTTGCCTCTTTACTATTTAAAAATGCTTCCTGTGTTCTCTCGGCTTCACTTATTCTTTGAATTTTCCTGCTATTATAGATAATACTTCCGAGCTTTGTGAGCGGTATCCTGCTATCCTGGTATATACTCAGGTCTATACTAAGATAATAGAGAAAACCATCCATTGTTATTACAAAACCCGTTGTCTTTTGCAGCTTAATATTATTCCTGGCTGCTACAAAAATTAGAATACCGCTCCAAAATAATACAGTCGCAACCGTTATGTAGTCTAATTCGTAATCTGGCGGCAGCTGATTCGCCAAAATCGGTATGGATAATAAAGTTCCTACCATCATTATAATTCCTAAGATATACCTTATAATAACTAGGGGATGAATGTTCTCACAAAGGTATAATGACTGAATCCACTGTGGCCGTGACACATTATCAGGCACATTGGGTCTTTGAAACCGGATTACGGCCGGAATCGGAGCCTTCTGATGCCATATTGATTTTTTTGCCGGTCTTTTCTCTGCCTTCCTTGTCTCCATAGTTAGCTTTATCTGTCCACTCAATTTTTTTAACTTCTTATAAGCAAAGCAGAAACTACCAACAGCAAAACACAATAAATCAATTTTAACTAAACTATAATAACCATCTGAAAACATAATCGGAGAATCATCCATATCATACTGATAAACCAGAATGGTAACAAATACAATAAACAGCATTAATATTATTCCTATAATCGTAAAAACAACACCTATTTTCTTCATTTTGATGTCCATTCCCTTCTCGTTTATTAAGGCATAAAGCAGCTTGCATTATCCTATTAGGTATAAATCCTCAGGTGTTTCGGTGTTGCAACAGGATTACGGTCTCAACGTGCCTTGAGGTGACAATAAAGATGTCATAAACTGATACTCCCCCCTTGGTGGCCAGTTTAAAAAGTGGCTGGTTATGATATAAGCGATATTATTACTATAATTTTATAGCATACTCCAATATTTCTCAACACGGAATTATGTTATTTGCTAATTTTTAATTATCTCGTTTATTTGCATTTTGGTATACAACTCTATCGTGTATTTTCACTTGATTTTCCGCTTTCCTCTTAGACTCAACTGCTATTCCTCCTAATGGACAGGATAATTTCTCATAATGAAGAACGTGCTTCTGGATTTAATCCATAATCCATTAGTGGGTTCATCTAAAAACAGATACTAATGAAGGAAATCCACCCTGATATACCATCCCTTTTACAAATTTTGATATATGCCAAATAAAAAAGATATATGTATGCTAAGAAAATATTATATTTAGAAATTCCACGCCAAAACAGTTTTTCAAGCATAGGCAGTGACAAAACCTGGAATCCTACTACTGGAGCAAAATTCTACACTAAAAAAAGTAGCTATACAGGGCATAAGCGCTATCAGATACCATTTGATATTGTCTTAGAAAAAAAAGGTTAATTACTGATTTGATTGTCAGTAGTTAACCTTTTAAATTAAAGTAATATTTTATTCTACTTTACTGTCTTGTTGATAAAATTAATTTCATACTGCTTTTCGCCATATTTTTCTTCGTTGTCAATAATCACTCCTTCTGTGAGGGTGATACGCAGAACGATTGAGTTCGGATTGTCCTCATCACCAACTTCATCAAACCAGTTAAAGATTTTTTTAAATTTGGCTCTGATTTCCGCATTCTTCTCGTCCTTGACCCAACCGAGATTTTCAGCCCTGCCCTGGAAAGTGTACCAACCTAACCCGGCGACAGAAACCTCGTTGTTCTTCTCAATTTGTAGCATTTTATTCTTTTTTGCATCCGTAGAAACATAAAATATGCCGTTTTCATAATAGGCGCTAACCATACGGACAGCAGGGCGAGGGCTGCCAGCATCATTCGGGGATAATGATATTGTGGCAAGTGCAATAACTTCCTCTTTACCATTTCCGCAAAGTTCCTCCATAAGTTTCATCGCATTTTCGTATTTGCTCATTTAAACTTCTCCTTTATATTTAATGCTGTAACTATAGTCAAACATTGAAACGTGCCCAAGTCCTACAATTCTAATCTTAGCCACAAAGCAGGACGAACGCCACCTGTACATTTTCCATCGCTGATGTTGCCTTTCAATATATTGTTTCCTTGGATACCTATATTACCGTCACCATGGATGTACACGGCTTTTACATTAACGCGGCCAGGTGACCTAAGCCACCACCACCAAATCCCCCCTTTATTAGCCTCAAGTCTTTCTACTCGATTTATGTTATTTTCATCCTTTCTTTCAAACTAATATCGTTGATTTTTACCTCGGTTATGTAATTTTGAACTGCTATCACCGAAGTATTTGCATACTTCCTCCATGCTTAATAAAAATACTTCTCTCATATAATTTCGTATATTCCGAACCATATTCTGCAAATACGGCATTTCTAAATTCTTTGGGATAATAATACATATACATAAAGTCTAAAGCCGGGTCCTCAATTGCTGCTTCACTAAAATCTATAACTCCAAGTCGGTTTCTATTCTCATCCCACAAAATATTATCATAGTGGAAGTCACCATGTACAATTACTGTCTGAACAGATGCTGAAATTTCATAATAACTGTTTAGAAATTCTTTTACCTTTTCCATCTCAGATTGCGAGAGTTCAAAGTGCAGTTCCTTTTTTGGGTATAAACAGGCGGGACATATCAACACCCTCTAATTCAAGCAACTTTACTTTTGTATAAACGCCTCCGGCGTACCCTGTCAAACTACCGTTTGAGCCTACAACCCGGTGGCAGGGAATAATGATAGATATGGGATTATGGCCAACTGCTCCCCCTACCGCTTGACTTGACATGCGGTCTTTGTTCATCTTTGCCGCCATCTTCTTGGCAATGTCGCCATAAGTAATAACCTCTCCGTATGGTATTTCACATAAAATAGCCCATACGTTTTGCCGGAATTCGCTACCGATTGGAGCCAGCGGCAATTGGGAAATGGCGGGCTTCTCACCGGCGAAGTATCCATCCAGCCATTTTTTAGCCGCGTCAAATACCGGCATATCGTCCTTTTCAGTCATTTGCTCGGATATAGCCGCACCATGATACTTTTGCCCTTCGTTCCATACACCAACGAGATTATCACCCTCACATGCAAGCGTAATCCTCCCTAAGGGTGACAGGTATGTTGTTGAATAATACATATTTTACCTCCTTATAACGAGTTCCAAAGATTGACGGTGGCATAGCTGCGCCACGGCCGCCAGCTTTCAGCCATTTTCAATAATTCTTTTGATGTATAAGGCTGTAATGCTTTTTTGATGCCGGCGTCTGTTTCAAGAAAAGCGTCAGGCCATTCCATAGCACGCATTGCGATATATTGTGCTGTCCAGCTTCCAATACCGTGAATAGTCATCAGCTTTTTCATTTCCTCCTCCGGTTGGGTACAAAGGTCAAAATCAATTTCCCCCTGTACGATTGTCCGTGCCAGTTCATAAATCGTTCTTGAACGTGCTGCGATAACACCTAAACGGCCAAAATGATTTTCAATTGGGCCATCCAGAGCTAATATAGCTTCAGGAGAGGGGAAAATGTGGGTTAATCCCTCAATACCTGTTTGAACCGGCGTACCGTAGGCATCAACAATCCTTGCAGCCAATGTACTCGCCGCCTTGACGGTAATTTGCTGTCCAAGCACCGCCCGTACTGCCATTTCAAAGGCGTTGAAGCACCCTGGCACACGGGTTCCCAAAACGCAAAGATTAGGGCGAATGTGGTTCATTACCCGGAGTGTTTCATACACCACGTCCGGATTGCAATATAAGTCAAATAAGTGTCGTATCCGTGCCAATACTTGCGGAAGTACAGATAGCAAAGTTTCACTCACGGTAACGCTCAATACGTTCTTTTTGGGCTTATGGCCCACCCGTACCCAACCGTACACATGCTTTCCCTCTGTATTTTCTAAATGTACAGTACGCATATATTCATCATCTTTTACCACTTCAATTCCTGTTATTGCACGTCCGGCAAGGAAGTTCAACATTTCTTCCCAACAATAGGGTGGGCGATAGCCTAAAGCTAACGTAATATTACCATCCTTTTCCTTTCCTGCTACACTTTGTTTTCTTAATGTTGTCGGCGTAAGATTATAATGCTTTTTGAAAAGATCATTAAAGCGTCTTAAACTTCCAAAGCCCGCCGACATAGCAACATCAATGACATTTAAATTCGTATCTGTAAGTAAATTTTTAGCAAGTAGTAAACGGCATGTTTGAAGATACTGTACTGGAGATACGTTGTATTCTGCTGTGAATACTCGACGTAAATGTCTATCAGTGCAACCAAGCCGTTTGGCAAGTTCCTCTATGCTCTGTCCCATTCCGCAGTTCTTCTCTAACATTCTTGCGGCCTTATGAGCCAATACCGTAGACGCGTCAGTTATGGAAGTGCCAGGTGCAAGTTCCGGTCTACACAAAAGGCAAGGGCGATATCCCGCTAGTTCGGCTTCCGCTGCAGTAGAATAGAACGTACAGTTTTCAGCTTTCGGTTGCCGCGCCCGACATACAGGACGACAGTAAATCCCGGTGGATGATATACCTACAAAGAAGCGTCCGTCAAACCGTGGGTCTTTTGCTACAAACGCGGCGTACAGGCCATTATCCTTTGCTATCATTATTTTCGCCTCCTTGTCTAATTTTTATTTATTATAGCATATTCCTTAAAATTATCTAGCTATTTTCGGACATGCCTTTCTAGGCAGAACTAAAATCCGTCATTTCTAATTTGTTTAAATAAACCATAACTTGAAATCACAAGCGAACTCAAAACCATAATCAACCATTAAAGTCATTCATATACACTTATTGAATATTGAACACATGTATTTAATACTTATTAATAATTTTTGCATCAATCGGCAATCACAGCGATAGTATATATGAACACGTATTATGAAGCGTACACGGAAAGGATACTGTTATGGATGATAGCGCTCTTTAAAGACAAAACGAGCTATTCGCGAAGCTTTTTTAGAACTGTTAAAGCACAAAAGTATTAACTGGATTCGTGTTGTAAAAATCACGGAAACTATTGAATCTAATCGAGAGGCTTTTCTTTTTCTTGCCCGTATAGAAAACGGATACTGGATACTGGAAAAGCTAAAGCATTTTTTTATTAAAAAGCTGCTTTCAGATAATGAAGATGTTACAGAAACAGATATGGTAGAAGCTGTCTCTCTAAAATATATTTCTGAAAACAAAAAGAGACCATCCATTCTCAATTAGCTTGAAAATGAACGGTCTCACGGCATGTTCTTGTTTAGTTGAATAACGAAAAATAGTAAAAATGTTAACCTTACTCAGATGTGTTCCCGGATACCATATCTAATACCACTGACACGTTCACCCCGTCAGAAATTGCTTTTTTCTTCCCTTTTCGGTCACTTTATGAAAACTGAAAAAACCTCTCAAAGTGCCTAAAATCATGGATTCTTAGATATTTTTCCGATGTAGTAGTATCACACTCTCCACGTGCCTTGAGGTGACAATAAAGATGACGTGAGTACCTAGTAATTCCCTGGTGGAAAGTATTTATCTTAAACAGTAATTAACAAACCGTCATTTTAATTATTCATGAAACTCATTAAATACTTAAATAATTCATCAGTAAGCCCATATCTCATCTGCATATTATTTTGAGAAGCATGAAATTCAAATATTGAATTTTTCATTTGCTCATCTTCTCCTATTAACTGACTTGTAATGCTTTTCCAATACTCAATACATTCTATTGCTGTTATATCCGTCTTAGATAATTTATTTTTATAGCAATACTTTAATTTAGAAATGAATTCAAACCACTCTGAACCAGCTTCTTTTTCTGAATTAAAACTACTAAGGCGATCTTTTAATTCTACAAGTTGTTCCTTGGTAAAAAATTTATCTGCTGATAAATTAATAAATGGTACAATTTCTTGAATATCTTCTAAAGATAAATTTTTATTATCTTTAATCCTTTCCTTTAATTTAAGCAACTTGCCAAAAAGTTGCTGCTTCTGAACAATTTCCTCTTGTACATTAGAAAGTTGGATTTCAATTAAACTAAGAATATCAATATCCTTAGGCTTTATGGCTACCCAGCGTGTAGACGGCAAATTGATTCTGCCGGAGGCTATCAAGGTTCTCCAACAGAAAGCGTGATGGAGGTGCAATATGAGCTATAACACTAAGAATTACACCGAACAAGGTGGAGAGAAAACTGTTATAGGCGGAACGCTTGAAATTAAGGAAGGAGCTTCGGTAACGGGGCTTCCTTCTGCACCGAATCAAGCCGCAAGTACTGCTACAAATGTTGCCGGACTCAAGGACGACCTCAACGCGCTGCTTTTGAAACTGAAGGACACAGGACTGATGAAACCCGATACATGGAATGTCTCAGTTGCTAATGTCACCACTGCTCTGAGCGAAGATATGACAGCCAATCAAGACAAAGTCGAATCCATCACTATCGAGGACAATGTCATTACAGTCACTGTTCCGGTTGACGGGCTAATTGCGTATGAAAGCTCGACCCCCGCACAAGGAACCCACAAATGGGTTGCCATCCTCATAACCACAGGACTTCCTGCCATCACGGCAGTTAAGTATAACGGTAGTCAGCTGACCTCAGCCGATGCAGATGAAGCTGCTGCTGTCGGCGGGCAGGCCGGAGATATTGTGATGTGGCTGAAGTGCGACGAAATCGTAAATCAGCCGAAGTCGTTCACTCTCTGGTCATCCGGTTATCCCGAAGCCACATTCACTGTTGTCATCGCGGAACCGGAAACAGAAGAATAAGGAAAGGACGGTGGCGGAATGACGCTGATTGAAAAAGTAAAGGCAAATCTTATTCTTGAGCATACGGCGGACGATGAACTCCTGCAGATGTACATCACCGCCGCCGTATCCTATGCCGAAAGCTATCAGCACCTTCCGGAGAAATTCTACAAGGACCATCCTATGCCGCCTACCACAGAGCAGGCCGTCATTATGCTGTCGTCCCATTTTTATGAGAGCCGGGACGGCAGCACCGGCGGCTTTTTCGCCGACAACGTTCAGGCCGGACAGCAGGTATGGAATACGGTCAACCTTCTTCTTAAACTTGACCGGGATTGGAAGGTGTGAGTATGAGTTTTGGAAAAATAAACACATTCATCGATATTATCTCAACCGACCCCACGAAGGATGCTGACGGTTTTGTTAGTCATGGTGATACTGCTCTTGCGTCAGTCAGGGCATATTTTGAGCAGAAAAACTCTACGGAAAAGTGGCGTAACATGGCGCAATCAGATGAAGTGAATGCCTTGTTCCGTCTCCGCACGATTCCAGGACTTGCTCTTCACAACCGCCATGTTATCGTCTGCGAAGGCAAACGCTACAACATATACTCGGTTGAAAATGTAAAGGGCCGAGGAATGTATCTTGAAGTATTGGCGGTGAGCGCTGATGGCTAAGGTCGATTTCAAGATGCCGGAGGAATTCCTGCTCAAAGTGTCAAGGTTGGCTGAAAAGACCGATGAGATTATACCGAAGGTTCTTGAAGCCGGTGCTGAAGTCGTATATGACAAGGTAAAAAGCAATCTTTCTTCTGTGGTCGGTAAAAACACAAAGGTTAAAAGCCGCTCCACCGGAGAACTTGAATCTGCGCTTGGTGTATCTCCGGCGAAGCAGGACAGAAACGGTAATTTCAACGTGAAAATAGGCTTTGCAGAGCCGCGCTCTGACGGCGGCAGCAATGCCAAACTTGCCAACATCCTCGAATACGGAAAACATGGACAGCCTCCGAAGCCTTTTCTGAAACCTGCCAAAAGCAGATCAAGAGGTGCTTGCATTGAGGCTATGACCAATAAGCTGGAAAGTGAGATTGAGAAGCTATGAGCATATTATCTGAACTGAACACACTGTTTGAAGCCGCAAATATCCCTGTCGAAACAGGCGTCTTCAGCGGAGTAGCTCCTGATGAATACCTGGTACTGACCCCGCTTACTGACACCTTTGCCGTTTACGGAGATAATAAGCCGCTGGCGGATGTAAGCGAAGTCAGAATCTCGCTGTTCAGTAAAAACAACTATTTGCAAAGAAAGAATCAGCTTGTGAGGATGCTCCTCCAAGCTGATTTTGTTATTACCGACCGCCGGTATATCGGACACGAGGATGACACCGGCTATCACCACTACGCCATCGATGTGGCGAAAGAATACGAAACGGAGGAAATTTAACATGGCTACAATTGGGCTTGATAAACTCTACTACGCACCAATCACCGAAGCGCCTACTACGGGTTACGAAACCTACGGCGCTCCGGTAATGCTAGCAAAGGCAATCTCAGCTGAACTATCAATCGAACTTGCGGAAGCGACACTTTGGGCGGATGACGGTGCCGCCGAAATTATCAAGGAATTCAAGAACGGCAAACTGACCCTTGGTGTGGACGACATTGGTAAAACCGTCGCCGCAAAACTGACGGGCGCGACCACAGATGAAAACGGTGTTCTTATCTCTGCTTCAGAGGATGGTGGCGAGCCTGTCGCTATTGGATTTCGAGCGAAAAAAGCGAATGGTAAGTATCGCTACTTCTGGCTTTACCGCGTCAAGTTCGGCATTCCGTCCACCAATCTTGCCACCAAGGGTGATAGTATCACCTTTTCAACGCCAAGTATTGAAGGCACTGTTTCCCGACGCAATAAACCGGACGGTAATGGTCGTCATCCATGGAAAGCGGAAGTTAACGAAGATGATGTGGATGTACTACCGGTTGTGACCAGTGATTGGTATACGGAAGTATACGAACCTGAATTTGACACGGATTTGGAGGTTTAATGCATGGATAACGAACGAAGCGCCGTTATCAAAATCGGCGACAAAGAATATGAGCTAATTTTATCCACTCGCGCCACAAAGGAAATCGCCAAACGATACGGCGGGCTGGACAACTTGGGAGAGAAGTTAATGAGGTCAGAAAACTTCGAGATGGCTCTGGATGAGATTATTTGGCTGATTACGCTACTTGCCAATCAGTCCATCCTCATCAACAACCTACACAACCAGGAAAAACCAAAAGATTTGCTGACCGAGGAAGAAGTGGAATTGCTCACCTCGCCACTTGAACTGGCGGTATATAAGTCGGCAATTACTGAGGCGATGTTTAAAGGAACGGCTCGTAACATCGAAAGCGAGGATAGTGAGTCAAAAAACGCCGAGGTCGGGTAAGCGACGATGAGTTGTTTACCCGACTTTTATATTACGGTACGGTTCATCTGAATCGCTCCGAAGAGGAAACGTGGCTTACCCCAATTGGACAATTGCTGGACCTGTGGGAATGCCATCGCCAATTCCTCGGAATGGTCAAGCCAAAGCGCGAACTGTTTATTGAAGATGTCATCCCTGATGGCATCTGATTTTTTACGGAGGGAGGTGTTTTAAGTGGCTGACAATTTTGGATTAAAAATAGGCGTCGAGGGCGAAAAGGAATTTAAAAACGCATTGCGTGATATAAACCAGTCATTCAAAGTGCTCGGTAGTGAAATGAAGCTGGTAACGAGCGAATTCGACAAACAGGACAAATCCATAGCGGCTACTGCTGCCCGTAACGAAGTCCTTAATAAAGCAATCGATGCCCAGAAGGAGAAAATCTCCACCCTTGAAGCCGCTCTTCGAAATGCATCCGAAAGCTTTGGTGAAAATGATCGCCGCACTCAAAACTGGCAGATTGCCCTCAATAATGCCAACGCAGAACTTAACAACATGGAGCGAGAATTAGAAGAATCCGCGGAAGAAGCCGACGACCTTGGTGAGGAACTTGAGGACGCTGGTGACAGCGCCGAAAAGTCTGGTGGAAAGTTCGAGAAACTGGGCGGCATCCTAAAAGGCATTGGTGTGGCAATGGGCGCTGTGGCTGTGGCTGCCGGAGCCGCTGCCATTAAACTTGGCAAAGAAGTCATATCCGCCTATGCGGACTACGAACAACTGGTCGGCGGTGTTGATACACTCTTTGGTGAAGCGTCGCAGTCTGTTCAGAAGTATGCTGAAAATGCTTTCAAGACCGCCGGTATGTCCGCCAACGAATATATGGAAACTGTCACGGGCTTTTCGGCAAGTCTTATCCAGTCCCTCGGCGGTGATACTGCAAAAGCGGCGCAGGTTGCGGACATGGCGATTACTGATATGGCGGATAATGCCAATAAAATGGGGACGGATCTGTCAGCTATTCAGACGGCCTATCAGGGTTTTGCCAAGCAAAACTATACGATGCTCGACAATCTGAAGCTGGGATATGGCGGCACAAAATCTGAAATGGAGCGACTCTTGGCTGATGCCGAAAAAATATCCGGCATTAAATACGACCTCTCTTCATTTTCCGATTTGACGGAAGCGATCCATGTCATTCAGACCGAAATGGGAATCACAGGAACGACTGCTTTGGAAGCCACGGAAACAATAGCTGGCTCTATGGCGGGGATGCAATCAGCTATAGGAAACTTGATGGCAGGTTTGGGTAATGCCAATGCTGATGTCGGACTTTTGATTGGTAATGTGGTCGAAGCGTTCCAGAACGTCGTGAAAAACATTGTTCCAGTTATTGAGAATATAGTAAGGGCATTGCCGCCTGCCCTCGACGGGATACTACAGGCAATCGGTGATTTGCTTCCGACTCTGCTCTCTACGGTAGTCGATCTTTTCACACAGGTGCTGACAACGATTTTGACGCTTTTGCCCGAACTCATCCCCGCCGCCGTGGATGCCGTTATGACCATTGTGGGTGCGCTGATTGATAACCTTCCATTACTTATTGATGCAGCGGTTCAATTAGTGGCCACTCTCGTTACAGGCATCGCCGATGCACTTCCAAAGTTGATACCGGCAGCAGTGAACGCTGTGATCACAATTGTTCAAGGCTTAATTGAAAGCCTGCCTATGATACTTGATGCCGCCCTTCAACTGATTCTCGGATTAGCACAGGGCATCCTGGATGCACTACCTCAATTGATCGCTGCTCTGCCAGCAATTATCCTCGGCATTGTAGATTTTATCATTGGGGCTATTCCGCAAATTATTGATGCTGGAATTCAACTTCTCGTGTCTTTAGTAGATGCCTTGCCTGAAATCATCACGGCAATTGTGGCGGCAATCCCACAAATCATAGAGGGATTGATTTCTGCGATCCTCGGATCTATTCCACAGCTTATTGACGCAGGGATTCAGCTGTTAGTATCGTTGGTTCAAAATCTACCGCAGATAATAACAGCTATCGTGGCGGCGATACCACAAATCATCACGTCGCTTATTACCGCAATTATCGGGAGTATTCCGCAACTTGTGGCGGCGGGCATCCAGCTTTTCGTGTCCTTGATAAAGAACCTGCCAACCATCATCGTGGAAATCGTAAAAGCTATACCCCAGATTATTACCGCCATCGTGAAAGGATTCACCGGTAACATCGGTAAAATCGTGCAAGTCGGCAGCGACCTAATCAAGGGTCTGTGGCAGGGTATTTCAAATGTCGCCGATTGGATTTGGGGTAAAATCTCCGGTTTCTTCGGAGGGATCGTCGACGGCATCAAAAACTTCTTCGGTATCCATTCTCCATCTACCTTATTTGCCGGACTTGGCGAGAACATGGGTCAAGGTATCGGTGTAGGCTTCGAACGGGCGATGGATGAAGTCGCAGAAGATATGCAGAACGCTATCCCCACCTCTTTTGATACGCCTGGCATAAATATGGGTGATGTGACAGGAAGTCATGGCGGCTTGGCGGTATCAGGTATGCCTTCGCTCATCAACATACAGCAGATGATTGTCCGCAGCGAGGATGACATCCGAAGAATATCACAGGAACTTTATAACCTGATGCAGACCGGCTCGCGGGCGCAGGGACGGTTTAGCCCGGCATAAGGAGGTGTTGGCATGGGCTTTATTTTCAACGGAATTTCATCACAAAGCATGAACGTCAAGGCTCGTCTGACCTCTTGGCAGGCTTCGCCTCCCTTGCGTAATTCCTTTGTTTCCATACCCGGCAAGCCAGGTGTGGCAGACTTTGGCAGTGATAGCGCAGAGCGGGTCATAACTGTGAGCTGTAATATTGCTCCAATGCACAATCTTGCTTCTCTGGTTGGAGTGTTAGACGGCCTTGCCGAGTGGTTAGATCCCCAAAAAGGGCTGAAACAGCTTGTGTTTGACGATGTCCCCGACCGCTATTTCACAGCGAGACTGCAGGATGCCGTGAACTGTGAACGACTTATTCGCTCGGCAGGTGCATTTGACTTAAACTTCGTCTGTCCCGACCCACATGCCTACGCTTTGACGGACGAGAGTTTTACGTTAACCCAGGAAGGTGCAAATACAGTCACGAGGAGTAAAGGAAATACAGACTCATTGCCTGTCTTCCTTTTGAAAGGCATCATTCCGTCAGGGTCATCAACCTATGTGTCGTTGAAAACAAATGACGAAGAACTTCGTGTTGTCGGGCCTTTGGCTGCCGGAGAAACCCTCATCATCGACAGCGGATTAGTTACTGCCAAGGTGGTAGACAGCACTGGCGAAACGCTCCGTAATGGTCTGCCTCTGCTTCAAGAGTTGAATTTTCCAATTCTCCGCAAAGGAACGAACATCATAACCATTACGGCAATCGGTGCGACATTTACAGAACTGCAAATACAGGCGAAGAGCCGTTGGAGGTGAGGACATGGCGGTAAAATCCATATTGACTTCTCAAACAGACTTTACGGGCGAGATTCCTGCAACCGTAAAAACATCAGCACTCTGGCGTTTCAACGAATCCACGCCGGATAGTAATACTCGCCTTGCAGACTCTTCCGCCAACGGACGGCATTTTACTGTCTCTGGATGGAGCGGCACAACCGCTTCTTTACCAAACGGCAGATTTGGGCGGTATTTCCGAATGAACATCAACAATCCGACCACAGAAAAAACGCACCTTGTCGCCACCAACGACGGTACGTTCTTTTCTGATCTCGGTGAGAAAATTGCCGTCGGCGGTTGGATTAACCCGACCACCTATTCTGTAGGGCAGAACTACATTCCGCTTTTCAATACAAGGCAAGGACCCGGTCAGCCTATTTTTTATATCTCCCTCTATCAAGGGCGGCCGCGAATGATGCTCTATAATTCATCAGGAACGCTTATCCTTGACCAAACCGAAACACCTGGATTCAACATGGTCAATGGTGGTTGGTATTTTCTCTCTGCGATCATAAATGTGACGGAAAAAACATCTCAGATAGTTCTGTGTAACCGTGCCGACGGTGTAGTTTGGACAGCCCCTTTGCGAACATTTACTGGTACATTGAATCCATCCTGTGTAGCGGATATCGTTATGGGAATGCACGCAAACCAGTATTACTACGCAGGTGGCTTGGATGAGTGGTTCTTTGAAACAGACAGCAATTTAGCTATTGATGACTTGATTCACTACTTCCGTCAAGCAATGCTTGCAAATGGAGGAGACACTTCGGGTGACGTGGATGCGTTAACTGAGCCGGGGGTTGTCACCCTACGTAAGGGAATTGGTAATCTCTACCCCGAAAGCGGCCAACTGACGACTATTGCCACCGAATGCAGCCTTGCCGGGAGCGGTCGAGTATCTGCAACAAGTGAATACACCTCGGGTGTCACGTCCATTTCACTGATAGAAACATCAACCTCAGATGATATGCAGAACTGGTCGGCATGGCAGGCAGTTAGCACAAACGGCGAACTGACCTCGCCGAATCGTTCATATATCCGCTACAGGGTAACGCTCACCACCAGCGATACAACGGTTACACCAAAGCTACTCGATATAACGCTTCATGATATCCCCAAATCTCCGTATGAGAAACTGGGGTTTGCCCGCCCTGTTATTTTGGATGAGAACGGAGCGTGGGAAACGGTTCTGGAGAATGCTTATGACATCATTGTTACGGGCGAGATCAACGGAGCGGACACCCTGGAATTCAAGTTGCCTTACAGTGACCCGAAGCGCATAATGCTCGACAACGAGAAGCAGGTACAAATTGCTGAGGATGTTTATCGTATTCGGACAATGACTGATGAAAAAGGCTCGGATGGCAATAGTATACTCACAACGGTCTATGCGGAAGCGGCATTCTATGACCTGACTTTTTCTGCAGAGAAACAACCAGTTGAATTTAACGCTGACCTGCCCGCTGTCCCGATGGCATTTGCACTTGAAGGTACAGGCTGGGAAGTCGGTACAGTAAATGTAACCACCCTGAGAACATGGACCTGCCAAGAAAAAAACGCACTCTCCATACTTCGAATGGTACAGAACATCCATGGCGGCGATTTGGTATTCCACAGTCGGGACAGACGTGTGGATTTACTGACATTCAGCGGAACAGACAGTGGAGCGCTCTTTGCCTACCGTAAAAACCTGACCGGGATTAAGCGTGTAGTCGATACCCGATCCCTTGTCACGAGGCTCTATGCTATCGGTAAGGACGGCATGACGTTCGCTGCAATCAATGGTGGCAAGGACTACGTGGAGGACTTCAGCTATTCAAGCGAGGTTCGGGTAGCTACCCTTGACTGTTCTAATTTTACAAACCCCTATCAGATGCTTGAATTTACCAATATGCGGCTTGCCGAATATGCAAAGCCCCGCGTATCCTATGTCCTATCGGCGATGGATTTGTCCGTGCTGACGGGCTATGAGCATGAGCGATGGGATTTAGGTGACATTGTAACCGTTGATGACAGGGATTTGAATCTGACCATTAAAACACGAATTGTACGCCGCCAGTACAACCTTCAAGAGCCATGGAAAACCGTACTGGAACTCTCCACCAAACTTAGAGAACTGGGCGACTCTTCCTCCTCGACGATTGCTGACCAGTTCGACCAAAGCAACCTCATTGGGCAGGAAATTAAAGATATGGTTCCCTTTAATCATTTGCGAAATTCCCGAGCCGACGACGGCTTCGCCTATTGGCAAAATAGCGGTTTTGAAGTGGATACTGAAAACGGTGTGTCCGGTACAGCTTCCTTTAAGGCAGTTGGCGTGGCGAATATGACCAAAAGTATGGCACAAACAGTTTATCCGGCATCAAGACGCAACTACACCATATCGGCGCAAATAGGATCGAATAACCTAAGCAAGAGAACGAACGGACAGGTCGGTATCGAGGTGGTATTTGAATACGAGGACGGGACAACCGAAACACGATTTATTGATTTGTATTGAGAGGACGGTGAATTTGCATGGTATCTTTTCAACAAGTGGCGCGGGATGCATCACCCAGAGGTTATGGCAGGCTGCGCTCCATCACCATTCGACTCGTTATACAGAATTGCACGGGAGAAGTATTCTTCACTGATCTAATGCTTCAAGCAGGTGTCGTTGCCACGGGCTGGGTCGGCCATGTCTGTGAAATTCAATGGACTCTCGATGGGTAGGTGGTACTTATGGTCATTAACAACTTCATCCGATTTGCAGAGGTAATTAAGCTCAAAGAGGAAAAACGAATCGTGAACGTCACCCTCCGTCCTCTCATTGCCGACTGTACTGGCGAGATTTACTATACCGACCTTCAACTTCAAGAAGGCGACAAACTGACAGGCTATACGCCCCACAACAACGTTATGCTCCGAAATAGCGGAAATACTCCTCGCTACCAAAATGCCGTGGTGCGTGGCAGTGCGACTCTTGTCCTTTTTAACACCGGAGAAACCTCAGCGGGTCTTGATTTATATATCTATCCGAAACAGCCAATGTCGGCGGGAAGCATTGAAATTTCACAGGGCATGGGTTCACATAAGTGCAAATTTACATCGGCGGTGAATGCGGGTGATGAATTTGCCTTAAAAGCTGTGGCAAGGGAATGTCTGCGAAATGGCAGTCCCACATCCAAGGATGGATTTTATCAATATACCGCAGCTTATGACAGTAAGCATCAGATTAAGCTGGAAAGTGGAAAATCGGCGAGGGTCTACCTTGAATATGTAGAAATGATGGAAGGAGATCCGCGCTTATGAGCAGGGATTATCTTAAGGGAAAGAAATGCATGGTATGGTCGTTCATGGGCAACACCCGAATGCACCAAGCCTTGAATAATTACGGAGACCGTTTTGAAGCCGTCGGCATTTTCACCTTTGAGGTGGACATATCAGGAACGATAACCGAAACAGGTACACCGATATCCAGCATGATGCCATACATCAACAAATGGCCCAAAGTGCGTTGGTTTCTTACCGTGATGAATCACGGAACAGCTTCTATATTCACTGCTCTGCGGAATAACGAAAATGGTGCAAAGACTAAGTTTCTATCTGAGTTAGTGCGGATCATGCAGAAATACCCGTGGTGCGCTGGTGTGGATATCGACTTGGAGCGCGGCGGTGGGTATGAGAACAAGGACGCAGCAAATATCCTCTTTCGCGATATATACCAAACCGTCAAAGCGTACAATCCCACAAAACTGGTCAATATCTGTTTACCCGGTATGACTGGCGTCCAAGGCTCTGTCGGCGGTGAGAACTGGTGTGTCTATGCCGATCTCGATGCGTACTGCGACACGGCAGCGATTATGTCCTACGGTATGGCTTGGGCTGGCAGTGCACCGGGTCCTGTCTCTCCGCGGGACTGGCTTGTCGGTGTGTATGATTATGCCGCAAGAGTAATGAAACCGCAAAAGATCTATATGGGTTTGCCGGGTTACGGTTGGGAGTGGCAGATATATGCAAACCCTGCAGACCTCGGCAAGACATATCGTGGCGTGTCGCTTACCTACTATGCCGCTAAAATATGGGCGGAAGGCGGGTATAACTTCACGGGTAATGCTCCTCCGCAGCCGATGATACCGTGGCTTGCCTACTGGGACGATTACGATCAGGTACCGTATATGCTCCCTCAGGTATACGATTATGCTGAGGGCGGCGATGCAACCGACCGAGAAGCCCCTATCATCGGGGAAACCTACAACCGCCGACGATACTTAACTTGCTACGGAAAAACACAAAAGGCAGAGTTTGGCACAATCTATATTGACCGGGACGGTGTGCCGGATAGTTATACAGAGGGTGTGGTTATTGGTAACGGCATGATTACGCTCTCATCAGAAACGGGTACAGCCACCTACGAATTTACCGTTCCGCAATCGGGAGTTTATGATGTTGCCGTCCGTATCTGCTTTCCGTATTGGGATAAGAACGGTATCAACATTTCACTTGACGGTTCCTCGGTCGGATTTTACGAAAGCCGCCTATGGTGGCCATATTGGAGAAGCACCTTCTGGGTGGCTCTTGCCAAAGAGCACAGCTTGTCGGCAGGAGAACACACCATCACCGTTGACGGAGGTGTGATTGGCGCACAATTATATGGCTTTCGTCTTTGCTCATCGTTTTCAGAACGGCCCTCAGCGGGTTCAGCTACCTTTGAACTCTCACCGCGCAGTTTCAAGGACGTGAACGGGAGTATGGCTGTTCCGGACAAAGGCTTCAAGCTGACCACCGAGATTCTTCGAAGAAAACCCGACTCGGCTTTAGTGTGGTATGAGGACTTCCGGGACCCCATCACACTGCAAAGCACTTACTGGACTACGCTTTCAGGCAATTGGGCAGTCTGGCGAAGCGATGAATATGCAACCGGCAGGGTTTACTCACAGCTGGAAGGTAGTGGCCAGCTTGCCTGGAGATATGACAGTTTCTCTGATGTTCATCTTCGAGCTCGGCTTGCTTTCCCTCATAACGGAAGCGGGCGCGCTGGGGTATTTATTGGCAACATCTTCTGTTGTATCAACATTGACACGCAGCAAGTGGAACTCTATCAAGGATCTGTTTTGCTCGGCAGTTATGGATCAGCTTACTCTAAAACACCCGTCTCCGATATCCGAACAAACCCCAATATGTATCTCATCGAAATGAGGAAACGCGGCAACCGCGTGAGGGTTTATTCCGGAAACAGCAACACCCTCCGCTTCACAGCCACGGTATCACCGACAAGCGGTTATTGTGGTATTCGGTCGGACAATGAAATCAAGTGTGAACTTCTGCGTTTAGGCGATGCCTGGACTTACGAGCCGTATGAAGCTTTTGATGTGACGATGCCAAACGGTACTACCGAAACTTACGGCAGGATCGCCCGGAATAACGTTACATGGGACAATGAATTCGAGGTATTTACGATTACCTCAGATGTGGAGGAATCCTCTACCAGAAGTGAGGATATCTCGATGGATTACGACTTTGTGCATTCAGCGATGCTATACATTCCCTGCAACGCTGACTATACTGCAAAATTCACACCACGTGATATCAATGTCTGGTGCTCGAGGATATTCCTCGGCGATGGGGATGGTTTTGGTATCGTCTACTACCAAGACGTAGATTCGATCGTATACTGGGCAAATGAAGCTGCATACCGATGGGGTTTGCGTGGGTTTGCCTTATGGTCACTCGGTCAGGAAGACTTGCGGCTTTGGGAGGCACTCCCGAAACAGAGTTAAAGAATAATCATTAATATCGGCATTCGCGCCTGCTTATTTTAGCAGGCGTTTTTTATGCGAAAAAACAGGAGGTAAAAGGAAAATGAAAGAGATTTGGACTTGGGTTCAGGTTGTGTTTACAGCCATTGGAGGAACCCTTGGCTGGTATTTAGGCGGATTAGACGGTTTCCTTTACGCACTCATTGCCTTTGTGGTTGTCGACTACATCACTGGTGTGCTTCGTGCAATTGTGGAGAAGAAGCTTTCCAGCCGAATCGGAGCACAGGGTATCGCCAAGAAGGTAGCGCTATTCCTTGTGGTCGGTATTGGTCATCTCATTGACACTTACCTGCTCGGCGGCACGGGAGCACCGCTTCGTACAGCGATTATCTTCTTCTACATTGCTAATGAGGGTATTTCTCTTGTTGAGAATGCCACGGCTATTGGGCTACCTGTGCCTGAAAAGTTAAAAGGTGTGCTGGCACAGCTTCATGGAAAGGACGGCGAAACGAAATGAACCTCCATAAACTCATTTTGACCAACAATGCTTGCTACAAAGCAGGCCGAACTATCACTCCTAAGGGTATCATGGTGCATTCTACCGGGGCAAATAACCCAAACCTCAAACGCTATGTGGGTCCAGATGACGGTCTGTTGGGCAAGAACCAGTATAATAACCATTGGAATCAGGATAAGCCGGATGGGCGGCAGGTCTGTGTACATGCCTTTATTGGCAAACTGGCGGATGGCAGTATCGCAACATACCAAACCCTCCCGTGGAATCATCGAGGTTGGCATGGTGGCTCCGGTTCAAAAGGCTCAGTCAACGATACTCATATCAGTTTTGAAATTTGTGAAGATGGACTGACCGATGCCGCCTACTTCAATGCTGTGTATAAAGAAGCAACTGAATTATGCGCCTATCTTTGCAAAGAGTACAAGCTCGACCCAATGGCAGATGACGTGATCATTGGGCATTACGAAGGGCATAAGCGCGGTATCGCCAGTAACCATGCCGACCCCGGGCACTGGTTTCCTAAACACGGGAAGTCAATGGATACTTTCCGTGCCGAAGTTAAAAAGTTGCTGTCAGCAATAGAAGCGCCTACCTCCACCGATCCAAAGAAACTGTACCGAGTTCAAGTCGGTGCATACTCTGTCAAAGCAAATGCTGACGCCATGCTTAAGAAAGTTAAGGCGGCAGGATTTAAGGATGCTTTCATTAAATATTCGTGATAACTATTATCATGCCCGCGGAGCATAAAAACTCTGCGGGCTTTTTTTATTTATAGGTGTATAAAACGCTCCACTTTTCTCCGTATAGCGAGGAGGTGGTTTCTCGTGTTCAATGAACAGAAACTTGAGTTAATGCGTTGCCCTATTGGCGAAGGGCAGAAAATCGATGGTGAAGTGAACTCTACTCCGCATGAGCAAATGCAGCGCGAAGTTGATTATGTGAGAGCGCAGCAAATACTCACTTCTATGCTTGAGAAAGATTTAATTACCTTGTCGGAATTCAACAAGATAACCGAATTAAATCGCAAAACTTTCTCGCCGCTATTAGCCGAGATTATGCCTTGAAATCGTTGATATAACTTCGTTTCAGAGGTAATATGTCACACTGACTAAGGAGGTGAGAATTTGAAAAAGGTAACGAAAATTGCTCAAAACACGGCCAATTTAACCGAACAGACTAAGTTGCGGGTTGCGGCCTACTGCCGTGTATCTACCGACAGCGATGAACAACTCGAAAGTCTGGATGCTCAAATAAAGCATTATGAATCCTACGTCAATGCAAATCCTGAGTGGGAGTTCGCCGGGCTCTATTATGATGAGGGCATCTCCGGAACAAAAAAGGAAAAGCGGCCTGAATTGCTTCGAATGATTGCAGACTGTGAAAACAGAAAAATAGACCTCATTGTAACGAAGTCTATCAGCAGATTTGCTCGAAATACAACCGATTGTCTTGAACTGGTCAGAAAGCTACTTGATCTTGATGTTTTCATTTATTTTGAGAAAGAAAATATCAACACCGGGTCAATGGAAAGCGAACTCATGCTGTCAATCCTGTCTGGACTGGCCGAAAGCGAATCGGTCTCCATCTCCGAGAACAACAAATGGTCGATTAAGCGCAGATTCCAAAATGGTACATATAAAATATCTTATCCGCCTTACGGCTATGACAATGTAAACGGTGAAATGGTTATCAATAAGTCTCAAGCTAAAATTGTCCGCTTCATCTTTGCCGAGATTTTGTCCGGCAAGGGTACCCACAAAATTGCTAATGAGTTGAACAGACGAAAGGTACCAACCAAAAAAGGCGGTCGTTGGACATCAACGACTATACGCGGGATGGTTAGTAATGAAAAGTACACAGGTGATGTCATTTTTCAAAAGACCTATACTGATGAGTACTTCAACCGCCATAACAACAATGGAGAAAAAGACCAATATCTAATTCGAAATCATCACGAGCCGATTATCAGTCATGAAGATTTTGAGGCCACACAGGATATTATTGATCAGCGTGGTAAGGAAAAGGGGCTGGAAAAGCAAAACACAAAGTATCAGAACCGTTATTCCTTTTCAGGCAAAATCATCTGTGGCCAGTGCGGTGGCACATTTAAACGCAGAAGTCACTCAAGCGGAAGGCATCGAATTGCTTGGTGCTGCTCCACTCATATTGCAGATATCAAGAAATGCTCTATGAAATATGTGCCGGAGTCTGATTTTGAATATGCGTTTGTTACCATGATGAACAAGCTCATTTTCGGGCATGCAGTTGTTCTAAAACAATTGTTAGTCAGTCTGCGTGGGATGAGTTCCGATGATACTTTGGAGAGCATTCAAGCGATTGACAAGAAACTCGAAGAAAATGTGGAACAGCGAAATGTTCTGGTTGGGCTGATGACCAAAAAATATCTTGAGCCTGCCGTTTACAATAAGAGCAATAACGAATTGTTGCAAGAGGCAGAACGGCTACGCCGCCAAAAAGAATCCATAACGCGATTCCTGAATAATGACTTTCAAAACCTAAGTGAGGTCAGCGCTTTGCTGCAGTATGCTACCAAAGCATCAATGCTAACGGGTTTTGACGGTGAACTGTTTAAACGTTATGTGGAGAAAGTTCTTGTTTATTCTCGTGAAGAAATCGGATTCGAACTAAAATGCGGCATTACGCTAAAAGAAAGGTTGGTGAGATAAATGAGCCATATACCATTTGGCTACCGTATTGAAAACGGAAAAGCCGTAATTGATAAAGAGGCTGCAGAGCAGATAAAAACATTGTTCCAATCTTACCTGAGCGGCGAATCCTTGGCGACAGCAGCTAAGAAAGCAGGTATTAAAGCTTTCCATTCCGGTATCGGCAGGATGCTACGAAATACCCGATACCTCGGTGATGAGTTTTATCCGCCGATTATTGACAAAGACACTTTCAACACTGCCGAGGCGGAACGAATTATGCGGGCGGAAAGACTCGGCCGTACCAAAAAGCCCAAACAAGTAAAGGAGGTCGTCTATCCTACCACCTTCCGCATGAAAGAAGGTACAGAGGAACTCGACGACCCCTTCGGGCAGGCGGAATACGCCTACAGTTTAATTGAAATGGAGGTGAACAAGAATGGCGGTCAGTAAAAATGTCACCGTAATTCCGGCAAGAAAGCATACTCGCAAGAGCAAAGACGAGGAAAAACCGAAACTCCGCGTTGCTGCTTACTGCCGTGTTTCCACAGACAGCGAGGAGCAGGCTACCAGCTATGACACACAGATTGAGCATTACACCGCCTACATACAAGGGCACCCCGACTGGATGCTGGCGGGGATTTTTGCGGACGACGGTATTTCCGGTACCAATACTAAGAAGCGTGAAGAATTCAACCGCATGATTGACGAGTGTATGGCCGGTAATATCGATATGATCATTACAAAGTCCATCAGCCGCTTTGCGCGAAACACGCTGGACTGTTTGAAGTATATCCGCCAACTAAAGGACAAGAACATTCCGGTCTATTTTGAGAAAGAAAACATAAACACCATGGATTCCAAGGGCGAGGTTATGCTCACAATTATGGCATCCCTTGCTCAACAGGAAAGCCAGTCCTTAAGTCAGAATGTGAAACTGGGTTTACAGTATCGTTACCAACAAGGTGAAATACAAGTCAACTGCGCACGGTTCCTCGGTTATACCAAGGATGAGAATAAGCGCCTTGTGGTTGTACCCGAAGAAGCCGAAATCGTAAAGCGCATTTATCGAGAATACCTTGAGGGTGCAAGTATGCTGAAGATTGCCCGGGGGTTAGAGGCCGACGGTATTCTGAACGGTGCAGGCAATGAGCGCTGGCACACCAGTAACATTAATAATATTCTACGAAACGAAAAGTACATCGGAGATGCGCTCTTGCAGAAAACCTATACGGTTGATTTTCTTACAAAGAAGCGGGTCAAGAACACCGGTATTGTTCCGCAGTACTATGTAGAAAACAGCCATGAAGCCATCATCCCGCGTGAAGTTTTCATGCAGGTGCAGGAAGAGCTTATCCGCCGCCGTATTGTGCACACAAGCCCAAACGGAAAGACCAGAACTTTCAGCAGCAACCACGTGTTTGCTCAAATAATTATCTGCGGCAAATGCGGTGAGGTTTTTCGCAGGGTACATTGGAACAACAGAGGTAAAAAGTCCATCGTCTGGCGCTGTGTCAGCCGGTTAGAAAACACCGGCCTATTCTGCGATGCCCGCACGGTACTGGAGAGCACCATCGAGCAAGTGCTAGTCACCGCCATTAATCAGACGCTTTGCGACAAAGACTCTTTCCTCACAACTCTACGGGATAACATCGCCACCGTCATAAATCGTGAAAGCGACAAGGCCTTAGCGGATATCGATAAGCGGCTGGAGGAGTTGCAAACGGAACTTCTAAAATTGGCCACTTCCAATGCGGATTATGAAAAGGTTGGCGATGAGATTCACAGCCTGCGCGATCAGAAGCAAAAGCTGCAGGTTGAAAATGCCAACCGTGATGAACTTAAAAAGCGCATTGCTGATATGAGCACATTCCTAAAGAAACAACCCACCGCTCTCACCGAATATGATGAGCAACTTGTCCGACGGCTGATTGAAAAGGTCACCATCTATGAGGACAAATTCACTGTAGAGTTTAAGTCTGGGTTGATGGTGGATGTAAATGAGTAAGCCCCAAAACGAGCAAGGCACTCTACGGAATAAACGTAGGGTGCCATGTTTTGTTTCGAAAATCAAACGCTATCGGGAAATATTGAACTAAGTTTGTGCAGCATATCGTGCTTTTTTATTTCCTGAACTGGACTATCTCTCCGGTTTTTTCTTGACTGATGATTTTGCCATTGCTATCAAAAGCATACTTATATACATAGCTTACCCCTCCTATGGAGAAAGAATTTGTCATGGGTGAAAAGAAAGAATCGGTTATGCTTTCGACATTCCACAAAAGACTACCTTCTTCACTGATTGATAGTTTTGCACCGAATGAACCTTTTACAGTATAGAATGTTTGCGGAATTCCACTTGCAGGATCGCAAACAAGCAGTGCGGCAGTGAAATTGTTTCGCATAAGTTCTGTCAGTTCAGCGTTCGGGATGTCCAAGACCGTACGATTGTATATTTCGTTTAGAACACGTGCTATATCATACCTGCCTCCTGCGTTGCTTTGTTCGGGATCGAGTTTAGGAACAGAGTTAGCACTGAGATAAATATTGCCATTGTATTCTATCATGTCGGTAATAAAATACAGATCTTTATCTGATGTATACGTAAACGAATCCTCTGCAGTACCGTCTGCTGCAATCTTCATTAGCAAATCGCCGGTATTTGAATGATTTAACTGAACGAGGAAACCGTCGCCAAGCTTTGCAGTCGCTCGAATACCATAATTTCCTACTTCGGTTTTTGTGAACCCTATGGAATTTCCGTCCATATCAAGTTTTGTGAAACAGAGATATTTCAAGTCGCCACGGCTGAAAACCGCAAGAGAATTTTCGCTGTAAACAACGGATGAAACGTATTCACTTTTAAAACCGTTTGAAGTTGTTTTATCCCATATAAGTTTTCCGTCTTTGCTTATCATCGCTATACGGCCATATGTCGTATTCGCCGATGACCACGAAGGCGTTGAGCCGAAAACTATGACGAAATCATCACTTTCGAGGTATCCTTCATGCACCATATTAGGAATGTCAACGCTCCAGGCTACTTTCCCGTCAACAGATTTTGTGAAAATGACTTTATCATATACGTCAAACTTAAGCTCATTGTCATATTTCAATACGTAATCAAATTGATATAAAGCACCTTTGGCATTGGGGTTGTGGTTAAAAAGTTTCTTGCTGCTGTTACGGTAATTCCAAAGATTTTCCAAATCTTCTGGGGTTGGATTATCTTGAAAAATCTCATATCCGCCGACACTCTTTTGTAAAACTTCAGTAGTTTTTCCGTACGAAAACGAGTTTGTGGTTATATCGCGGTAAATGCTCTTAATCTCTCCTCTTGAAAGCCCTTCTGTGGTTAAACTGTATTCATTAAAGAAAGAGATTGCTGCTTTGTATTCTTTAGCCTCCGCATATATGGTTAACCCGGAAACAGTGCTAATAAGCAGTACAAGACAGGCGGCAACTGCTACCCACTTGCTGCGCAAAAACCTGCTTGTGCTTTTTTTAGGTTTATAGTTCGTTGCTTCCTCAACAATGTCAGAATCAATATTTGATATTATCGAGTACATTTTTTCGCCCTTCATATAGAAATGCCCTCCTTTTCAAGGTAATCATGTAAATTGTTCCTGAGCCTCAGCATCATTGAAGCCAATTTGCTATAACTTATACCGAATTCTTTTGCTAATGTGTTCAGCGGTTGACCATGCCAATATCTGCGCACAAACAACACACGCTTCTCCGTATCCAAGCTACGTAACCAACAATTCAAAGCTTCTCCAATCTCATTATCACTCGATGCAACCGTCATGTCGGGTATTTCGGACATACATTCTTCGAGTTCGCTGAGCAGCATTGTCAATCCACTATATCGTTTCTGTGCTCTGCTTTTACGAAAATAATCAATAGAGATACAACGCACAATTCGACCAAGATATGCAGATAATGATGTCGGTCTATCCGGCGGGATTTGATTCCACGCAGCAAGATATGTATCGTTAAGACATTCTTCGCAATCTTCATTATTGCCAAGTACATTCATTGCAATAGTTTTTAAATAGGGATTGTACTTCTGCCGTGTTTCATTCAATGCGTTTTCAGATCTCGACCAGAAAAGCTCTATAATCTGCTTGTCATCCATATAACTCTCCTTCCCCATGTTTTAAGGCCTTCACTAGTATAGTCGTAAAACATGTACTGAATATTGCATGAATTTTTGATTTTCGTAAAATAAATCAGCCAGAATGAACCAATTCTGGCTAAATACAAAATGATAATAATATCACCTTTTGGTTTATATCCATAATTTACATTGTTGCCATAATGTAACATGTTGATAACTCTGCATCCAACCTGACCACACAACCTCAAAAACTTCCGAAAAAACATCTAACCTGACCACTCACGACCCCTGACATCTAACCCGACCACTCGCGGGGCTATGACATCTAACCTGACCACTTGACTATCAAAAACCGCTCTTATGGACTTGTTCCCGCGAAGCAAAAAAATCTCATTTTTGTTTGATGGATTTTACACCCATATGTGCTAAAAGCCTTGATATATAAGCCTTTCTCACATACTCACTCTTTTACCCTCGACATCAATGTCACGCACTCAATGTGCGTCGTTCCCGGAAACATATCCACCGGAACCGCCTTTTGAACTTTATATCCTTTTTTCGTTAAGAACATTAAGTCCCTTTCTAACGTAACAGGATTACACGAAATGTAAACCACCTTCTTCGGATTTAATGAACATAAGGAACTTAAGAACTTTTCATCACTTCCTGCTCTGGGTGGATCCATAAATACGAAATCAACTGTTTGATTCTGAGCGGCCATTTGACTCATGAATTCACCGGCATCTTTGTTATAAAAGTCAATATTAGATATATTATTTCTCTTCGCATTTAGAACGGCATCACGAACCGCATCCTTATTCATTTCTACACCAATGATCTTTTTTACATATTCACTTGCAATAATTCCAATAGTTCCGATTCCGCAATAAGCATCTATAATTGTTTCATTACCGGTAAACTCTGCATATTCAATTGCTTTATTGTACAGTACTTCTGTCTGTACCGGGTTTACCTGATAAAATGATTTGGGTGATATACGAAATACTTTGCCGCACAAAGTATCTTCTATATAGCCTTTTCCATAGATAACTTGTTCTTTTTCTCCCAATACCATACTGGTTTTTTTATTATTTACATTAATTATGATAGTTGTTATTTCCGGATGTAATTTTCGTAATGCTTTTACGAAATTATTTTTAGAAGGCATTATTGGGGAACCTAAAACTAGAACAACCATGATTTCACCACTGGTATATCCAATTCTAACTAGTACATGGCGGAGTAAACCATAACCGGTGTCTTCATCATAGGTTTTAATTTTAAAGGATTTTAACAATCCCCGGATAGAACTGATGATTTCATCTGCCTTTTTATTTTCAATCAGGCAGTTTTCTACAGGAACAACACGGTGAGTACCTGCTTCGTAAACACCGGATATAGGATTTCCCTTTCTATCATGGTCAAATACAGCATGAACTTTATTCCGATAATGATAGGGATTATCCATACCAATGATTTTGTCTACTTTGCAGAATTTACTTAGAAGACCATCTACTAGTTTTTGTTTATCCTTTAATTGCTGCTCATAACTTTGATGAAGCAATTGACAGCCTCCACACTTTTTTACAATTGGGCAAATGGATTCATTTTTCTTTCCTTTTTTGCCTTGATCATATTTTTCATTTTTATGATTTTGTTTTTTTTGGAATTTTTTCTCTATACTTTTAGCACTTCTTTCTGCATTTCTATCAGAACTTTTTATTATATTTTTCATTAATAACTTGCCTTTTTCTTTTGCTTCCGCTTTTTCACTTGCCCTTCCCATTTCTTTTTGATTCACTCCAATTTGTTTACGTGATGTAATTTTATAAGGCATCGCCCCTTTTTCTTTTCCCATGTTATGTTCCTTTCTATGTCCCTCACATTACCTTTCACTCTTGAAGGTCTATTACTTATATTTAAAATCAAATACCTTTAGTCGAATTTTCCAATATTATAGCTTTAAATCAAACTCCCTCATTATTAAATTCCGGTATGAAGCTTTCCAAAGCAGTTTCTCCTTCTTGTATAAAGCCATTTTCAACTCCGGTTTCTATTGCATAATCCACCAGTTCATCATACTCTTCCTGGGTAATTTTTCGGTTCAGTTCCGGATATTGTTCCACCTGCGGAAGGGGTGTATACTGATTCATAATGCTTATATATACAGTATCTCCGAATGTCTCATACAAATACTTAATAATGTTCTTGGAATCCTCCAAATACCCTGGTAATGTTAAATGTCTTACAATAACTCCTTTTTTCATCATTCCTAATTGGTCAAATTCAGGTTCCCCCACTTGACGGACCATTTCAGCAACGGCTTTTGAAGTTACCTCAAAATAATTACTGCAATTGGAATACTTCTTTGCAATGTCACTGGACATATACTTAAAATCCGGAAGATAAACAGAAATGGTTCCCTCTAATAATTCCAAAGTCTCAACTTTCTCATAACCGCTGCTATTATACACGATAGGCAAGGTCAATCCACTCTCTCTGGCAATGGATATTCCTTTTATAATCTGCGGAACATAATGGCTGGGGGTAACCAGATTTATATTATTGGCACCTTTCTCCTGTAATTCTAAGAAAATTTCCGATAAACGCTGTATGGTAATTTTTTTGCCAGCCCTTGCAGCCGCTATATTATTATTCTGGCAGTACACGCATCCCATAGAACAACCGGAAAAGAAAACTGTTCCCGAACCAGCTTCCCCTGATATACACGGCTCCTCCCACATATGGAGTGCAGCTCTTGCAACAACTAGTTCTTCGGTCACTTTACAGTATCCAACTTGTCCATTCCCACGATCTGCCTTACAATTTCTTGGACATAATGTGCAATTACTTAGTAAATTCATTATTCTTCTTACACCCATTTCTTATCACACCTGCATGTAAATATGCTGTTCTTGTTTTTCGAATCTCATGCTTTATTGTATTCTTTCTAAAAAACAGTGTCAAGGTAAAGTAAATAAACCTAACAATTGACAAAAAAATTCCCCATCCTGAACTTGAATAGCTTCTGTCCGGCAGGGAATTTTTTAAACTATTTTTTTTTCGATGAGTTAGTTGCACTTGAACCTTTGTCGCCCTTCTTTTTAGGTGCTTTTTTTGGATTTTTATCTCCCATGAAACTCACTCCTTTATTTTTTCTAGTACTTCTATTGTATATTTAATTCTAAATTATGTCAAATAGGTTTTTGAATTCTTCTCGATATTTTTCTAATTGTTTCGACAATTTTCAATATCCCACAGTTTATTCTCACAAGTCAGATTAAAAATCCAATTATTATTCACAACAAATTATATATTACTATTTTATTGATTACAGTACACTATTAAACTATTTTAAATCCATCTATTTATTGGTTTGCAGGTTCATCGCTGTTACTGATTTCATTGCAGTTACTTTCCTTGCAATTATTATCATTACATATGTTCTCACCGTATTGGCAGCCCTTGCATTTACTGCACTGGGACTGTTCCCATATATGTTCTGCCACTACTGCCCATTTATCAGCTGCTTCCTTACATTTATCAGAAAGGTCTTTTACTTCCTCAGGATTCTGCAAATCTGTTGAATGGGCTCCCGACTGTTCAACAGCCTGTGTAAGAGCACCGGGATTGTCTAACAACGGACATGGCCGCAAATGATTATGATTAAAAGGCTGACCTTTTCTATATGCTTGGAATAAGGGAGATTGTAACGTTTCCAGTAAAGTTTTATCCTTAATATTAGAATCTGAATAATGGATGAAAGCACATGGTTCTATATCCCCATTCGCATTGATATGCAAGTAACGTCTTCCTCCTGCCACACAACCTTCGGAGTGTGCTCCATCATTCCAAAAATCCAGGGTAAACAAAGGCTTGGTTTCCCTGAACTTGTTGACCCTTTCATACATAAATTGGCGTTGTTGTGCAGTAACCATAAGTTCCGGTACAGCCTTTTTCCCTACAGGCATGTAAGTAAAGAACCAGCAAAATTTAGCACCCCAATTGATCATCTGGTCAAAGTATTCCTCCGAACCGATTACATCTACATTTTTGCTTGTATAACAACAAGAAATACCAAATGGTATCTTCTTCTCTTTTAATATTTTCATAGCTTTTTCCACCTTAGCAAATACACCATTGCCACGTCGAAAATCCGTTGCTTCTTCAAATCCTTCCACACTTATGACCGGAACAAAATTTTTCACACGAAGTAATTCATCAGCAAATTCCTCATCAATTAATGTTCCATTGGTAAATGCTGCAAACTGACAATCCGAATGGGCTTCACACAGTTTGATAATATCTTTCTTTCTTACCAGTGGCTCTCCGCCGGAATATAAAAAGAAATAGGCTGCTAATTCATTGGCCTGATTAATAATATTATCAAGTGTTTCATAAGACATATTTAACTTATTTCCATACTCTGCTGCCCAACAGCCTGTACAATGAAGGTTACATGCACTTGTAGGATCCATCAGGATTGCCCATGGAATATTACAATTATGTTTCTTCTCCAGTTCCCTCTGTTTTGGATACCCGATCATACTTGCATTAACTATGAAATTCTTAAAGATCGTTTTTAAAATATCATTATCAACATCTTCAAATAAGTTCATAATATACTTGTTCCAATTATTGTCGGGATTTTCAATGACCTCATGAAATATCTTTCTCTGACTTTCCCAAGTTCCTGACCGGTCAAATTCATCTGCCCATTTCAACAATTTAGGAAGATTTTCTTTAGGATTTCCTGATATAAATTTTATTGCCTGATTCATTGCTGTGGATATTGCCTTTTCCTTTATACTTTTCTTCATTTCCCTGTTTCCCCTTTATTATTATCTGCTTTATATATGTTTATTAAATACCTCTTACTAATATAAGTTCTTTATACAAAATCAGTCTAATCCTGTTTATATTCCTCCTATTAATGTAGGAATAATTCAAATCAGAATCTATGAATATGGTAAAAAAACTCCTTAATAAATAGTAAACCGCATGTCGTAAAATAGATAATTTTACATACATACAAAAATCCATGAAATGCTGACAAAGATAAAGGTTTATCTTATACCGTATTTCATGGATTTTTAGATAATAATAGTTTAAAAATAATAGTTTAATAGGGATGGCTTCATACAAGTTGTAGAAAGAAGTAATTCAAGGCTGTCTAACTGTACAAAAAGGTTCACCCATAGATTTATATTAAGATTATCTATATGACATAATTAAATAGCGTATTGTGCTCACTTGGCTGGATCAAGCTTATACAAAGAGGCACCAGCGAATTCCGAATTTATCAATGAAATCTGTCATTAGCGGACTGAAGTCACATGGACTTAATGTATAAAAAATTTCTGCTCCATCTTTAAGTACATCAAATGCCCTTTGAACGACGTCTTCCTCACCCTCTCCAAAATGCAAACAAAACTGCATGGTATTACCTGTAGTTACGGTATCTTCTTTACCTTCATCCATAGAACCTAATTCGGATACTGCTAATATTTGCCCATAGACGTCCAGTTCGGCATGATAAAATGTTCCGTCCGAATTTGGATAGCTTGAAACCAATTTGGCATCAAAAGCTTTTTGATAGAGTTCAACCGCTTTATCGCTTCCTTTAACATAAGCTTGCATCATTGACCTTTTCATTAAGTGTACCTCCTATTATTAAATTTTTCTCCTGTAATATTCTGACAGGAGAGTAAAAGCCTTTCTAGCATACTTTACCATATATTTTCATTAATACAAAATAAAATCTTATTAGTTCTTGATACTATTCTTTCGTGTAAATTTCGCTTTTTTACACATGGAGGTACCTGGCGGATTGTCGCCAAAACTTTCGTCCACAATTATTGCAATAAGTTCTTACATTTATGATTAAAAATAACTTGTATTTTAACTCAATATTAGATAATATTATCCTAATTATCTACAAATGAATTATGTTAATAAAGTTTATTGCTTATTACCAATGCTTTAAAATATAATCAAGTACAGTAACAATTAAGCATTGAATTTTTTAATACAAATACTAGAAAAGGAAATTTAAAATGAAAAATTCTAAAATCACGCTTATATTTGCCATGCTCATATTCGGAAGTATTGGACTCTTTGTCCGTAATATAAACCTGCCATCCACCCAAATAGCTTTAGCCAGAGGAGCCATAGGCAGTATTTTTTTAATCCTAATTAGTTATGTAACCAAGAAAAAAATATCCTGGAAATCCATCAAAAGTAATCTTATAATATTACTTATATCGGGGATTGCTATTGGTTTTAACTGGATCTTTTTATTTGAATCCTATAAATATACCACCATTGCAAATGCTACATTAAGCTATTATTTTGCTCCTGTCATTATTACCTTTTTATCACCCTTTGTCCTAAAGGAAAGGCTGACTTATCAAAAGGTTTTATGTACAATAGCTGCTATGGCAGGCATGTTTTTCATAGTAGGGGTAGGACCTGGATCAAGTGAAACGAATCATGTACTAGGTATTGGATTTGGTCTAGCTGCTGCTGCCTTTTATGCTGGGGTTGTATTAATGAATAAATTCATTAAGAATTTGACCGGTTTAGAAACTACTCTAATGCAGTTATCAATTGCCTCCGTTGTATTACTACCATATATACTAGCTACAGAAACTATAAAATATACTGGTCTTGATATAAAATCTCTAATATTCATGATGTTTGTTGGTATTATTAATACTGGATTGGCTTATCTTTTGTATTTCTCAACCATACCAAAATTAAATGCCCAAACACTTGCTGTTTATAGTTATATTGATCCTATCTTTGCAATTATATTGTCCAGTATTTTCTTAAGAGAGAAAATGACATTGCTTCAGGTAATTGGCGGAGTTTTAATATTAGGTTCTACTTTTTTTAGTGAATTGATAAGTGCAAAAAGTAAAAATACAGAAAAAGTTTGAAGCTGTTTTACCAAATAGTCAGATTTAATAGTTATACCTGAGGAATAATGAGTTGGGCTATTTTACTGGCGGGGGTATTCCAAAAGGAATAAAAAGTCATTGCATTTGAGCAGATATTCCAGCTCTGCTCAAATGCAATCAAATTGACCTCTATATTGTGACAGCACTTACTTTTATATAGAATATTCCTTTTTATAAAGTTACAGCATAGCTATCCTGTCATTTTACCCTTTGAAAGTTCCACGTTCTTCTACTGTTCCATCAGGGTATTTGGCAAATCTGCTGTCTCCACATGAATGTACTGGGTCATAACGATTAAAAGGCCATCCTCCAAATTCTGTTTTTTGAAAATCCATAAAAGCTTCCTGAATTTCCTTTTGAGTATTCATTACAAATGGGCCATATTGAACAACAGGTTCTTGAATAGGCTCTCCTTCTAAAACTAACATATAACTTTCTTTCCTGCCATTTGTTATGGTTATCTCTTCATTTCCTGCTAATTTTGCTTTATAGTTTACCTTTATAGTTGTTTCCCCTATGTTTATAGATTCACCCATATAATAATACAGATTTCTTGATAAAGTTTCTGATACGGCTGGAAGCTTAATCATTGCTCCTGGCTCCATTTTTATCAGTTCAATTCCTACATGATTGTCAGGATTAGCAGCCCATGAGTCAGGTGAGGGAGCTGGACTTTTTACACCGTCAAATGTACCTGCTATTAATCTTACCTCACTCTTCTTACCATTATTATTAACAACATCTATAACAGGGATATCTTCAAACCAAAGCATTTTATAATAAGGGTCCGTAAATTTGCTCTTCTTGGGAAGGTTAAGCCATATCTGGAATAATTCCATTGGATTTTCTTTCTCTTTATAAACCAGTGGAAACATTTCTGCATGCTGTAATCCGCTTCCTGCAGTCATCCACTGAACATCACCATTACCATATCTGCCTGATGATCCATTGCCATCCGTATGGTCTACAAAACCTTCTAAAACAATAGTTATAGTTTCAAAACCTCTGTGTGGATGAGCCGGAAAACCTGGTACTTTATCTCCATGATACATTCTGAACCCATCTTTTATCTGAAAGTCATTTCCTATATTTCTGCCTGACAAATGTTTGGAATCCACACCTTGTTCATCATTTCCTTTCGGAAATGCATCTTTGTGATGTGCACAGAATAAAAATGGGTTATCTGTTTCCCATAAAAAGTCTAACTTTTCTATATTTAATATTTGTTTGTCTTTCATACCATACCTCTTTTCTAACAAAGAATATTTACTACGCCACTTTTAATGAAAGTTATAAAGTCTTTCATATGAATCCAAATCAATGAATTTGAATTTTTCTTCTAACTAAGCTTTTTTCATTTCAATTACTAAAATGTGAGATGAATTTTCAGTTGCCTTAATATTAATATTCTCTTCTACAATCTCTAAACCATCCTTAGCATTCATATTAATATCGTTAATCTGGGATTCCCCTTCAATTTGTACGAGATAGGCTTGCCGGTCTTTATTTACTTCAAAAGTGATTTCATTTCCTTTTTCCAGTTCAACTACATAAAAATTCGCATCCTGGTTTATTTTAATAGGTGCATTTCCCTGCTGTCCGGACACAATAGGCAACCACTTGTTTTTTCTTAGCTCCCATGGAAACCGGTAGTCACCATAATTTGGTTCATAGCCTTTTTTATCCGGATAAACCCATATCTGAAGAAGTCTAAGAAGTTTATTACCAAAATTATGTTCACTGTGGAAAACTCCGGTTCCCGCACTCATGTACTGAACCTCTCCTCTTGACAGGGTTCTTTTATTTCCCATACTGTCTTGGTGAGTCAGCTCACCATCTATCACATAGGATATAATCTCCATATCCTGATGTGGGTGAGTGTCGAATCCTTCCATTGACTCAATTAAATCATCATTAATTACTCTTAATGCTCCGAAATTAATATTTGTTGGGTTAAAATATTCCGCAAAGGAAAAATGAAAGATACTCCTTAACCAACCTAAATTACTTTTACCCATGTTCTTATGATCTAATTTTCTTAACATATTATTACCTCCATAAATAAAATTTGTAAATGCTCGATTCTCGAAACTTATTATTTACCTGACTCTATATATTATAACTAATTAGTAGTATATTATTTAAATAAAAGTACTATTATCTAGTACTTAATTTTTTTAATATAGTTATTAAATCTTGTTTTTCTTCTATCGTTAAAACTTTGAATTCTTCCTTTAAACTTTGTAAATGATTTGGAAAAATTTCTTCAATGATTTTTTTTCCCTTCTGGGTGATTTCAATTAAACTTGATCTTTTGTCTTCAGGATTTACATGCCTTTCTATCAGTTCTTCTTTCTCCAGATTATTAATTACTACTGTCATATTGCCGCCTGTTGAAAGAATACTTTTTATAATTTCTTGGATTGTTAAAGTTCCCTTATGGTATAAAGCTTCTAAAACAGCAAATTGGGCTGTAGTTAACCCTCCTTCCTTAAAAGTCACAGCTGATTGTTTTTGAATTGCTTGATTTGCTCTGCTTATTCCAATAACAACTTTTAGATTTAAATCATTTTCTTCACCATAATGTTTTTTATTCTTCATACCAATAATATATTACTAATTAGTAATAATGTCAATGCCTAATTTATTTTTTAAACTTTTACTTTACATTTTACTTTAATTTTTCATTTTATTTTTTACTTATTCTTTTGCTTTTTCTTTCATACCTTTTTAACTACATGTTCTAGTATGTGTTCTTTCTTTTTCTGTGTTCCCCTTTCTCATACTTTCTCCCCTGTTATCTAATATTTTCCCTCTTGGATATTTTTTCCCTTTTATATTTATTTCTCCTTTTAGTATTTATTTCTCCCTTTAGTATTTATTTCTCCCTTTAGTATTTATTTCTCCCTTTTATATTTATTTCTTACTTTAATATTTATTTCTCCTTTTAATATTTATTTCTTCTTTTATATTTATTTCTTACTTTAATGTTTATTTCTTCTTTTATATTTATTTCTTACTTTAATATTTATTTCTCCTTTAATATTTATTTCTTCTTTTATATTTATTTCTTACTTTAATATTTATTTCTTCTTTTATATTTATTTCTTCCTTTAATGTTTATTTCTTCTTTTATATTTATTTCTTCCTTTATATTTATTTCTCCCTTTAATATTTATTTCTCCCTTTAATATTTTCCTTTTCTCCCCACCACTAATTTCTATGTACTTTCCTTTATTATAAAAGTATATAGCAGCATATCCCATAAGAATGCCATCATATATTATAAATAAAAAAGGAGTTTCCATCCATGAGTGAATATTTACATAACAATTATCCTAATAGGCAGACCATGTCTTTAACCGGCAGAGGTCAAACCTCACCAACTCCTGATATTGCAGTCATTCGGTTAGGTGTACAGACCCAAGGTGAGGATCTGATAAAAGTGCAGACAGAAAATGCAAGTTTAAGCCAGGCTGTTATAGATTCTTTGAGGCAATTAGGAATTACAAATATTAAAACCTTTCAATATACCATTGATAAGATTTATGAATACGTAAATGGGACTAGAATTGATAAAGGATATTCTGTCCGAAATATCCTTGAGATTAATTTACATGATATAAGCCAGACAGGGTTGGTAATTGATACTGCTGTAGATCATGGCGCTAATGTTGTTGATTTAGTATCATTTGAAGTATCCCAAAGAGATATGTATTATCAAGAGGCGTTGAATCTGGCTATTAGCAATGCAATTGATAAAGCGAATTCTATTTCCCGTCATCTTGGTATAACTGTGGATCCAATTCCAATCCGAATTGTAGAAAGTAGTGCACCTCCAGTTCCCCTTTTACGTAATGTGGCGGAACGTACTTTTGCCACTCCAATCGAACCTGGAGAACAATTAATAGAGGCTTTTGTAACTGCAGTATTTCAATATTAAGAAGGTTTTGTCCGAAGTAATCAACTTTGAAACAACAGTTTGACATCATAAACTAAGAAAGACCATGGAGAGTAATATACGGATAATTCCATACTCTCCATGGTCATTATTATAAGCATAAAAAAGTGCTCTAATTATTATTTTGTATAATTATCAAAGTAACCCTGAACTAATATGATAGGTGTTCCTTTGTCTCCGCTTCCGGAGGTTAAATCGCAAAGAGAGCCGATTAAGTCTGTCAGTCGGCGGGGAGTTGTTCCCTGTGATACCATTTGACCTACTAAATCATTATCTTTGTTTCGGATATAATCAGAGATTGCTTGTTTTAGCTCTTCTCCTTTAAGATCAGCAAAATCATTATCTGCTAAATATTTTAATTTAATTTCATTAGGCTGTCCTTCTAATCCATCGGTGTATGCCGGAGATACAACTGGATCTGCAAGTTCCCATATCTTTCCGATTGGATCTTTGAATGCTCCGTCACCGTATACCATAACTTCTACATGTTTGCCGGTTAATTCAAGGATTCTTTTTTGAACTGTCTCAACTACGGACTTACAACTGCGTGGAAATAGTTTAACAGTATCTTCAGTTGCTTTATTGCTGCCCAGTAAACCGTAATTTTCATTGAATCCGCTTCCATTAACAGATGTGGTAAGAACGTCATCAAGGCCATATACTTTCTCTGCGCCGGCAGCTTTCAGTAAACGTTTGGTACGGGCTCTTGAATGAATATCACAGCATAATACATTCTTGGTATATTGTAAGATGGTTCTGCAGTCATTTGCAAAGATGATCTCAATTTCACATCCTTCATTCTGAACTACTTCTTTGTAATACTCAATATAATCAACACCAGTGAAAGTATGTTTTTGATAACCAAAGAGCTCACGGTATTTTGCTTCTGTCAGTACATCCGTCCATGGGTTGATTCCTTTTTCATCTAATAGATCAATATCAACTAAATGATTACCAACTTCATCAGATGGAAAACTTAACATTAATACAATCTTCTTAGCTCCTCTTGCAATTCCTTTTAAACAATTAGCAAAACGGTTACGGCTTAAAATCGGGAAAATAACTCCGAAGGTTTCATTTCCAAATTTACCAGTAATATCACTGGCAATTTGATCGGTAGTAGCATAGTTTCCTTGAGCTCTTGCTACAACTGCTTCTGTTACAGCAATTATATCTCTGTCATATAACTGAAAATTTTCGCTTTTTGCAGCCTCTATTACACTATTTACAACGATTTCTGCAATATCGTCTCCTTCTCTGATAATGGGAGCACGCAATCCTCTTGAAATTGTTCCAACTAATCTTTCCATTATTACACCCATTGCATACCACATCTGCAAGCAGATTTGATACAGCCACAAAAATTAAGCTGAAAGAATTATTTTGTGGCACCTTTCTTTCTATATTTTCTTTCAACGGTTTTCTTAGAAACTCATATTTTGTTAATTATATTATAGCACTCAAATAGTCTCCAGTAAAACTAATAGTCCTTATACAGGTTATAACCAGAGCTTATATTAAATCTATATTAACCTGAACTTCTGACCAAATAAACATTTCTATTGTATATCTCCATAATTTCCTTTAAAATATCCTTAGTTATATAGGAAAGTAAAGGTGGAACCTATGATTAAAGTATCTGAAAAACTAAAGGAACAGCTACATACCCTTCCGGAACTTCCCGGTGTTTATAAAATGCTGGATTCCCTGGGAAATATAATATATATTGGTAAAAGCAAATGTCTTAAAAAACGTGTAAAATCTTATTTTGTCAATTCTCCAAAGTGGGAAAAGGTCAATAAATTAGTTTTATTTATTGATAATATTGAATATGAAGTAACAGATACCCATTTGGAAGCAAGACTTCTTGAATGTGAATTAATTAAAAGTATTAAGCCAAGTTTTAATTCCCAGATGAAGCATGATAAGAATTATGTCTATTTAAAGGTTAATGACTTCAATAATTATAACTCACTTTCCATTATCCTTGACAGAGAAGATAATTGTTACGGCCCCTTCAGGAGAAAACACTCCATTTATGACATCATTGATTCTCTAAAGCATATATTTCCTATGGAAAAAACTGCTGAAGGGTTTGAATTTGATTATCACATTTTACCTATTCCCTTAAATAGGGATACCTTTGAAATAAATAGAACAGCACTTTTAGAATTATTTTCTGATAATGTAAATATGGAAATATTAACAAAACAGTTGGAATCTAAAATGAAAGAAGCCGCATCCTGCTATAAATTTGAAACAGCTTCAAAATACAGGGATATGATGGAAGGTATCAAATATCTGAATAATGGTATCTTTCGATATGACCATATGTTTTTCAAAGATATTGTATTAAAAATCCCCGCCTCCACCGGATATAAACTTTTCTTTGTTTCAAAAGGGCAGATAATACATAAAGAATTTTTCCCCATCCTAAATAGCAGACAGATGAATTCTTTTATAAAGAAAAGCAAAAAACAAAAAATCCTCCTATCCCATAATTTTGATGATAAAGCAGGCATGGATTTTCGCGATATTATATACTCAGAAATACTATCTTTACCAAAGGAATGTATTTTGGAAACTATTTAGAGTTTTTATACCCCTTTTAATATTTTATATAGTAATAATAATATTTCTATATTTGTCAAATAATATAAATAGAAAATCATAAGATGTAATATTTTAAGGAAAAACAAATGGGGTGTTCACTATGTTTACGGATAAAAGACTGACCGATGCTTACAAAAAAGCAAGAGTAGAATACTTTGATAAAAATTCTAAATATATATTCTTTAGTGATATTCATCGTGGAGACGACAGTGTATCCGATGAATTTGCAAGAAATCAAAATGTATTATTACATGCCTTGGATCATTATTATAACAATGGTTACACCTATGTTGAAGCAGGTGATGGAGATGAGCTTTGGGAATATAAAGAGTTCAGATATATTCGCTTAGCCCACAGTGATATATTTACAGTGATCAAAAAATACTTTGATGACAACCGGTTAATAATGATTTATGGCAATCACAATATCTATTTAAAGAATAAAAGGTATGTGAAGAAAAATTACTTTCAATTTTATGACGAATATACTCAGGATATGCATGAATTATATTACGGCCTTACTCCCCAGGAAGCACTGATTTTAAAAAACAAGGAATCCGGTCAGGAGATACTGATTGTTCACGGACATCAGGGTGACTTAATGAACGATCAATTGTGGTTTATTTCTATGCTTACCTTACGGTATTTCTGGAGGTTCATGCATGTAGTAGGATTTCATAATCCTTCCAGTCCTGCCAGGAATCATTTTAAACGCCATAAAATAGAGAAGAATTATAAAAAGTGGATCAGGCGGCACAAAATGATGCTTATTTGCGGCCATACCCACAGGCCAAAATTCCCCAAAAGGAAAGAACTCCCCTATTTTAATACCGGCTGCTGTATCCATACAAGAGGTATTAACGGCATAGAAATAGCAAACGGTAAAATTATGATGGTAGACTGGCGAATCCGTGCAGACAAGGACGGATCACTTCATGTAATCAGAACTGTAGTAAGAGGTCCGGTTCCCATTGAAAAATACCTTCCCACATAAATAATAATTACAATATGAACAGAAAAGAGACTGCCGCAAACATAAACTGTTATTCTTAGTTTTTTCATTCTCCCCTCAAATTCAGCTATGCTGAATTTGTACTAAAAAATGTCAGTTTATTAATTTGCAGCAGCCCCTTCTGAGGATATCTATGGAAGGAGGTATAAGATAATAATCTGTTATTAAATCATTGTACGTTTCATTTTCTTTAATTTTGTTTTTGTTTCTTGATCCACTCATAAAGACTCAATGATCTTTTGAATTGCTTTATTATAAGTAAAATCATCCAATTCATTCTCCTCTAAAAAATGAATAGTTTTTACCTCATATTTTACAAAACACATAGATACGGCCCATGCAACAGCCATTTTAACATAATAGTCTTCCCGGTTGATTTCGTTGAATATGTTTAATATTCTGTCTATGTAATCATCTTCAATATAATAATCAAGAAGCATTACAACACCAAAACGTATTTGAAACTCTTCCTTTGAAAACAGATAGGGTTGTAAAAAGTCCCATACTCTGCTTTTGTTTAATTTTGTAAACTTTAATCCGGCACAAAAGCTATCACAGACAGCCCAATTATCTATTTGAGGAACAAATTCTCCAACATACTTTAATATTTCTTCCATATCCGTTTTTACACAGCCAATTACCATGCCTGTTAACATAATTTCTTCAAAGTATTGGTTATTTCCATTCTTAAGATATGTTCTCCAATCTCCTTTAGCTATTTCTTTGGCAAGTTTTCTTAAAACAGGTAACCTGACACCTATAATTCCATCTGTATCGGGGCATAACCCCATTTGAAATAGTCTGTACTTTTCATCTGCTAAATTAAATAATTCTTCTCTTATCCTATTCAATTTCTTTCCTCACAAAGTTACGGATTCGGTATAAAAGTGAAATTTTCTATTTCCCAATCAATTACAGATGGGTAAGGTACTTCAAACTTTTCTTCCGATATACCCGAATCTAAATTATATTTATGAATATACATTTTATAATCATTGCCATATAGTGCAGTAAATACATAATTATCTTTAAAATAGATTTTTCTTATGACATCCTCTATCTTAAGATTGTAATCAGCAATGATCTGATAATTTGAATCATATATTTTAATCATACCACCATCGCCAAACAAATACAAATTGTTATCATGTACATAGGACTCAAGGATATTAAAATTTTCCACCACTAATTCTTTTATCTGTCTGCCCTCTTTATATGCTGCTATGTAAGATTTATCCGTAGGAATTCCTTCTTCCGTAAGTTCCTGGGAATAGACAATAATGGCACCGTCAAATCCAACAATTGGTCTGTCAGGTTCTACCCTGTATTGATTTGGTAACAAAGTATCTGCTATTATTCTTTTGCTCTCCATATCCAGTGTCATAATCCCGCTGCTGCCTATGGAATTTTGATCCGGTTTTTCAGTTTTTAAATCTATATATGCTATATGAAGCAAATCACCCTCTGTAGTTACAGAACAGGCTAACTTATTTTCTAAATTATATATTAATTCCTCCATATCATTACTGGTTCTAACTATGTCCGTAACATAGACCCCATCTTTTACGCCTATGTTTAAGATTTGGATACAGCCATTTTTTGTTGGATATGCATTTAATACTCCATAATATCCATCGGAATATACATCCTCCATAATTGAAAATTGCTCTATCCGGCCATCCTTCATCCGGTAATGAATATTTTTTTGTCTGGAATAAAAATAATACTCTCCCTGATTTTCAATGGCATTTTCCAATACCATAGAGGTATTTACAGGTATTTCTTTCACGCTGCCATCTTCATATAAAACAGATATGGAATTACTAAATTGGTTCATATCACTTCCGCTAAAAGAAATCAAGTATTTAGCATCCTTTAACGGAACATTTTTCGCTGTAAATTTTGCTGCTTTTTCACAGGAGATTAAGATAATACTGCAAATAATGAGGATTATTATGAATCGTTTTTTCATCATTTACCTCTTTCTGCATTTAAGACTATTATAATGCCTTAAAACCATGCTTTTATAATTTTAACAGTTGGTTCCTGCCTAATTCATACCTTTGTAATAACAATATATAAAGTTTACTTAACTCTGTATACAGCAGGGCCTGCTGTACTAGATATATAAAAGGGATCAAATATTTCAGTATTTCAACAGGCCCTGCAATGATAAGTTTAATCATTTACATAAAATAGCACCGTCATGTTAGATCCTGTAAGTTCTGCCGGTGATACTACCGTATCGTAAGGGAATCTATCAATGTCAATTCCGGCTGTTTTCCAGCATCTCCATACAAGCTGGGAGCAATAGAAACTGCTTGTTGTAAATTTATTTAGGAAATTCCAGTTATAAGGAATTCTTGGACTTGTATTTACATAATCTCTTGCTGCTTTTACTGCTGCTGCTCTGGAAGCAGAGGTACCCTCTGTTACTCTTAATCCGTAGATTTTATTACGGCCCGGCCAATAATTATATTCATACTGAACTCCATTTACATGACCGTCTTTCTCAGGCCAGGAAGAGATACACCATACTCCGCCGGAGGTTTCCACCAAAGAAGCATGTCCAACCAACGCAAAGTCAATTCCGGAGGTGGTTCCGGTAAAGGATACATATACATCACCCGGAATGGTATTATGTGTTGCACTTAACTGCATTTCTCTTTGGAGAACTGATTTGGTTATAGAATTTTTATTCTTATAAGTAAACTCATTTATTAATTTCTGCTGAAGATTTTCATAATATGCACCATCCACTTTACCATCGGGAGTGTAAACAATAGAATCAGAATAAGGTAAGTTTTTAAATCCATCTAATGCATCCTGCTCTGCAGAAACCATAATGCTCATTGAGGCAAACATTGCTACAATAACTATCACGGATAATAATCTTCTAAATTTTTTCATATTAACCTCGATTCTGGCGTTTTAACGCCTTCTGAATAATGATAACAACTTTGTGCATCAGCATTATTACCTTTTCATTTTTCTACGCTCTCATAGCAATTACCCCCTTTACTTTGTATCTTCCGGTAATTGCATATTAGCATAATTTTCCTATTTGTGCGGACTCTTGCAGAAATTAATATACTCTTTTGAAGTAAACTAAAAAACTCCTGTTTCATGTTCCATAAATAGTTCTCTTATTATTTTTCTTCTTGACTGACTGATTGGTAAACAGTCGGTATTAGACATGACTACCTCATTATAATTAAGCATGCTTGCATGGGCATAATTAATAATATAAGATTTATGTATCTTTACAAACTGATATTTTGCTACCTGATTATATACATTTTCCAATTTACCATAAAAAATTTCTTCTCCTGTTGTGGTTACCATCCTGATTTCACGGTCTTCGCTTTCAAAATATAGAATATTCTTTAAAGGAACCTTATGAATATCATATCCCTTTTTATAGCTGAAGACTGCTCCTAGGCTATCCGTTAATTTCATGGCTAAACGTATATCATTAATTATTTTGTAGGATTCAATTGGTTTTTCAATAAAGTGCATAGGCCTTATATTGAATAATTCCATTAAATATTTATCCGTTTTGGACATATATACTATCTGAACCCTTTGGTAATCCAATAAGTCACGAATAATTTTCCCAACTGTTATTCCATTGATATGTTTTAAATTCATTTCAATAAATATCAAGTCAAAACAGTACTCCTTCAGAATAAATTTCAGTAATTCTCCCCCTGAATAAAACACTTCAATTTCCATTTTTTCATTTATTCTTTTACTGTAACTTAAGATAATATTCTCAATGTTAGCACAACTAATCTGATCTTCATCACATATTGCTATTCGAAACATTACCTATCACCCCTCCATAGAAGATTCAAGTGTTACATTATTTATGGTTTAAATCTCTACTTTACTTATTATTTCTTCTAAAAATAGTTTTTGTCTCATCTAGCGTTACTCTTTGTATTCTAAATCCGCTACTTAAATCCTCTCCAGTCCACCCCCATTTCGGTAATCAGTATTTACATTTTTTAACGTTATACTGATATTTTACTATATTCTTACATAAATTACAAATGTTTCTTGTTTGGTTTGTCTATAGTGATTTTTTACTACTTATCAGGCACAAAAAATATTGTAATTCTACTTCTATCTCAAGGCTTCTATGCTATAATTCTTGTATAGGAGGTTTCAGAATGTTAAATAAAATTTTCAAATCCTTAGGTTGGGTATGCAGTATATTCCTTCTGATTTTATCCATTATATTTATAACAAAAGAAGTACCAAAGGAAACTATGAATAATGTTTCAACTAATGCATCTTCTTTCAGTAAAGTCCATTTTATTAATGTTGGGCAAGGAGATGCTATTTTAATTGAAGCAGATGAGCACTATATGTTAATAGACGCAGGTGAAAATAACCAAGGGATTACAGTAGTAAATTATTTAAAGGAACTGGGGATTAAGAAATTAGATTATGTAATAGGAACTCATCCTCACAGTGACCATATTGGAGGATTGGATAATGTAATTCATTCTTTTGACATTGGAAAAGTAATTATGCCCGATGTTACACATACTACCAAAACCTTTGAAGATGTTTTGGATGCCATTGCTGAGAAAGGCTTAAGAATCACAAAAGCCGTTGCAGGTAATACATATACTTTAGGTGCATCCTCCTTTACTATCATAGCTCCCAATGCTTCCGGTTATAAGGAATTAAATGATTATAGTGTAGGAATTAAATTCACCAACGGTGAGAATTCCTTTCTGCTAACAGGGGATGCAGAAGAATTATCTGAAGCTGAGATGCTTAACAATGGCATTGATTTATCCGCAGATGTGTTAAAGCTTGGACATCATGGTTCTTCAACCAGCAGCCATGACAATTTCCTAGATGAAGTTGATCCTGACTATGGAGTAATTACTGCAGGTGCTGATAATTCATATGGACACCCCCATGTGGAAACCTTACAAAAATTAAAAGACAGGAACATAAAAGTTTTTCGAACGGATATACAAAATACTATTATATTTACTTCCGATGGGGAACATATTACTGTTAATAAAGAACCCTACTCTATTAACCAGTCAGATTTGTCAGGAACAGCAAAGAATAACAGCACCACAGCAGTAAAGGATAAGAGTAAAGATTCCGGTAAGACTATTGTCCATATTACCAGTACCGGACGCAAATATCACGTTACAAGCTGCCGTTTTCTGACTGTTGACATAGAGGTCACCTTAGATGAAGCTCTTGCTAAGGGATTAGAACCATGCGGAACCTGTAAACCGCCTACGAAATAGCATCTACAATCAGATAGGAGGAACCTATGAAAAAATACATTATTGACCGTTTTGAGGATATATATGCCATATGTGAGCAAGAGGATCAATCCTTCCTTCATATTCTAAGATCCAAATTGCCTGAATGTATTAAGGAAGGAGATTGTATCATCGAAAAAGAAGATGGTACCTTTTCTATTGACGTTAATGAAAAACTGGAAAGAGAACATAGAATTCGGGAAAAGATGAACCATTTGTTTGAATAATTAATGTCAACCGGGCTGACCATTTAATGTATGAAGAAAAGCCTGAATCAAAAATGGAAAGTGAGTTTTTTAAGTAAAAGCACTTAATCATAACTCACTTTCCATATATTACGTTACGGAACAAATCCTTTTATTTATCTGAAAATAAGCTCACCTTTTTCATTTAAATCAACAATTGCCAGTGATTGAAGGTCGATTCCCATTCCTCTAATATAATCTCCCCCATTCTGGAAGCCTTTTTCTATACAGATTCCACATCCTGCCAAGGTAGCTCCGGCTTGCTTTAATATCTCCATAAGCCCGATTAAGGCTTTTCCATTTGCTAAAAAGTCATCAATAACTAAAACACGATCTTCTGAAGTTATAAATTTTTTAGACACACGAATGGTATAATCTTTATTATGTGTAAAGGAATGTACTTCCGTTGTATAAATTTCTCCATCCAAATTTTTGGATTGTGCTTTCTTTGCAAAAACTACAGGCACTCCGAAGTATTGTGCCGTAATACATGCGATACCTATTCCGGAGGCTTCTACGGTCAGTATTTTAGTAATATTTTTATGTTTAAAAAGCCTTAGAAATTCTTTTCCGATTTCGTTTATTAATTCAATGTCCATCTGATGATTTAAAAAACTGTCAACTTTAAGAACTCCACCCTCTTTTAGTACTCCATCCTTTATAATGCGTTCTTCTAATAACTTCATTTTTCCTCCCATTCTTAACCAGCTCACTGTAATGTATTTACTTATCCTTAAATGTATTATTTTTATTCTACTAAAATACAGCGGTTTAATCAATATATAAATTCTTACATAATAGAAAAGCTGCTAAAATTGGAGGACCATTTTATTTATTTAATTTAAGGCATTTACAAATCTTTCTATATTTATATTTGACAAATTATATACATCCTTATCTGTTTTAGCTACTTTTTTTAAGATAAAACGGTGGAAAAAGTTCATTTTATTAAATACCGCCTGACCGCCAAGATATTCTTTTGCTGCCGCATGTTCCAGTAATGTTTCCGGATATGCATTTCTTAACTGTGTCTCTGCTTCTTCTCCTTCCATCAGACAGCAGATGAACAAGCCCAATTTTTTATTTTTTAGGGTTTTTAAATTATTCAGAGAAAATTCAGTAACTTCTTTCTGAATTTTTCCCACATAGATAGAACCACCAAGGATTACTCTGTCATATTGGGTAAGGTCTACATTGTTGTTGGCTTTAAGATTATAAAAGTCCATAACTCCATTCAGTTTTTCTGCTATTATTTTTCCGCATTGTTCTACACAACCATATTTTGTGGCATAAAGAAATGCTGTTTTCATAATATCCTCGATTCCGGTGCCTTAACACCATTTATTTTTGTAAATATAAACTACTGGATTAATTAATTATATTTATACTATATATTATTCCATTAATGCATTTTCAATGGCTTTTATAATTACGGTACTACTATGAGTTGCTCCTGAAATAGTATCAACTTCTAATGTTTGTTTTTCCTTAATTGTATTAATAATCTCTTCTGCTTTTTTACCCAGTCCATATTTATGGTCTAATAATGCTATATTTTTAATCTTACCATTTTCAATGGTAACCTTTACTTTTGCTCCTATAAAATCTTGAATATAGTATTCTCCTTCATATATTCCATCTTTTATATCAGCGAAATCCATAGTGGAAATTACTATATTGCTCATCTCTTTATTTATTTCATTGAATTTTACTAGTAATGCAACTATAAATATAGTTACAAAGATAAGTATTACACTTAGCAGGTATCTTTTTCTTTTATTTTCCTTTTTCATTAATTTCATACCATCCCCAACTAATCATTATTATTATTATATTTAATGTCCTGTATATTAAATTTTGCATAACAAAAATCCCCATCGGGAAAGTTCCATATAGCTTCGCCATAGGTCACCAGATTAAAACCGTTTATATTCTTGTAGGAACTAACAGGAGTAGACCATCTGACACTTTCAAAGGTTTTACCAGTGGGAGAGTAATATCTGTCATCTGAAACAAAGTTAGTTAATTGTCCAATGTCATTAAAATATAAGGTCGCTGTTATACAATTACCGTCGTTACAAAAAATTGCTTTTACCGAATGTGAATCAACCAGTTCCCAATGAATTCTTTTATCAATCAGGGAAGCCGGAGCCAGAATACACATATCATTAAAAACAGTTACTGTTTCAGCCTGGTTCATTTTCTTACCCATTCCTTCTACAATGGGAATTAAGCCTAACACTTTAATTTCCATTGTTGCAATTCCGTTTTTATAAAAATGCAATCCGAGAACCGGAATTCCTGACATATTAAGATTTAAATAAAAAAGCCTTGTTATTTTATCTAAAAAACTATGCTGCCCTATCTTAACTTGAGACCATTCTCTGTTCTTATCTGTTTTCATGGTTCCATTTATTAAAACTTTAAAATCTTTTACCTTTTCCTTGCCTAATACTCCCACATATTTAAGATATTTTTGTACAGGTTCCGGCAAATGAGCAATATCTTTTTCCGTAAGTACAGACTCTTCCATATTTTTTACTCTATATAAGCCTTCTCTAACTTCAGCATTATATTTTCTTCTTAAGGCATTGGATAAATAATAAATAAGACTTGCAATTACAACTAAAATTACTGCACTATAGATAATCATATCAAGCCTCCTTCCATAAATAAAAACTTAAATGCTTTCATCTTTAACTGCTTCTAACATTTTTTCTATTCCATGATACATCACATCAATCTCTTCTTTCGTAAAATTTTTAAATAGATTTTCTACAAAGCTATTATCTTTTGCATCTCGTTTATCCCAAAACTTATTATTTTTTTCCGTTAATCTCAACCGTAATATTCTGTTGTCATTTTGATCCTTCTCAATTACTAAGAAACCTTTTTCTTCAAGCTTTAACGCAAGCTGTTTTACATTCTGCCTGGTAGAACCCATTAGATTTGCTACCTCAGACAGCATAGGGGGAGTATCTTTAAATTGTGAAATCATTACGATTAAAAACCATTGTTTTGTAGTCATTTCATCATCTGCCAGGTAAGCATCACCTTTTACCTGCAACTTGTTGGCAAGTAGAAAGAGACTGCCAAATATATATTTTTGTTTATCCTGGTTATTCATTTTTGCAACTCCTTAAAATTTTAATACGTAATATATTACCTATATAGGTAATATATTACGTATTAAATAAAAAGTCAATAATTTTTTATCAATATTTAAAATGGTTTATACAAAATAATAAAATGCCATTCTGAGAGAAAATATTCAGCTATGCTGAATTAACATTCAGAATGACATTTTATTATTTTGCAATTACCTGTTCACTTGTTATTTCTTTTGTTTTGATGCTTCTCTATACTTTCTTTCACTCTAAACTTTACTATCTCCCTTATTAAATCATAGGGTATTGGTTTTCCTCCATACTATTTTCTCTCATATAAATTTATTATCTATCTACCTTACCCACTGCTGCTGCATAAACTACAAATTCAGTTTCTTTATCTGCTGATGGCGAAGTACCAAAACCTAACAGTTTATCTGCTAAAGGCTGTTCATATGCACCTATAGCACATGCGCCGCATTCAATTGCTTCACAAGCAAGATAAAGATTCTGGCATACATGTCCTACATCTACCAATGCATATTTTTGAGCATTGTTACTATAACGCCACTCTGTTCGATAAGGGATTACGGACCATACAAAACCAACCGGTGCATTGGCAAAGAAATTCTGTCCTCCAAAAGCTTCGCTAACCCGTTCTGCCTGATTCTCTATTGGGCCTAAATATTCAAGTTGATGTTCTACTGCCATATAATGATATAATCCCGGCTGTAGACCAATCACTTTGTTTATAAATAAATAAGTTTCAAAAGGATGTCTCGCTCCAGCGGAAGGTACCGTACGAAAAGTAGCTTTTCTTTCCTTCCCTACTATACTCTTAATTCCCTGTGTTGACCAAAGCAGGAAGGCAAGTTCGTATTGATTCAAAGGTTCTTCATTGTATTTTCTTTTACTGGTTCTGGAATTGATTAAATTCAGAAAATCATTATTCTTAACTACATCTTCAAAATTTTTTGTAAGAGAAATAGTCTTTTTACCACCAAAATTTCTTTCTAAAGGAGGTTGTGGTAATCCTTTTAATTGATCACTTAATATATCCTCTGTTGGGACCTTCATCATTTCCCTTAATTCCATTATTTTTAATTTAGTATTTTCATCTGCCATTATAATACCTCCAATTATTTCTATCTTTTTATGAAATTGTTTTATATACCATTTATATAAATTCTTAACTTCCCACTTCATATTAACTCTTTTTTGCCACTCTGTTCTAGTTTTACAAATAAAATGGCAATATATTTTCTTCTCTTATTATATCACTCATTAATAAAATATCAACAAATCTGAAATTAACCGTATGTCAATAAAATTGGAAAAATAATTTTATTTCTTTTGCAAATACTAAAATATGTACAATGTTTGAATATTTTTATAACCCTGACTAAAATACTTTAGTAAATAATAGAAAGGATTACAATATGGATAATAATAAAAATAGAATGCGTGATAGAGAAAAAAGCAATTCTGAATTGAGAAAAATGAAGCCGAAAGATAATGCAGACGTTGGAATGATAAACGGGCAGGTTATTGGTGTCCATGAAGGCAAACACGAAAAAAGCAGAAACAATAAAAAGTAACAATCATATAGAAATAGTTTGCCGGCAGAAACCTGTATCTTAATTGCTTAGTAATATTTTCCCTAAAATCTTTCATCTCTATAAAAAAGAACTGTTGCAAAATAGAAGCAAACTATCAGGCATGGAAGAAAAAACCTGTATCACATTCATTTTGCAACAGACTTTTACTGATTGCTATATCACAGAATTCCCCAATATCTTCATCGGTAATCCCAACTTTTTCCATGCTTCCACTATTTCATCTATATAAATATAATTCTGTTTTGACTATTAGTCACTAATTTGTTCTCGTTCTTAAATTTAACTTCCCAATTTGATTTTACGACATTATTTTGTTTTGCTTTTTCATTCATTAGTTTTAAAAGATAACAATTCACTTTTGCAGTAATTGATGATATAGTAAAGCTAAATAATATTACGGTATATAATACAATTTTACAATTTGAAACTTAGATTAAGCAATGTAAACTTATCTCATAGGTGATGAAATGAACTATATCATTAAATACGGTAAAAATTTTATGGCAATTTCAGATAGTATAGAAGCAGATTGTCATAAGCACTGGCTGCTGCAACTGTTTCTCAGCAGTGAAAAGGAATTAAATATTGAAGTGAATGGACAATATATCACTTGCGGTGCCATTCTTGTAAATGTGGATACACCCCATTTATTCAGTGCGGACAGATGCCCCCATTTCACCATTCTGGCTGATCCAACCACAGAGCTTGGGCATGTGCTGAGAGAGTTATTACTGGATCAGCCCTTTTATGTATTCCCCCCTGAAAATACCGTCCTTATGCAACGGGCTTTTAAACATGGGCTTATACAAAAAAGCAACGACGCTTTTATTTCTTTTGTTGAGAGCATAATCTCCCAATTTGATTACAGTAATATGAAAAATTTCGACAACAGGGTTATTGAAGTGTTAAATCTCTTGGATGACTGCATACATGAAGACGAATTTCATCAGATAAAGCATTTTTCTGACAAGACCTGCCTCTCTGAAAGCCGCCTGGCACATTTGTTTAAAGAAGAAACAGGTATACCTCTGAAAAGTTATATTGTTTTGCATAAACTTCAGATAGCATACGAGTCAATTTTTAATGGTGAAAACATAACCACAGCTGCTCTTAATGCCGGTTTTGACAGCCCATCACATCTTGCATATACGAATAAAATGATGACAGGAATGTCTGCAACAAATATTATAAGAGATAGCGAGTTTTTGAAAGTTTAATGATAATTATTCTGGTAAAGTGTAATCAAACAGAAGGAAAGGAAGGATTACACCATGAATAAATATTTGAAAGAAACAGGGATGTTGAATTTTTCCCATAACTCCATACAGAAATTAATAAAGGAAAGACAGTGGGCAAAGGAGGATGAGTTTCAGAAAATCCAAAAAATCTATAACTTTGTACGGGATGATATTGCCTTTGGATATAACACAGATGATACCATTTCCGCCTCTGAAGTTTTAAATGACGGCTATGGACAATGTAATACAAAGGGAACCCTATTTATGGCCCTTCTGAGAGCGGTTGGAATACCTTGCCGGATTCATGGTTTTACCATTAATAAGAAATTACAAAAAGGTGCCATGACAGGACTGATTTATAAACTTGCTCCCCAAAGTATTATTCATAGCTGGGTTGAAATTCAATATAAGGACCAATGGTATAACCTGGAGGGCTTCATTCTGGATAGTGAATATCTGAAAAAGCTTCAAGAAAAGTTTTCCGATTGCAAAACCAACTTTTGTGGATATGGCGCCGCTACTGATAACTTTCAAAACCCACAAGTAGATTGGAATGCCAATGATACTTATATTCAAAAAGAAGGCATCAACAACGACTTCGGCCTGTTCGATTCCCCTGATGAATTCTTTAAGAAACACCAACAGAAGTTATCACCCCTAAAAAAATGGATGTATCGGAATATCGGACGTAAACTTATGAATCGCAATGTAGAAAGAATTCGTAATTGAATTATAAACATTAATCGGCATCAGATTGTATAATGTTTGTATAGTAATTATGAAAAACCATTATAAAGCGGGGTTTTTAATATGGATATTATTAACTATTTTGAACGTTATTCTGCAGAAGAAATGCTTGCAGCCTTACCAAGAAATTATACCAAAGAAATGGCACTTTATAATAATGATATAGTAGATGATCAATTAGAAGATCATAACTTTGAAAGACTAGATCAATTTATTCAAAATGTAAATCTTGGTATTCCAGATACAGTTAGAATCACTGAATTTGGTATAGATGGTCCTCCAGTAACCGTTGTCTTACAATATGATGGAAATATAATTAAATATACTGCGGATACAACTAGGGTAGAAGCTGTACCAAAATATTTTACTTTTTATGGTTATAAAATATATACAGATATTCTACAGCGCTATGGAATGGTATTTAGGACTTACAATCTTTTAGAGTGTGATAATAGAGTTTTTCAATTTGCTTCAAAAATTATACAAAGATAAAATTCTTTATTTTCACATCCTGGTATCACCATATATGGCGCACTTAAAAATGCGGTTGGGCATGTATCATATTTTGTAGACAATGTGGGTCGAGTATGTGGGCATAGTGGTAAGAAAGAGAATGCCACTGTTTATACTTCTCTCGATTATAAAACCTCTAAAAAATCCTTGTAAAAATCTTTAATTTATGGGTTTTTGCAAGGATTTTTTAGTAAGGTTTTAATGAGAGATAAGTATTTTGCCCGCGACTCGACACAGATTTCGAAAAAATATGATACATGCCCGACCGCGCATTATTCATAACCTGACTATTGCAACATCCTAACACAACCGTCAGGGCAAAGCGTTCTTTTTGAAAAATAATAGACTAACCCTTAACACCAGTATGTGCAACACCCTCCACAAATTGTTTCTGGAAGATAAAGAATAATAAAACCATAGGGACAACCGCCATAACCGCACCTGCCATTTGAGCCGGATAATTGGTGGTATACTGTCCTTGTAAAGTAGAAAGGGAGGGACCTAAGGTCATCATCTTAGGTGATGTATTAACAATCAATGGCCACATAAAGTCATTCCATGCAAATTTTGCAGTGAAGATAACTAATGCAACAACACCTGATTTTACTAATGGAACCATAATTCTTCCAAAGGTCTGGAATCTGTTGCATCCATCCAGCATAGCTGCCTCTTCTAATTCTTTTGGAATTGAGGTGAAAAACTGTCTCATCATGAAAGTACCAAAGGCACTGAATAAGTTTGGAAGGAACAAAGCCGGTATGGTATCTAACAGTCCCATTTTTAATATAATCATATATTGAGGTACAAGGAATATCTGCCCGGGTACCATTAATACGGATAAAATTATAATAAATATCATATTTTTTCCGGGAAAATCAAGTCTGGCAAATGCATAACCTGCCATAGTACAAAAAGTTATCTGTCCGATTACAGTTGCAACAGTTGAAATAATCGTATTTAGATAAACTCTTTCAAAAGGCAGAGAATCTAATATATTCTTATAGGAATCAAAATTAAATGCCTTAGGGAGAATTGTTGGCGGTATGGCCATTGCTTCACCTACTGTTTTAAAAGAAGTGAATACCATCCAGAGGAATGGGAGTATTGTTACACCGGTACCAATGATTAAGGCTAAATGAATAAATAAATGTTGAATACTTTGACGATTTCGCATACTCTTTCCCCCTTTCTTAATCATAATTTACCCACTTCTTCTGCATCACAAACTGAAAGATTGTTATAAGCATAATGATAGCAAATATAACAATGGAGATAGCTGCCGCATATCCCTTTTGACCGTAATCAAAGGCATAACGGTAGAACATCATAACCAAAGTCTGTGTGCTTTCATAGGCCAAACTGGTTTTACCGATCATCATATAAATAGTGTCAAATACCTGGAAACCACCGATTATAGAAGTAATCATAACAAAGAAAATTGTTGGAGTTAACATTGGTATCGTAATCTTAAAAAACCGTTTCACAGGACCGGCACCATCAATAGCTGCAGCTTCATAATAGGATTTTGAAATTCCCTGCATACCTGCCAGTAAAATAATCATATTATAACCAACCGACATCCAGATACCAACAATCATAACCATATACAAAGCTGTCTTTGGGTTAGAGAGCCAGTTCTGGCCCTCTATTCCAAATGCACCTAAAATATTATTTAATATACCGAATTCACCGTTGTACATCCATTTCCATACTAATGCTATGGCTACGGACATAGTTACAGAGGGAAGAAAATAAATGGTTCTGTATATGGAGGTACCTCTGATTTTAGCATTTAAAAGTGTGGCTATCAGTATAGACAAACATATTCCAACGGGAACGGTAATGATAACATATTTTATAGTATTTCCTAAAGTTCTGTATAACTCTTTATCTTTAATTAAAGCCTTATAATTCTCTAAACCTGTAAAAGTACTTATGTTAAAACGATTTACATCATTAAAGCTAAACCAAAAATTCTGAATAAAGGGATAAATGTAAAATACAAATATACCGATTACCAATGGTGCAATAAATATATAGGCTGCGACCCATTCTTTTTTCTCACGTTTGGTGGTTTTTCTTCTCATTGGTTTCGTTTTTGCCATGTCACTCATGGTTTATCACCTGCCTATTTATTCATCTTGCTAAGGACTGCATCTGCTTCTACCTTTAATTCTTTGCTTGCCTCCCCTAAAGTTTTTTCACCACTGTAAGCCCATTTTAAATAATTTGCTTCTAAATCATAAAGTTCAGCTGAAGATTTACATACTGGTAATGGATAAGCCACATCTGAATGATTTGTATATGCGGCAAGATTTAAATCCGGATTTGTTGCGGCAAAATATTGCCAGGCATCGTTTCTTGCTGAAATAACTGCTCCGCCTTCACCCTGAATCTTCATAGCTTCTGCACTTCCTAACCATAATACAAAGTCTACCGCAGCATCTTTATTCTTGCTTCCTGAATATACTGCATATCCAAGTCCGTTAATAATGTTAGGCTCTACACCATTGAATTCCGGGAATTCAACTAAATTGATTATTTTATTGATTCCATCATTAGACATGTACTGAGGTGTCATATAAGAGCCAGCAAGGAGCATACCTAATTTACCTGCTTCAAACATAGCATCTGCTGATGTATCAGTCATAGTGGCAAGATCAGGAGATAATCCTGCCTTAATTAAATCAATCCATACCTGAATGCCTTCCTGTGTCTTAGGATCTTCATAACCTGTTTCTGTTTTATCTGCATTTAGAATCCATCCGCCATTTGCATAAACGGTTGGATAATAATCTGTTTGGAAATCCAGTGGAGCAGCTAAAGGATAAACCCCTGCATCCAGTCCTGCATCCTTTAATTTTTGTGCTGTTGCTACAAAATCATCCCAGGTCCAGTCATCTGTTGGATAGTCTACACCTGCTTTATCAAAGATTTCTTTGTTATACCATAAAGCATTGGTATCAAAGTCTTTCGGAATTGCATATATTTTATCATCAAATTTATACATACTGATTAAAGCAGCCGGATAGTTTTCTTCCAGATTCAAATCTGATTTTGTTATATAATCAGTTAAGTCTAAAAGAATTCCGCCGTCTTTATAACTTTCTGCATGTAAAGTATTTAACCAGAATACATCAGGTGCAGTACCCCCTGTTGCGGAAGCTTCTAACTTGGTCCAGTATTCCCCGCCTTTATATGGTGTTAATTGAATCTCAACATCTACATTGTTATTCTTTGCTTCGTAAGCCGTTGCTAAGTTTTCCATAGTAGGACGTTGATTTTCATCCCATATACCAAAAGTTATTTTTGTTTTTCCGCCTGCTGTGTTACCATCCTTATTATCCTGTTTTTTACCGCAGCCGGTAAGTAATGTTGCCCCCATAATAGCTACAAGACCCAAGGTTACTAAATACTTCAAGTTTTTTTTCATAACAAATCTCCTTCTCTTTCTAAATTATTTGTTTCACTATTTTCTAAGGGTATCCAAATCAATAACTGCACCATCTGCCAGTCTTGATTTTTCTGCCGCCATAGCACAATAATGACTTTCCATGGAGCGTTCAACAGATGTAATCTTATTAGTAGGCTCTTTTGCTTTTGAAATCATATCAATAAATTCTTCCACCATGCGGTTGTCCCCTCCTGCATGCCCGGAAAAATCAGTTGCTAATTTAGAAACATCAATTACTTCTGTCTCTTTACCAAAAGGAGTTACCTTAATGGTCTTCTCAGACATATCTGCTACAACTTCTCCCTTAGTACCCATAATTTTTTGATAGCGGGAGCCGGTTGCACTAAAACCTGTCATGGTTAAAGAAATGGTAGAACCGTCTGTCATGTTCATATTTATTACCTGATGGTCCACTACGTTGTTATCACACATGTAAACACATCTTCCGTAAGGTCCTGTCTTAATAGCTTCCGTTATACTTTCAACAGTTGGATGAAGAGTTACAACATCAAGAGGCCAATCTGTTTTTCCATGTGCAACACCGGTTTTTTTATTTGTAATATAAATCTTTTCTGCATCAAAGGGGCAATGTTCTTTTGCTTTGCATCCGTCAAGACAACGGGATGTTGCTCCCTCCGGTGCCTTGTCTTTCTTAAACAAATAGGTATTACCATATGAAGAAACAGATTTACATGTTTTACCTGACAGCCATAATAATAGGTCAAAATCATGGCAGCACTTTTGTAAAATCATTGGGCTTGTAGTATTGGAATTTCTCCAATTGCCTCGGACAAAGCTGTGTGCCTGATGCCAATATCCTACATTCTCAATTGCCATAATGGATACAACATCTCCGATAACACCGCTATCCAATACTTCTTTTAATTTTGTATAAAAAGGGGTATATCTCAAAACATGACATACTACTACCTTTCTGTCACATTCTTTTGCTACCTTAACAATCTCTCTGCACTCGTCAAGGTCAGGTGAAATAGGTTTTTCCAATAACAGATCATAGCCTTTACGAAGAGCAGGAATTGCCTGACTTACATGTTGCTGATCCTGAGTAGTAATAAACATCACATCTGCAAGTTTATCCTGTGCGATCAACTCTTCTGCGCTGGAAAAACATGCGGATTCCGGTACATTATATTCTTTTGCCACTTCTTTAACTTTTGCAGAATCAATATCTGCAATGGCTGCTATTTCCATCTTTTCCGGAAATAATTTAGCGGTTGGTGCATAGGTATCCTTTCCTCTGCTTCCAAGCCCTGCTAAAGCTACTTTAACTTTCTTGTTCATTCCAATTCCTCCTATAATTACCATGCTGTTTTAAAAAAGGTATTATACGTACTTTACCTAACACCTTGCTGAATAATTTGTAACTATAGAATTAATTATAAACGTTTTTACTAAAACCCGCTTTTATAATTATCCAAGTTTTTTGTCATATTATCCAAAATACCTATATATTAGATTTGTAATATATGAGTATATTTGCTAAAATATAAATATGAATCAGTTAAAGGAGTGGGTTGGATGGCATACGTAAGTACAAAATTGAAACGAGAAATTGAAATCCATGAAATTATAACAATTCATTATTTTGAATATATGAAAAATTTTGAATTCAAAGGAGAGGCCCATGATTTCTGGGAGTTTTTATATGTAGATAAAGGAACCGTTTTGGTTCGGGCAGATGATAGACAATATCAGCTAGAAACTGGGGATATTATCTTCCATAAACCTAATGAATTTCATTCCATTAAATCAATCGGTGAGAAGGCACCTAATTTGGTAGCCATTTCATTTTTAAGCCCTTCTCCGGCCATGTCATTTTTTATGGAAAGAGTTACTTCCTTATCTTCACCTGAAAAAACATTAATTGCACAAATCATCGCAGAAGCACGGGCGGCATTTACCACTCCCCTTCATATACCATCGGTAGAAGAGGTGGTATTATCCGATTATGCTCCCTTTGGTTCACATCAGCTGATCTCACTGTATTTAGAGCTGTTTTTAATACAAGTAAAGCGAAATCATTTTTCTGCAGAAAAAGACAACAATGAAATACCAACCCTTAGCACCTCAAAAGAGGGTTCCGCTAAATCAAATATGTTCGAACAAATTATTCAATATATGGAGCTGCATATATGTGAACAGCTTAAAATTCCTGATATCTGCAAAGCTTTTTCCATTAGTCATTCCACCTTGCACTCTCTTTTCCGAAAAAATAAAAATTGTGGAGTTATTGAATATTTTAGTAACATGAAAATAGAACGTTCAAAAGAAATTATTCGAGATGGTAATATGAACCTGACTGAAATTTCACATTTTCTTTCTTATAATTCACTGCAGCATTTTTCAAACCAATTTAAAAAAGCCACCGGAATGTCTCCTATGGAGTATTCTTCTTCTGTAAAGGGAATTTCCCAGGCACTGAATAAAAAACTGTTAAATTTCCCCATGTGATTAATACTGACTGGACAGACCGAACTGTGGAAGAAGATTCAGCTTCAGCCTTATACAGCAATTCGCCAGAGAATTAATATCCAGAGTGTCTTAAACTCTTAAACCATTATGACCGCTCGCAAGCAGGAGTTTATATCCGTCACCAGATGAAATAAGCAGGAAGTACCAGTGAAGTATTCAGTGAAGCAGCCATTGATTCCATTTATCAGTATAGTACAGGAACAGCCAGAATTATAGATAAAGTATGTACGAGTGAATGTGAGTTTTTATAGGAGGTGCGGAGAATAAAGTTTGTATGCACGTATAAGGCAAATAAAAAACTTACACGTTGGACAGGTGAGATAACCTACTACAAAGGTAACAAAAAGACTGTAACAATAGCAACTGCGATAAGGGAAATAAAGGGACTACTATAAAAAGAAAGCCGGCTGAGATAATTTATCAAGCTCTCAGTCGGCAGTAATTCCGGTAGTAAGTGGACAAAAAGTTCCCGTCTGGTTTTGGACAAAGAATAGCGGTAATAACACTATCTGGGATTCTTCCATAAAGACTTAGAATGAAATGATTAAAACTCTATTAATCGAGTAGAGAAATAATTGCTAAAAATTATTTCCCTTTTTATAATCATCCCAATTTCCTTAACATTCTCATCATCTTCCCAATTAAAATCCGGATTATCTTGAAATAAAGTATTTAATCTAGTAGTTGCTTTTCTACTGCATCCTTTTTCATTTTTGTATCTGCATTGGCATCATACGTAATAATTGTATCCATTTGGGAATGACAGAGCAACTCAGCAAGAAGTGGTAGCGGCATTCCGTTCGGTACAAGTTCATAGCCCCGGAATGGCGAAAAAATCCAAATGTTTGGATTTTTTCGAAATCACAACTTTTATGAAATCCAAACTCTCTGGCAAAAAGCAAATATTTACTATCTTTCGCCAGCATAAAATTTGGATTTCATTTTACCTTTTTAGACCACCTCTTGAAAGACCAGAAACTTTCTTCTTGCTTACTTTCTGCCTCTTTATCTTTTTGGCATTCTGATAAAGATACAATAAACTAATGTCTCTGGTTCCTAGTATTCGAGGAATAATCTTAACGAGGCAAGTCGGACATTGCAGGCCAGACAACATTTACGTTCAGCTTTCAACCATGTAATCCATCCATTTCCGAAATAACTTTTGTCTAGATTATTAGGCATAATTCCATTCACTTCAAGAAAAACTACATAAAGTGTGAGGGCATCCTTATAGGATTTTAAGGTGTCCCCGATAATTATCGTAATACTCATGTATATTTGTTACAACAATCCTCATCGTGGTTCCTGATAAACCTACCGCAATATTGTTCATTGGATACAATAACTTACTTTATTTTACCTGTTCAAAGGTTATACTTTTCGATTTAGTATTCACTGCTTTAATTTCATCATAATACAGTTGAGTATTTAATAGCTTTTCTTTATTATCTATACTATTACACCATAAACCTACACTATCAATTGATTTTGCTGAAAAGATTGCATCTTTATTATCCCTTCCTATAAAGCTTGAAAAAGGTATTGTTACAAGTATTGGATTATTGTTTTTATTGTACTCTTTATAATCATTGAGATAGACCTCGAATACATTACCATTACTTGTAATCTGAATTACCACCTTTTTCTTCTTTCCATCTGGAATCGTAAAAAACTGTAGTGCATTTTTCTTAGACCAATCAGCATTATTCATATTCTTTACAACTCCAGCATAACCATTTTCCGTTAATATAAAATCAAGTTTTAAGCCATACTTTCCTTTATATATTTTATTCTTATCAGTAACTAATTTAGACTTGATACTACAACCAGAACCTTTGCCAACACTCCATTGTTTCTCAAGTAGTCTTTCTTCCCCATAGTAGCCTTCAAATGTATCTACTACCGTGAAAGGAAGTTTTATTTCTGGCATATTAAATTTCACATCAATAGAATCATACACCTTATTATTGACTACAAGCTGTATTGTACCTATATTGGCTCCTAAATCCTTTAATGCTGACTTTAAAAACTTACCACTATAGAAACCTTCCTTCCCTTTAACTGCCTGAATTTTTTTGATTACAGAACCTTTTTGATTTTTTGCAACAAATTCCACCGTATCCTGTTTGTCCACATTACTTAATTGTGCTCTTAATGTAATTGTTTTTAATATCCTGTTACCAGAAACAGGACTAATAATAAATCCATTTACTCCTTTTTCCGGTAATACCTTTACTTTTAGATTCTTATATTGCCCTGTCTGAGCTGCAAAAACGGAGTTATTATTATTGTAAAAATCAATAAAATTATCTATCAATTCATGTCCGATGACTGTATCTCCTTTTTTCTCCACAACATATGGACTATAAAAACTACTATCTTCACCAAAATTGGCCCAGAGTAAGAAATAAGATGCATTGGTTCTTGATACTACATTAAGAATTTCAGTATACCAATCCTTTCTCACATTACCTGCTATTAATAAGGCTTCATTTCCATTTGCAATACCCGTTTCTGTTATTGCAAATAATTTATTCCTATTTTTAGCAAAATCCTCAACAATCTTTATTTGTTTTTGAAATTGTTCTATGAAGTTGTCATTATTATTAGGATATTGATGATACATATCAAAGCCTACCATATCCACATAAGCATCACCAGGATAACGTGTTTCAAATTCTTCTATATTTTCTGGTTCACTTCCCGGACTATAAACATATAAAAAATTGTGAACCTGCTTTTTATCCCGAAGATAAGTAACTGTATAACGATATAGATTTTTATATGCTTTAGCATCACATTGGGCAGCTCCCCACCAGAACCAATTACCCGTATTTTCATGAAATGGACGGAAAAGGACCGGTATATTAACTTTTTCTAACTCCTTTCCATATTCTGCAATGAGATCCAAATATGCCGTATAAAGATAATTTAAATCATTTTCTGGCATAATTCTTTCAACAATATTTCCTGATATTACATTTGGTGTATAACCATAGAAATTATAACTGCCATCAGACAGGTATCCTACTTCATCCTGATGATTAGAACCTGATTTGTGATTTTTTACCCTTTTATCAATCAACTCAAAATTTGGCATATGTGCTGAAAGTGTAAGAATTGCCCCATTGTCTGCTGCCTCTTTTGCTACTTTGACACATTTTTTTACCCTTTGCGACTGTGTTTGATCAAAAGTTCCCATTTCATTTCCCGTTAACGATAGTGTATCAATACCAACAACAGCACTATAAGAGCCTGTAACATCTTTCGTATCAGAACCGGAATATTCCTTTCCCTTATTTCCAGCTTTATGATGTATATCATTTTGGTGTCCATACAAAACAAGCTCGGTTTTTCCAATTGCATCTAGATAAGAATATAAGGAAGCCACATAGTCTTTAGCATAATTATCTACAAGTTTTACTTTAGTTTTCACGGGCATTGTTATATTACCAATACTAATAGAGTCCTTTCCCACCTGAATACTTGCCTGGGGTATAGGTTTTAAAGATGCTTTTACATATTGCATTGACTTATGAATAAATTCAAGATTATCTATATAAATCTCTCCACAATAATCTGTATTACATCCAACAATACCCAAACTAAATTTATCTGCAGTAATATTGTTAGTTGGAATGGTTATTATTACTTTACTTTTTACTAAATTGGTCGAATATTTTTCTCCTTCAGATATCTCTGTATCTACATTGATTTCTCCTGCTCCTTCTTGGCTAGCAAATAATTTTGCTTTAAAAGAACCTGTCGTTTTATACGTTGTGTTGTAAATCATATCAAAGGATAATTTTGAATAATATTTGAAAGTTATCTTTGAGCCAAAAGTATAATCTATCTTGGCCTCACTCCAATTCTTATCTTTGTCTTTACTATAATCTAGTTCCAGTTTCATTACTCCTTCTCCATGCAAAATATCATGTGAAATCTTTTTTATACCATGATATTGATATTCTCCACCATCTGTAAATCCAGTAACATTATTGTCAAAGAGAAATTTAATATTCTCGCCTATAACAGTGGAAGCCTTCACAACCTTACTTCTACAAAATCCAAAACCTGTTACACATAATGATACTATTACCCAAACACATATCCATCTTTTTAACCCTGTTCTAAACATACTTACAACTCCTTCTCCATTTTTTAACCTATAATAACCATTTCTGGCGAGGTTCATAAAACATATTACTTTGATTCTGACAAGAATATCTATAACCTTTATACTTTAAAGCGATTCATTGATGCTTCAAGTTCTTTCGCTTTTACAGATAATTCTTCTACTTCATTCACCAGATAAGAAACTGCAATAACCTGCTCGTTAATGGTAGCTGTAATCTCTTCTGAAGAAACGGCAGCTTCTTCTGATACAGCAGAGATACTCTGGATGGAATCCAATACTTTATTCTTAGATTCCTCTATCTCAACCATATGTTTTGAAATCTCCCCAAATCCTTCCAGCAAACTGTCTACAGACGTGTTTACCTCATTAAGAATAGTTATAGTATTTACTAATGCTATTCCTTGTGATTCTAGATAATCTTCTGCCTGTTTGGCAGTGCATACTGAATGCTTTATCTTATCCTGAATCATATTAACAATTTCACTTATATTTTGGGAAGCATTTATAGATTGTTCAGCCAGTTTCCTGATTTCTTCTGCAACTACTGCAAATCCTCTGCCATTGATACCAGCCCTTGCTGCCTCTATGGAAGCATTTAAGGACAGAAGATTGGTTTGTTTTGCTAGTTCATTTATTGTACCAACAATACTGGATATTAAACTGGATTGATACTTTAGATCTTCAATTTCATGAATGATTGTTTTTGTAATACCCGTAGTTGCTAACGTCTTAGTATTGAATTCTTCCATCATAGTTTTACCATTATTTAAAGTACCCATTACAATATCTACAACTTCACCCATTTTTTTGCTTCGTTTACACACTTCATTCATCTTATCAGAAAAGAGGAACATCTCTTTATAACTTTTTTCCGCATCCTCTGCCTGTGTCCCAATGCCCTTTCCTACCTCTTCCATTGCAGTAGAAATATCTTTTGTTGCTGATAAAATGGTTTCTGCATTTTTTAGTACACTTTCTGTAGATAAATAGACTTTTTTCCCAAACTTCAGCATATCTTTAATTAGAACACAAATATTTTCTAACATTCCTTTAACGCTGGAATTCAAAATCTTAAACTCATCTCTTCTTTCAGTTTTAAAATCAGCTGTAAAATCCCCGTTTGAAACCAAAGCAAAAGATTTCGTCATATGATTGACTTCATTGCTTATACCTGTTGCTATCATAGTTCCAATAATAATTGCCGCCACTGCAGCAAAAAATGCAACGAAAAATGTTGAAAAACCAATCAATGATAATTGATCTATAATATCTCTTTTTGGTATTAAACTGCATAAAATCATACCTGTATTCCCTAATTTAGAATATACAAACAAATTGGCTTCATTGTTGTAATTCACATAATAACTTCCATAATTTTCAGGAGAAGTTACTGCATTCTTATAAAAGTCCTGATTTATAAAAATATTTCCCTTAATTTCTTTTCCTGACATTATGATTTCTCTTTCATCTGGACTAATAAAAGCTGCAATGGTATTTTTACTCTGACATATCTTATTTAAAGCTTCAAAAATAACATCTTTTTTTATATCTACAATAATAAAACCATTGCCATCTTTAAATTTTCTTGTTAATGATAACCCGTAATCCTCCTGATTAAATTTAAATTTATCATCTATAAAATGATGATATCCCGACCAGAATTCTTTCAAAGATGGATTATCTCTCCACATTCTTCCTTCCTTTGAATTTATATAGTCTGTATATATAGAATCAGGTAATGTTCCATTGGAAGATATTGCACTTCCCTTTTCTCCAATAATATGATAACTAAATATTTTGTTTGTACTAGCCTTCATATTAACAATCATATTCTTAGTATCTCGTAGAAGTTCCCCTCTTTTACTAGTGTCTAATTTTTCATATTTATTATAATAATTTGCTAAACTCTTGCTATTTGCTACCTCAGTAACTTTCGATGATAACTCTTCCATTACATAACGTAAATACAGACTGGATGTATCTGATATACTTACAATCGATTTTTCATAATGATCTGTTACTGTTTTAGATGCGCTTTGATAAGAAAGAATTCCCAAAAGGATTATTAAAATCGCTGGAATAGAAAAAGCACTAATCAGTCTTACTTTAATCTTGTTTTGTCTCTCTTTCACCAATTTGACTTTTATACTTTTTAATTTATTTTTATGTAAATCCATCCATCTTAAATGATTATCTTTCATCTTCTTGCACCCCTTATACATTCACTTACGAAACCATTGCAAAATAATATTGTTCCCCTTTAAAACCTCCCTTCAAACCTAGTACAAAAATCGTATTCTTCTGCTATGAACGTTTGGTTTTCCAAGAAAGTCCTGGATATTTCAATTAAGCACTCCTGCTTCATATTTTAATATCTTTAGATTTTTTTGAATTAATTGATAACGCTGTTCTACACATTTTACTGATCTTAATGGATCTGCTGGGGTAGAAAATACATAATCCATTAATTTATCTAATGTTGTTGTTGCAACATGCATTCTAGTATCAGAAGATGCATAATAAATATATACACTACCATCTTCCCTTGCAATAGCACCATTGGTAAAAACAACATTAGACACATCTCCGACTCTCTCATTGCCAAGAGGAGCTATAAGATATCCAGACGGTTCTGCAATTACTTCCCATGGTTTTTGAAGATTAGTAGCAAAAGCATAGATAACATATCTTAGACCTGCTGCGGTATTCCTCACACCATGAGCAATATGTATAAATCCTTTTGGAGTCTTTATTGGAACTGCACCAGCACCATTCTTTGCTTCTGTGATAGTATGATATTTTCTTTTACTTGTAATAATTTCTTCATCAATCACTGCATGAGTAATATCATCACATAGTCCAAAGCCAATACCTCCGCCTGACCCGGTATTAATAAAATCATCCATAGGCCTCGTATAAAATGCATATTTACCATCAATAAATTCAGGGTGCAATACTACATTTCTCTGTTGTGGAGAATTTAGAGTCGTTAAATTATCTAATCTCTCCCATGTTTTCAAATCTTTTGTACGAACGATTCCAGCAGCTGCTATAGCAACAGATAAGTCATCCACTAAAGTATTTTTACTTTCAGAACAAAATACTCCATATATATAGCCATCTTCATGTTTTGTAAGGCGCATATCATATACATTTGTTTCTTCTGGATATTTATCTTCTAAAAGAATAGGATATTCAAAAAATTCAAAATTATCGACACCATTATCACTCACAGCAACACCAAAGAATGATTTTCTATCATTTCCTTCAATACGGGCAACAATATAAAACTTGCCATCTAATTCTATCGCACCAGAATTCATAACTGCATTTACAGAAAGTCTCTCCATAAAAAAAGGATTGGTATTCACATCTAGATCATACCTCCAAGTAAGAGGAATATGATCTCTGGTTAAAATTGGATTTTCCCAACGTTCAAAGATCCCATTATAAAAATCAGTTTTTTTATTTTTTTTTTGTATTAATACGTTATATTTTTCCAATTCAATATAGTATTGTTTATGCAGCATCTATATTCCTCCTGATAATTTCAAGACACATTCTTCCATTATGATAGGGACATTTCCATGGTTCTACAATTGGTTTCTTGCTTGTTGGATTTCCGTCTTCATTCACCTCCCAAAACCATTCTGAGTTCTTTCTTTTATCAACAAGAAATTGTTTAATAAAATTCCAGATAGAAATTACAGCTTCCATATATTCCTTCTTTTTCATATCATTTTGATAACCATTTAAAAAGCCAACTATGGCTTCAGCCTGAACCCACCAAATCCTAGAAGTGTTATCCACTCCATTTTCACATTCATTTAGAAGAGAATGTCTGACATAAGCCCTTTCATAAACTATCTGTGTTAAATTAGAGATAATTGGTTTCACTCTTTTGGTATAAGCCACATCATTCAATACTTCTAAGCCACGATCCAGTAGCCATGCTGTTTCAATATCATGACCATAGGACTGAAGATCAATTAAACTATTCCAATCTTTATCAAAAAAAACATCTTGGCGTAGTTTCTCTGGATTATATATTTTTTCCATAAAAATATCTAACATAAATCGTAATCTATTCTTAATTTTTTCTTCTTCTGTTACTCTGTAAAGTTCAGTATATGCCTCAAAAACATGTAGAAGTGTATTCATTGTTTTTTCTGCAATAATACCATTTTCAGAGAGTTTATCATTATTAACTGGCTCAAATTTAATATTAAAAGCTTCTTTATACCCATTAATATCCAAGCAGTTATCTTCGATAACATCATAAATAGACCATGCTAGTTCTATTGCTTCTGTCTTTTTCGAAATTTCATAATATGAAGATAATGCATACACCGCAAATGCCTGATTATATGTATGCTTTGTATTATCATAAACGGTTCCATCATAATTCAATGACCAATAGACTCCACCATTTATCTTATCGATACAGTGTTCTTTCAGAAAAGTATAAGCATGGTTAGCTTCTTTTAGTAGACTTTCATCTTTTAATAATTTATAAGCATTGGAAAAAAACCAGAGAATTCTACTATTTAAAATACAACCCTTTACTGCCTTCTCATTTATTTTCAAATCGTAATTAACATATCCATAATATCCACCATAAACATCATCATGAATACTCTTCCAAAATGGGATAATTACATTATTTAAATGATTTCTCACTTCTTCAATTAGCATATTTCTACCTCGTACTTATCTTTTCCCAATTTCCGTATCCGATTCTGATACTTTACTATTATCTTTAATATAACCAACTAATTCATCAACTTTTGAAAATGCCAAACCTACATAACTATCTGCTGCCCCATAATAGATTGCAATTCTTCCCGTTGCAGCATCATGAATTGTAGCACAAGGAAACGTTACATTAGGTACGAATCCTCTTTCTTCATACCATTCCTCAGGCGTTAATAAAAAATTCTCACAACGATATTTTATTATGGATGGATTATCCATATCTAATATGGCCCCACCAATGCTATACACATAACCATTACAGGTGCTGGATACTCCGTGATATAGTAGCAACCATCCTTCTGTTGTCTCAATAGGAGCTGCTCCCCCTCCAATTTTAAGAGATTCCCACCAGTTGGAGCTTTTTCCCATTACATGTCTGTGTTTACCCCAGTAAACCATATCTTTACTTTCACTCACAAAGATATCACCAAAAGGAGTATGTCCACTATCACTTGGACGAGATAGCATTAAAAAATTTCCATTAATCTTTCTTGGAAATAGTACTGCATTACGGTTAAATGGTAAAAATGGATTTTCGATACGAATAAATTTTTTGAAATCCTTCGTTTTTGCCATCCCAATAGCCGCACCATAAAAGTCCTGACACCAGATTATGTAATAAATATCCTCTACTTTTACTAAGCGTGGATCATATGCATACAATGGCATGAATGGATTGCCCTCTTCATCTTCAAAAGGTATTCTGTTCTCATCAAAGTTCCATGTTATTCCATCCTCACTTCTTCCTAAATAAATATATGGAATTCCATTGGTTTGTTCACCACGAAAAACTCCAATGAACTCACCCCCGTAAGGAATAACTGCACTATTGAATATTCTTGCAACTCCTTTTACTGGATTTCTACCAATAATTGGGTTGTTGGAATACCTCCATACTGGAGAACCATACTTTCCTCCCTTCTTCTCCTCCCATGGTATCTTTTCTACTATATTTCCTATAATTTTTATGTCACCCATAGAATCTCCTATCTGCCTTTTAAGGCTATTTAATTTTTATCCTTTTACTGCACCTTGTGTTAATCCACTATATATTTGCTTTTGGCATATAATAAAAACAATAAGGGCAGGCAATAGAGTAATAATTACACCTGCACATATATAGTTATACTGATTTCCCATTGGGCCAGTAAATTTATATAAAGAAGTAGCTACTGTTACCAATTTGTCTTTTGATTGAAGGTAAAGATTTGCCATATAATATTCATTATAAGTACTTACCCCTTTTAATATAGCTACTGTTATAATTGCCGGTTTTAATAAAGGTAATAATATCTTAAAAAAAACACCAAAATAGCTTGCACCATCAATAATAGCTGATTCATCTAATGAAACAGGAATGTTTTCAAAGAATTGTAAGAATATATAAATAGATATGACATCCGTTCCCATCATAAGAATCATGTAACCTACCATAGTATTTATCAAATTTAAGCTATACATAATCTGATATACGGTTACCTGCATGGCAATACCAGGTAATAATGTTGCAACTAAAAACAGATTACGTATTAATCTATTCCCTCTAAATTGAAAACGATTTAATACATAAGCTAACATGGTACCTATCATTATTGCTCCGGCTAAAACAACAATCATAATGATTAAGGAATTTATGAATGCCTTTCCCATATTTGCTTTTTCCCAAGCAATCTTAAAATTTCCTATGTAACCCCAGTTTTCTGGCAAAGTCATAACATTGGTTCTTGAATATTCTTCTTCTGTTTTAAAGGCTGTAATTGCACAAACAACAACAGGAATTATTGACAAAAAAGATCCGAAAAGCAATGAGGCATATTTTATTAATATTAATATTGTATATTGTAATTTTTTCATTATTTTGCCTCCTTCGCCATCTTTTTAGCTATTTTTTTTGAGCTGTCTTCATTTCCATCATTAAATACATACCGGAAAAACATTTTCTGCAATAAGGTTGCAAATAAAATAATAATCAACAGTATTACTGCCATTGCAGATGCTAAGCCAACTTTCATATTTTGGTGGGCAATACGATCCATGATTACAAAATAAGTTCCTGTTCCAAAATTGCCACCTGTTATTACATATGGAGGTTCAAACGCACTTAAAGAACCTGTAATGGAAAGTATTAAATTAAGAACAACAATGGTTTTTATACTTGGTAATATAATATATCTAAATTTCTGCCAATAATTTGCACCATCCAGTGCAGCAGCTTCATACATTTCGCTATCAACAGACATAATTGCACCAATAAACAGCACCATATTCTGACCCATATACCTCCAAACAGAAGCAGCAGCTAATGAAATATTATTAATTCTCATGTCTTTTAACCAATATGGTAGTTTTTCTAAATCAAATCCTAAGAATCCCAATAAAGAATCCAATACAAAACCTCTTGTATAAAAAAATTTAAATATAAATCCCACAGCAATACCACATATTAAATAAGGGAAAAACAACATTCCTTTAAACAGACCTCCCCCTTTAACTTTAAAACTTAATAGTGTAGCAAAATATAGTGCAAGTGCTAATTGCACAAAAGATGCTCCCATATAATAAAAACTTAGTTTTAGCGCTTTAAAACAATCGTCTCTTTGAAAGACATCAATATAATTCCTTAATCCTACAAATTCCCGTTTTCCAATATATTTCATATTAAAGAAACTAAATTCAACCATTTTCCCAAAAGGTAGGTATGTAAATACAAATAATAGTACCAGTGGTATAAACATAAATGTAACAACAACAGTAGCTCGTTGTCCTTTACTACTTTTTAGCCATTTAATAAAGCCTTTTGATTTTCCTGATGATTTATGAACACTTAACTCACTCATATTTACCTCCTGTTAAGAAGGGTGTACTTATAGCATAGTTAAGTACACCCTAAAAACTTATGCTTTATCTGATGACTACCCGTTATCTCACTTTAATACCAAACTTTTCCTGTGCCTTTGACCATTTTGCATTCCAATCAGCTACGATTTCATCAAGTGTCATATCGCCTGTTAATGCATGCTCTAACACTTGACTAACATGGTAATTATCTACATTTAAGCCAATTTCAGATTCATTATTTATATCGTTAAAGAAAGTTTCTTCTCCAGGAGCTGCTGGGTTGTCTATTACTAAATCAACACCATCAAATGCAGATAAAACATCAGGATATTCTGCACCTACTTTAATTGGAATACCACCCTGATCATATGCAAAATTAGATTCTTCTGTTAACCATTTAATATACAGCATAGAAGCAATCTTATTTTCTTCTGAACTATTAATATTAATTCCATAGTTATAGTCAGGTCCTGCAGTAGCATATTGTTTCCCATTTATAGTAATAGGAAATGGCATATAACCAATATCATCGCCATTCTCACCCGCTTCTTGCATCTGCGTAACAGCCCAAGAACCCAGTACCATTGTTCCAATTTCACCATTATTAATCATACCTTTACAGCCTTCCCAATCCGTTGTAGTTGGGTCGTCCTCAATCAACCCTCTTGCAGTTGCTTCATATAATACATAATAAACTGCATAAGGTCCTGTCATATCATCACGTTTTGAAAATGGATTTTTACCATGTACTAAGCCATTATTCATAAAATCAGGATCACCTGTTGCGGATCCCCCTATGTATGCATCCCATGCTGTCATTGTCCAATTAGCAGCAAAATTAGAATACATTGGAATTGCATCTGTATTATCTTTGATTTTTTGCAGAACTGCTAAGAAATCATCTGGCGTCCTAGGCATTTCCGTAATACCAGCTTTTTCAAATACCTTTTTATTATAGACAATACCTTGTGCAGTACCAGTAGATGGAATACCATATACTTTATCTTGATAAGAAAAATTATTTAACATAATATATTCCTTATCAAGAGATGGTTTATCTCCAAAGCTAACAAATAAATTTGGTAGTTCATTCTTATCTATGGTTGTTGGTATCATGCAGATATCTCCCCAGTTATCTGTTGTTAATCTGATTGTAATATCTTCAAAATAATCAGTAGCTGCTTCGTATTCAATATTAATACCAGGATATATCTTCTGGAATTTTTTTATATAATCTGCAAATATTGTGTCGACAAGATCTGTTCTGTTTGTTAAAAACTTAATTGTTGCTTTAATGTCTTTGTAATCCTCACCTAATTTAATTTGATCAATAGTTTTAAGTGTTGAAGAATTACTATCTGCCCCATCCCCTTTTTCACTCACTTGTTCTTTCTCCGTATCTACTGTTTTTTTCTTATCACCACATCCAACAAGAGATACTGCAAGAATACATAATAACCCTAAGCTTAGCACTTTTTTCACTAATTTCATACCTTATCCTCCTTATAATTTTTTAAGTTAATTTAATTATTTTAACTTAAATATATTGTACTATAAAATTATTTTTTAGTCATTATATTATCTTGCGTTTTATAGCAGTATATTGTATTTTTTTATTATAATATTAAATTTATATTAGTACAAACTATATTTTCTAGTATTTTTACACAATTTTTTATATTGTAAAATTAGAACAAACTTGTAGATTAATGTACTTTTACTTCGAATTTATTCTTAATTTAATATAAATATTAGACTGATTCAACACAAATAATTCTATTACTTAATTATATAGTTGCATTTACTTAATTTTTATCATATAATTTTTTTAATATTACCCAATCAATCATAGGCGATTAATTAATTGAAAGGAGAATATTATGGAATTTCGAGAAGAATTTTTAGATTCATTACTATCAAATGAAATACTAACACCGTCGATTTCTTTAACTACTTATATTCCAGAATCAATACCAGTGTCTGAGAAATCTTCAAAAGCTCTTTTTTACCTGCAGGGATATGGTGATTTAAATGTTAATGCCCCATATTATTATGAAATCGAGAATTTAAACTCTTATCTTATTCTTTATACCTTAGAAGGAAAAGGTATTATTTCCTATAGGGGCAGAACCTATTTATTAACAGCTGGTTCTCTTATCTTTATAGATTGCCATTTAAAATATTCTATAAAAATCCATGATTGTAACTCATGGCATTTTCATCATGTATTTTTTAATGGGGGAGCAAGTAAATACTATTACAATTTATATATACATGATAATTCTATCATGATTAGTTTAAATGATTATTCACCCATACCTAATATATTTGATAATTTAAAACATAACCACTTTGCTAATACTATATTTGACGAATTAAGAAATTCTAGAACTCTGACAGATTTGTTAAGTGAAATATTATTTGAGAAAAATCATAAAAGAAAGGAAAAAGAAAATATACCATCTTATATTCTTGATATAAAAAGACAGTTTGAAAACAACTATAATGAATTCTATTCTTTAGACGCTCTTGCTTTAAAATATAATAAAAGTAAATATCGCATTTCCAGAGAATTTATAAGTTACCTGGAACTCTCACCGATTAATTATTTAATCAACTGCCGCATGAATGCTGCTAAAAATCTGCTATGGACAACGGATTATACTATAAATGAAATTAGTTCCCTTATTGGTATTGATAATACTAGCCATTTTATTAGACTATTCAAAAAGACAATGGGTGTCACTCCCTTAAATTATAGGAGGCAACGCCCATAGAAACCACGCATATTAGACTAATCCAGTTATCTAATATCTTTTACACTTTCTTTAATTATTACCTGACCTTCTACTACCTTGATGCCACCTTTATAAGTACCTTGAATCTTTTCAAGAATAGCCTCAACACTAATTATAGCCATTTCCTTCATATCAACTTCATAGGTAGTGATACCAACATTACTAAGGCTGGGAAATAAAAAATTATCAAATCCAACTACAGAAATGTCCTCTGGAACTCGATAACCATTTTTATTTAGTTCTCTAATTAATACTGATGCGACAAAATCACAATTACATACAAATGCAGTTGGCATATTCTTAGGAATATTAATAATAATATCTCCTGATTCTATGTTTCTATCTGACAATACCCATTCTTCTCGAACCTTGACACCATGTTCTAATAATGATTTGCAATAACCAAAATAGCGATCTGTAATACTACTCGTAGCCAATAAAGATCCGACATATGCTATATCTTTATGTCCCATTTCAAATAAGTAATTCGTCATTAGATACATTCCATAATAGCTATCAGAGATAACAGAATCATATTGGGATTTTTCATCATAGAAATCTAATAGTAATAATGGTACTTGCGATACTTCATATAACTTTTCCCGAAATTCTTTACTAATCTTGCCAATGATAATTAAGCCATCCACTTTTTTCTCACGAATGATTTTAGGGCATACTAGATTCTTCTCATCCTGTCTGTTTAATACTTCTAATAAAGTAAAACAGTCTTTGTTACTCCCCTGAGTTACAACATTTTGATAGAGTTCCCAGTAAAATGAAGTATATTGTGATAAATATCGTTCTGACACAATGACACCAATATTCTTATTGACAATATTACTCTCTGATTTGATAGAGGATGGATGCCTATATCCCATTTCTTTGGCTAAAACTTTTATTTTTTCTCGCATCTCTTCACTGACACCTTGTTTATCAGCCAATGCTTTTGAAACAGTTACTGTACTCACATTTAATACACTTGCTATATCAGCTAACTTTACAACTTTTGCCATTCCTTGTACCTCCAGCCTCTTATATATAATATTTAAAAGGTTAATTTAATTTTTTTTAAGTTAAATTAATTATAATTAAGTTAATTAGGTTTGTCAACTTAAAATAACAGTTATAAAAATTTAAAAATAAACATTGGTTTATTATAAATTAAGGGCTTCGCCGCATTTTTTTACTATTTGTTAAAAATTAAGCAGAGTATAATTTTTTGATACTCTGCTTTTTTAGTAATACTATATTTGATGTCTTAACTAAATGATATCAATTCCAATTCTCACAGAAGGCTTCTTACCCCTTATAGTTGTTATCAGTGCATCACAGCTTCCTTCAACCATATAGTTGCCAGTTCCTGCTGGAAGAAAAAAGCTATCGCCCTTTTTATAGGAAAGAATATCCTCACCTCCAGATATTTTTCCTTCTCCATCAAGCATAAGTATACTGACAAAAGATTCTTCCAACACCTGTCCTTTCATGAGGTGCATCATCTTTCCATCCAAGTTTAGCTTATCTACTGTAAAATAGTCACAGTCTGCCACATGGGGATAACAGTTCTTACTCTTGTTCAGTGGAACACGGTTTGTTACCGCCAGGGCCTTATCAATATGAAGCTCTCTCTTTTTTCCATCCTTTCCTACTCTTCCGTAATCATATATTCGGTATGTTAGGTTTGAATTTTGCTGTATTTCTGCTATCAGTATATCCTTACCAATAGCATGTATCGTTCCTGGCTCGATGAAGAATACATCTCCTTTTTGAACCGGAACTGCATTAAGCACTTCTATCAGTGTATCATTGTGGATCCGTTCCTTGAACTCTTCCTTACTAATTTCTTTTTTAAAACCGTAGTAGAGAAATGCATCTTTTCCTGCATCCATCACATACCACATCTCCGTCTTTCCGTACTGTCCCTCATTTTTCATTGCATAATGGTTGTCCGGATGTACCTGAATAGAAAGATTCTGCTTTGCATCAATTAATTTGATAAGGATAGGAAATTCTTTGAATCGACGGCAGTGAGTGCCCAGAACTACTTTCCCTTCCGCCTCAATATATTCTTCCAGCGTCTTCCCCATATAAGGCCCGTTGGCAACTATGGATGGACCATCAGGATGGCAGGACAGCTCCCAGCTCTCAGCAAGAATGTCCCCGGAATATTTCTTTCCGTACTCATCTACCAGCTTGTGTCCACCCCATAAATAATCTTTAAAACTTGGCTTTAACTTCAATATGCTCATAGCTTCTCACTCCTATCGCTGAAAAACCAGTGGATCACCTGCTCTGCCGGTTTTTCATATATTTGATAATATTTGTGATTTTCTGCTTCATCCGGTGAATAAAGCCTTGCATCCCAAGACCAGAAGGCCACTCCCTGCACCCATGATTTTTTTTTCATTGCATGAACAGCTTTTTCATACCATAGCTTCTGCTCCTGAAGATTTATACTGCCTTCTAATTTCCAGTCATTCGGTCTTTCCGATGAGCCTGTAGTTGACATACAACCACTTTCAGCAAAAAAGAACGGCTTTTTATATCTGTCTACCACTTTCTCTATCCTATTAAGCTGGTTCTCCCAGTCATCTGCAGGATAATATCCGCTGGAGGAGATTACATCCACACAGTCCCACCATTTCACATTATTCTCCTGATACTTGTCTGTATTGTAGCTAATCAGTCCATGATATTCTCCACGAATCTCCTCTATCAGCTTACGCCACTCGGTTTCTCTTCGCTCCGCCATAACCATCTCGCAGCCTACGATGAACATCTCACAGCCATTCTCTTCGGCAATCGTTGCATAGTGAAGCTGAAAATCCGCATAAGATGAAAACCATTCGAACCATTTCGGCTCACATGGCACGTCTTCATCAAAAAAATTAATATGTGCACGCCACGTTCCGTTGAGACAATTCACTGTGGGCTTCAAAAACACTCTAAGCCCCATTTCCTGAGCGTGGTGGATCATACATTTCAGTTCTTTATCTGACATCGTGTGCTCTGAAGTATAGTCGATTACCGTTGACTGAGGCGTCTGCTGTACACCCCCAGGTACCAGTATAACAGTATTCGTTCCCAACCGTTCTTTCATTATCTTCATACTAAGCAGGGGTTCCTCCCCCAACAGCGTATTCCGCCCCGCAAAGGGAGCAAATGTCATTCCTCTGATATATTCCATATCCCGCTATCTCCTATTCTATCTTCTGTTGTTTTTAATCTATACCATTTTTCTAAAATCTTACCCTTATTCTAGATTACACCCCTATACTAACTGGTTCTTCAGTATTGCCTTTATTTCTATACACACAGCCTTCAATTGAATAAGGACTGGTGACAGGACCCCAATGAAATTTTTTGGAAGAATCCCATATTCCCCCTATTCTGCCAGTGTCTCCACAACCTTTTGTAAATCTGGAAGTTTCATGGACGCATCCTCTTCACTGCTACCCTTGATACCAATGTAAAATTTAATCTTCGGCTCAGTTCCTGACGGATACAGTACCAAGCACCATCCTCCAATTCAAAGTAAAGTACGTTGGATTTTGGAAACCCTGTCACAGTCACTTCTCCAGTTACACATTCTCTTAACACATCCTTTATGTAATCCGGGAACTGAAGCATTTTAAGTCCGCCGATATCTTCTAGCACATTTGTGCGGATCTGTTCCATCATCGACTGAATCTTTTGTGCACCCATGTAAACAGAAAAACAAAAACAACTGCCCATATTGACTCCCACAATATTCTTCCGTTGTACTGAAGTTCCTCACGACCAGGCCATATTTTCATCATCTTCTGCCTCCAAAAGTTCAATCAGGCAGCTCTTGTAATCCGCCTGTACAGAAGGCATTCGAAGTCCAGCCTGCATCAGTGCTGCTCCAGAATATTCTGTCCCATCAGTCACGTATTTCTTGTTACCGTCCAACCCTTTCAAACGCATAAAACGACTTTTTCCGTTTGCTCTTGCCCTTACGTGAACATAGAAAATAAGAGCCTTCTTTTTATCTTTATCCACGATCATCCAACTGTCATAGTACCCATTCTCCCTATATGAAGCTAGCCGGTAATAATCCCCTTCTCTGATTAACTTATTGTATTTGTGATATTCTTGTATCTGCTTCTTTACAATCTTCTTTTCTTCCACTGACAATTTTGTGATATCCAGCTCATACCCGAATGTTCCTAACAGTGCCACATGTCCTCTTGTTTCAAACGGAGTTGTCCTTCCCACTGTATGGTTTGGGCAGATGCTCACATGAGTACCCATTGTAGACACTGGATAAACCAGTGCTGTTCCTTCCTGAATTGCAAGCCTTTCAATAGCATCAGTATCATCCGAACACCATATCTGCGGACTATAATAGAGCATTCCTGCATCAAAACGGGCACCACCTCCAGAACAGTTTTCAAGTAGTAGATACGGAAAATCCGTAATCAACCTTTCCTGCATTCGATAAACGCCCAACATATACCTATGACAAAGTTCTCCCTGACGATCCGACTCAAGAGCAAAACTTCCCATAGTTGCCAGTTGTCTATTCATGTCCCATTTTACATAAGAAATATCTGCACTTCTTAAAACAGATGCAATCATTTCATAAATACTATCCACAACTTCTTCTCTCGAAAAATCTAGAACATACTGTGCCCGGCTCTGAGTTGTATCACGCCCCGGAATTTGAATTGCCCAGTCCGGATGTGCCTTATACAATTCCGAATCCGGTGAAATCATCTCAGGTTCAATCCAGATACCAAACTTCATGCCAAGTTTTTTCACTTCTTCCACCAGATTATTAAGCCCCCCCCTGATCTTCTCTTCATTTACATACCAGTCCCCAAGTGAGCTGTCATCCAGATTTCTCTTTCCAAACCATCCGTCATCCATAACAATCATCTCAATCCCAAGTACTGCCGCATCTTTCGCAATATCCAAGAGTTTTTCTTCGTCAAAATCAAAGTAAGTTGCCTCCCAATTATTAATCAAAATTGGTCGTTTTTTATGAAGATAAGGACTTCTGATCAGATGAATTCTGTACAGATTATGAAAAGTACGCGTCATCTTGCCAAATCCTTCGTCGGAATAAATTAGAACCACCTCTGGTGCAGTAAATATTTCCCCTGGATTAAGCTTCCATGTAAAACCTTCTGGATGGATCCCAACAAGCATACGCAAAGAATCAAACTGGTTCTTTTCCACCTGTGCAATAAAGTTTCCAGAATAAATAAAATTCATGGCATATACTTCACCTGTATCCTGTGTTGTTTCCGGCGTATTCAGAGCTATAAACGGATGTTCCTGATGACTGGATACCCCCCTAAAAGAAGCAATATTTTGTCTACCGTATCCGACAGGCATACGCTGTACATGACGTTCCCTTGCCCAAGAACCAAACAAACCTGTCACTTCAAAATTTCTGTCATCCATATCCAAACAGGCACTCAGCACCTTTTCAAGATAAAACGGTCTATCTCCCCTATTCTTCACAATCACGGATCTGGTAATGACATCCAATCCTTCAAAAATAGAATACATCAGTATAATTTGAAGTCCCAGCACTTTATCTCCAGCATATATCTTAAGCGTCATACAGTCCGATTCACAGCCCCATGTAGCTGGAAGACCGGAAAGCTCCGGTTTTCCATTTATAATCTCGTAGTTTTCATAAGCCAGTTCACTAGCCCTGTATCCCTCCTCGCTTCTAATACATAAGGCACTTTCTCTGTAGTCTCCCATTCCTGTCTCTGGATATTCCATAAACGTGCTATCATGAAAAGAACCTTTCTCCCGCTTATTCTTTGACGGTACAAATGGTGCCTCATCCTCCCTAAGTAGATAGCGGATATCTGCATCTTCAAGACGTTTTCCGTAATACAGATGCGCCAGATATTTATCATCCACGACAGCGATTCCATATGTCGTATGATCCGTATGTATCAGAAACACTTTATTTTTTTCATTAAATACAATTTTCATTACGCCTCCTATTTTTAATTATAATTAACTTAATAATATCGAATATTATTCTAATGTCAACCTTTTTTTAATCTTTTTTAATTAATTTTTAAATTAAAAGCCGCTCCTATAAAAAAGTTTTAACACTCAGAAAAACCGCCTATATAATATCACTCATACGAACAGTAGAGATTATAACCATAGTTTTGCATATATCTAAGTTCTGATCTAGCCCGAGTCAATTGATTCTCAAGGTGGTTTCGAGTATTTCTATTTTGAATTTTTGACATATTGATTCGGAAAGATAATGAAAGATTCTATGCTACACACAGTTTCTTTTCTTTTGATGACTTCTCTAAGCAACTAAGTATATATAACCAAAGGGACTATTATAACTTTCCAATGAGACCTCTAGGATGGAAATCTCCTAGAACTACTCTCATGAATTTCTTGAAGTATGGTGTAACATATGTTTGACAAACCAACAGAAAGCTATTGGAAACTTTAAGATATCTCTTGAACGAAAGGGATTTTTCTGTTCCTGAATTTAAAAATTATCTTTCCATGATGAATTCCCGTGGTATTACATCTATAAAAGAAATGGGATTTGATGATTATTATGACTTTACTGAAGTACTGAAAGAATTGGAAGAAAAGGAAGAACTTACAGCAAGAGTTCATTTTATGAGTCAGCCAGTTAGTGCACTGATGAATCTGGAATACGGTCAGAAAATGAGAAACATGTTAAAAGACGAATTCGTTCGTTTTTCTGGCTTCAATCAGATGACAGATGGCTCTATCAGCCAGTTAAAAGGGGATATGAAACAACCGTATCTTTGTAAAAATACCTGTTGTGCAAAAAACGTCAATGGGAAGGCATAAAAGCTGATGTGTTAGCTGCAGATGCAGAAGGATTTCGCTTCTCATTACACCCTCAAGGTGATGGTGCTATTTGCAAAACTATAGATATTTTTGATTCCTGTATAAAAGATGATAACAATAAATTAGTAAACCGCCATGCAATTACTGACCTAGAATGCTGAGATCCTGCGGATTTAAATCGGTCAGTATAATCTAGGACGTGAATACGAACTTGGAGTTCTCGAAACAGGATAAATTGGCAGATATATTTCTGTATTAGATGCTGACATTTTTCATACATCTATGGACACTATCTGTGACGTGAAAGTTTCCATGACTATCGTTAACGGAAAGGTTGTATATAAAGCATAGATACCAATTACCAAAGAACTTAATATACAAAACGTCTATACTACCAATTTATAAGCAGAATAGACATTTATATAAAGGCATCTCCCAAGCATTAAATAAAGGCTGTCTAATTTCTCATATATAAACTGTCTAAAACAAAAAATCATTCTAAGTCTTATGTGGAATCCTACCCGAGATTCTTCCATAAAGACTTAGAATGATATAGTCTAACTTCTATCATATTTTAAAAAACACTAATCTTCCTCTTCCGTATTATCTTCCGGTACAATAATATTCAATACAAACGCTATTGCAAAGGCAAGAACAATAGGAGATTTGCCAATTATATTTTGTACATCAACAGGTAAGAACTGTAAAGATTTAGTAACCGTACTGATACCAACACCAAGAGCAAGGGCAATACCAACAATCATCTTATTACGATAATTTAAAGGCTGTTGTGAAATTAATTGGATACCGGACATGGTAATCGCAGCGAATACTGTAACTGTTGCACCGCCTAATACCGGATAGGGGATGGTAGTCATAAGCGCACCAAATTTGGGACACAGACCGGCTGCAATCATAATAACACCAACAATGGTAAATACTCTTTTTGCTATAACCTTTGTAGTAACAATTAAACCAACATTCTGGCTGTAAGGGTCAGTTGGCAAACCGCCCATACATGCTCCTAACATACCGCAGATACCTTGTCCCTTAATAGCTCCGCCAAGTTCTTTATCCGTAGCTTCACGATTAAATGCACCTATGGTAGTGGATGAAACGTCACCTATTGTTTGTACTGCTTGTACTATGTACATTAGAATCATAGAAATAATAGCTGATGGATGGAATTCAATTCCCCACTTCATAAAACGTGGAAGTGCAAGCCATGATGAACTTACTACATTATCAAAACTAATATCACCCATAAAAAGAGCAATTACATATCCAACACCAATACCAATCAACATACCGGATACTTTAATATATCCTTTGCCAAATAAACTGCATGCAAGGGTAACCGCTAAAACAACTAAAGCTACAATCCAATATTGAGTCTTTCCAAAATCATCTGCATTAGCATTACCGCCTGCCATATAATTAATTGCTGTGGTATATAAGGATAAACCTATACTTAGTACTACCGTACCACTTACAATTGGCGGGAAAAACTTTCTTAATTTACCTATAAACATACCTATAAATATTGAAGCAAAGGCACCTACCAATTGAGCTCCAAAAATGGCTTTAATACCATAACTTAAACCAATAGCAGATAATATTGGCATATACGCAAAGGCTACACCCATTACGTTTGGTAACCCCATACCAAAACCAAATACAGGAAATAACTGAATCAAAGTAGTGATACCACCAATTAACATAGCAGCCTGCATTAAAATTATTTTATCACTTTCTGGCAGACCCAGTAGTTGCGCAATTAATATAGGTGGAGTAATATTACCTACCAACATTGCTAAAACATGCTGCATAGCCTGTGGAAATGCTAAGCCCCAGCTAGGCTTGCCGTTTAATTCAAAAAGTGCTTTGTCCGATCTTTCAACTTTCTTATTTATCATATAATAACCTTCCTTTTCGATATTCTACATGTCTTCAAATAGAAAACGGCTTAAAGGCTTTAACCATCTGTTATGTAAATCCTCCCTTCTCTGGTTTTAATTTTTACTGATGGTTTCAGACCTTATTTAATAGCAAATAACGCACATGAATATAAAATTCATATAAAGATTATTCTCTATTCAGTTTTTATGTATTTCCGTACCCGTTTTAATATTAATAACAACTTAAAAATATACAAAAAAATTCATATTTTATGTTTTATTTATACATTTTTAATACTTATTTTATTTTACGACATTAGTATACAATATAATTCTTACAAAAGCAAGACTGGATTTTATGTTATTATCATCTACTTGTACAACAAATTAGAAAAAGAATAATTTTACAATTAGTGAATTTTATGATATACTAGTTGAAAGTTTCTTTCAGCTGTATGATTCTCTCCTGCATTTAAAGAATGGAGGATTCTATTGTTAAATCTAAAGAAGATCTTATTATCTGTACTATTATCTTTTATATCAATTCCTTTTATTCTGCCTTCACAGCCAGCAAATGCAGTTTCCTCAGAAATCTCATTTATAATACTAACACAATACGAAAAAACCGTTACTATAAGTGATGAATTCTACATAATTGCTTTAACTTCCACTGGTAAGAAACCAACATGGAAAAGCAGTGATTCTAAAATAGCCTCAGTGAATAAGTATGGTAAAGTCACTGCTAAAAAAGCCGGTACAGCGGTTATCACAGCCAGTATAAAAGGAGCATATGCCTCCTGTCTGGTTACGGTTAATTCTCCCACTGTTACCCTAAACCAATCCCATATCACTTTATACCGGGGACAGGGTGCCAAACTTTCTGCTAAAGTTTCATCCAAAGTTAAACCTAAATGGAAAACCAGCAAAAAAAGTGTTGCTACAGTAGATCAAAATGGTAATATAACAGCCGTCAAAAATGGAACTGCTGTCATCACCGCAACCGTTAACGGTGTTTCTGACATTTGCGAAGTAATTGTAAAAAAACCCGTAATTACTTTAAGTGCAGAGGAACTGACTATAAAAGCGGGTTCTGCCACTTCAATTACTGCCAATGTATCCTCGGGTAATTCTCCCATCTGGTCAACCAGTAATTCAAAAATTATATCCATAAACTCCAAAGGACAAATAAAGGCACTAAAAAAAGGAAGGGCCTATGTCTATGCAAAGGAAGACGGAACTAAAGCAAGATGTACTATCTATGTAACTGAGTAATTATAATCTATGGGGAGAGAAGTGTAAAAAACATCTTTAAGCAAAGTAATATCAATGGTGTAAGAATGAAAGCTGAAAGAAACTTCTGAAAATATGGTACCAAAAAATTGCATTAACACGTTCCATTCTGCAATTACATATTTAAATCCAATCTTTATAATTTATTATATAAATTAGTTAATTTTTATTGTATAATATCTATAAGTTTCTATACTATGTTTGTCCAAAAAATTAATTTGTACACAAATCATACATAATTTTAATGTATAATGAATTACATAAGGGATTATGTTCTGATACCCGGACAAAAATGAAGTATTATCTAAGATACCCCAAAGGGATATCCTGTTTTGAAGTATGAAACATAACTGCAAAGCAGTTCCTGCGGAAATATGGTAATGAAACCGGAGAGGCTTAATTATTATATTTCCTCGGATTTTCATGTGCTGTTTGCTGCCGCAAAAGACAGCCATAACACCATGTGTGAAAGAAATATAATATCGAAAGGATGCCACAAAGGAATCTTTCACATAAGTTATAAGTGGCGCTATCACAAGAAACATGTGATATGAAATGGGTGTAAAATATGAATGATGCAACACAAAATGAAAAAAATTCTACAAGTATGAGCAAAATGAGAAAAATTGAAAGAAAAAAAGAAATTAAAAAGATGAAACGTGATGCTTACTTATCTAAGATTGTTTCTATCAGCTTAATTGTTCTGGTGTGTGTTGGTTTTGTAGCCTTATTCGCTTACTCTGTACAACGAAGTATTAACAGAGTAAGACCAAGCAGTGACTTTAGTGCAAGGCTGACAGAAGATGGCTTAATAAAAGATGTACAAGTATCTGATCATATAGTATTAGGTGATTATTCCAATATTATCATACCAAAAAGTGAAGTAGAATATACCGATAAAGATATGGAAAAGGATATTCAGGAATTATTGGAAAACCATGGTACCCTGGAAACAGAAACCGATGCGTTGATTAAAGATGGTGATCAAGTAAGCATCGACTATGTGGGAACTGTTGATGGAAAAGAATTTGAAGGTGGTAATACAAAAAATGCCGGAACAGATTTAGTAATCGGCTCCGGAACCTATGTAGATGATTTTGAAGAACAATTAATCGGTCATGGCGTTGGTGATAAAGTGACCGTAGAAGTAACTTTCCCAGCAGATTATAAAGAAGAATCTTTAGCCGGAAAAGATGCAGTTTTTGAAGTTGAAATTAATGGAATTTATAACATACCGGAATTAACAGATGCCTTTGTAAAAGAAAACCTATCTGAATATGCAATGACTGCTGACGGATATAAGGAATATTTAAAAAAATCCAAATATGAAGATAAGCTAAACACTTGGTTAGAAGATTACCTAATGGATAATACTACCGTTTCATCCTATCCTGAGAAATATATAAAGCATTTAAAATCCATTCAGAAATTCGAAGATCAAAGTTATTTTGAATATATGAATCAATTATATACTTCTTTTGGATCAACCCCACCTTATGCAAGTTTTGAACAATATATCGGTATGTCTGAGAAAGAATACGATGCAGGGTTAGAGAAAAAAGTGCAAGATCCGGCTAAGATGGCTTTATTGTTCCAAATGATTTATCAAAAAGAAGGTCTTAAAGTAACATTAGATGAATTTGATAAATATCTGGGTGACAAAGCAACAGAGGATTATGATACTCTTATTAAGTCATATGGTAAAGGGTATATTATGCAGGATTTAATACATGAAAAAGTATTAGAATACTTAAAAGAAAATTCCGTTATAGAGTAATTGAAACTGGTTGTTTGAAGAATCAAAAACTTTTTAAATAATGACTATAAAAATAGCTTTCTTTGGTACAAGTTAATCACCAAAGAAAGCTATTTATTATGGCTCTTTGTCAAGTTTTGGGGTGGGTTCCCTTGGAACCCACTTTACAACTGGTATTAGAGCCTTTTTGATATTCTACTTATAATTATCTGTTTTTGGGTACACGAAATAAACCT
>NZ_FOWD01000007.1 GCF_900115365.1 Anaerocolumna aminovalerica
GGCCATAAGGATGTTCAGACTACTTTGGATATCTACGCTGACTGCACCGAGGACAAGAAGAAGGAAGTCATCAAGAACATGGAAGATAAGATTTTTGTATTGTAAAAGTGCCTGTGAAAACAGTGCATATTTTTCACACAAAATACCATACGTCTTAGTCCATAGAGCAACCGTCTTTTTAGGTTTGACGCACCCGGTACCACACGTTAAGACATCACCACGGAACGGGATGTAAAGAGTCGGGAAACGCTAGATGGATTAAGGCGGAATATAGAGGAGCAGGGTGGAACGGAGTGTACAAAAACCCCAAATCCGTCCCGACAATGAAAACATTATAGTATTACTTGTATTATTTATAATATAATAAAATTTTCAAAAAAGCCGGACAGATATAGAAGTGCAATCGGAAGATTGATCTATAACTGTCCGGCTTTTGGCAACCTAATAAACTTTTGAGTAGTAGTATTAACCAGAGATATTGACTAATGTATACAATTGTAATACAATATACTGGATAATTTATGTAGATTGGAGGTTTACCCCTGTATGTCTGATAATAAAAAATTATTTATTCCACCCAAAAAATTCAAGGGTGAAACATCAGTAATATCTTCACGTCTCCCCAATGATATGATAAAAACTATTGATGAAATAGCGGAATATACTGGGAGAAACCGTAATGAGGTAATAATGATGTGTCTTGAATATGCAATCATTAACATTGACACTGATTTGATGAAAGGAGATGAATAAATGCAAAAGAAAACATTTACATATTTTATATATCTTATCTTTATCGTAGTTTACTCTGCTCTTTCATTTATTCTTGTCAAAGAAAAAACCAATATATTTTGGTGGGGCTATTTATTTTTTGTTCTGGCTATACTTATTTCCGCAGTTTTAACTGTTATTAGCGTCCAGAAGCTTAGCTCGGCTTTTCCTATTGAATTATCGCTAATTACTTTTTCTTATGTTTATGTAGTAATTACATTTTTGGTTAATTTCATTTTCGGAAAGGTGTTTGTACTATCTTTTAGTAAATTTATAAGCATTCATATTGCCTGTTTAGGCCTGTTTGCTATCATAACGATTCTGTTGATGCTGACCAAAGGATTGGTAGTGAAGCAGAATAATGAAGTGAAAGTACAATTACGGGAATTGCAGCCTCTTATTCAGGAAGTTGAGAAAATTAAATCAAAATTACCTGACTTATCTGCCAATATTCGAACTCCTGTTGTCAAGATGATTGATAAGGTTGCCGATAGGATACGTTTTTCCGAGTATTCATCAGAAGAAGACATTGTAGAAATAGATAACAGGATACGGACTAAATTAGGGGAACTTCAGAATGAAGTTTTTAATATGGTGGAAAAACAATCTGAAAATACAAAAAATATAGAATCATATGTAAACAGCATTCTCCAACTGGTGGATAACAGGAATTCGCAGATTATTTCCACAAAAAGTGGTATATAACGGAGGGTAGAAAATGGCTATTGTAGAAGTAATAAAATATAATGGAGGGCCGGATGTTTTTGCCTGGAAATATCCCAGTGAAGAACTTGGTACCTGGACACAGCTGATTGTAAATGAATCCCAGGAAGCAGTTCTGTTTAAGGGTGGTAAGGCTTTGGATGTATTCAAAAGCGGAAGACATACCCTGGACACAGCCAATATTCCGGTTCTAAACAAGATAATCAATATACCTTTTGGAAGCAGATCACCATTTACCGCAGAGGTATGGTTTATTAATAAAGTTTATTCTTTAGATATTAAATGGGGAACGGCATCTCCCATTCAGCTGCAAGATCCTAAATATCAGGTTTTTGTTCCTCTTAGAGCATTTGGACAGTTTGGAGTAAAGATTGATAATTCCAAGCAATTCCTTGTAAAATTGGTTGGTACACTTCCTCTATTTGATAAAGCAAGCATGGTTAAATATTTCAGAGGACTGTATTTAACTAAAGTAAAAGATGCGATCTCCACGTATCTGATACATAAGCAAATCAGTATAATGGAAATTAACGCATATATTGAAGAACTTTCAGCATTTCTTCAGGAGCGTATGGCACCGGTTCTTGAGGAATACGGAATCAGCCTTGTAAACTTCTATGTAAATGATATTAGCGTTCCGGAAGATGATCCGGCTGTAAAGCAGTTAAAGAGTGCCCTTGCCAAGAAGGCTGAAATGAATATTATTGGCTACAACTATCAGCAGGAACGTTCTTTCAATACCCTGGAAGGTGCAGCTAAGAATCCCGGAACATCTTCTCAGCTTATGGGAGCAGGTATGGGACTTGGTATGGGTGTCACAATGGGTGGAGCAGTTGGAGGTCAGTTTGGCGGCATATCCCAGCATCTGAATACGGCTGCACCTGAAACTAAAGTATGTCCTAACTGTAATTCTATAATGGAAAAGGCAAAGCGATTCTGTTCAGATTGTGGTTTTGATACACAGGAAAAAACTAATAAAGGAAAAAAAGATACTATAATTTGCAACAATTGCGGTACAGAATTTAAGAATACCATGAAGTTTTGCCCTGAGTGCGGTGATAGATATAATCCATGTCCGAAATGCGGAGCAGATCTTGATGATGGGGTAACCACCTGTCCGAAGTGCAATTATGAACTTCCAACTCCATGCCCAAAATGCGGAGCGAATATTCCAAACAAGAACGCTCGGTTCTGCCCGGAATGCGGAGTTTCTCTATTAAAAACTTGCCCCGGCTGTAAAGCACCTATTAGTGGAAATCCGAAATTCTGTCCTGATTGCGGAACAAAACTGGAATAAGAGCGGGTAAAATTACAGCAGAAATTCTTGCTGCTGTAATTACATATGTTACTGATAATGCAAACAAAACACAAAAGTAAACGGTATAGATAATAACGATAATGGGAGGCATATAAATGGCTATGACGGATTCACAGAAAGCAATAATAAAGTGCAAAAGTACGGGAATAATCCAGACTATTCTTGGATGGATTATTGCGGTATTCTGCGGTTTTTGTACTATTGTTGGTGTTACCCAGATATCAGAATCTTTTGACGTGGCAATGGTGCTTATTTTTCTTGCTTTTACCGCAGGTGGTGTCTCACTTATTCGTAAAGGTAAGAAGAAAAAGAAACTTTTAAAGATATATCAAGACTATAGCACGCGGCTAGCTACTGACGCAACAAAATCTATCGACCTTTTAGCAACCTCGGTAGGAAAACCTGTAGATGCAGTAAGAAAAGATGTTGTTACCATGATTAATATGGGTTTATTTCCTAATTGTTATATCAACCAGGAGAGAAACTGCATTGTATTCTCCCAGATTGGTACAGCCGCCACATATACTACCAGTCCCATTCACCAGCAGGTCAATACTCCCGGAGTTGAATTTGTAACGGTTAAATGCCCCGGTTGCGGTGCCACAAACAAAATTACAAGAAACACTGTAAATGAATGTGAGTATTGCGGTGCGCAAATCTCTGATAAGTAAGGCGGTAAAATATGGGCAATATGAGTACATATAATAAAAAGTCCATTTCTTGGGGCAGTATTATATTGATGTTTTTCTTGTTCTTTCCAATTGGGATTTTTATGCTTGTAAAAAAGATGACTACAGAGAAATTGAATTATGCTAATAATGGCAAATCCCTTCAAAGGTTAGGATGGGTACTTTTCAGTATTGGATGTATCTACATTTTTACGGGTTCTTCCCTTGATTTTCAAGGGGAAGATGAAAGGAACGCAGTCGAAGCGTTAATTTTTTTGATAATATTGTTTAATGGCAGTGGTCTGCTCTGCATATTCAAAGGTAAGAAATACGTCAAACTGGCACGTAAATTTAACCGCTATTCTGCCATCGTAAATGCAAACATTGACCACAGCATAGATAATATTGCCGCAGAGTATCCTGTTGATTACGAAACGGCGTGTAAAGATTTACAGCTTATGCTTGATATAGGATACTTCCCAGACTCTTATCTTGATCTTAGCGGGAGAGAATTAATCACGCCACAAAAATGGCAACAGCCGGTTAAGGTGATGTTTTATGAATCTACTCCCCAAACAGTACAACCAAACCCAGTACAGCCAAACCCAGTACAGCCAAGAATAGTCAAATGTCCCAACTGTGGTGCAACTAACACGTTGAAGCCTAATGCTCCAAATGAGTGCGAGTACTGTGGATCTCCAATTTAGCATCTGTGGGTAAAATCTGTATTGGAGACTATCATTATTAACCATAACCTGATTTAAAAAGTATAGGATTATAGCGAGTTTAATTTATAACATAAATCAATAAGAAACTGTCTTTTAGTTAATGAAACTGGGAGACAGTTTTTGATTTAATAGAATAGAATTCATTGCAGATTACATCAGTTATGCTATAATAAAATGCAATAGTAATCTCATATTTAAACTATATAATTGAAACAAGAGAGGAATACTAAGTGAAAAGGAATGTTAGCCTTAATGAAATATCCGATGGTAGACTATATGATTTAAATGACTTGGTAGAGGCAAGCTGTAATGGCTGTAAGGGAGCTGCTGTGTGCTGTCATGGAATGGGGAATTCTATTATTCTGGATCCTTATGATATATACCGGTTAACTACGAATCTAAATCTTACCTTTGAAGAATTATTGATTGATAAAATAGAATTAAATGTGGTAGATGGTGTTATATTACCAAATCTTAAGATGGCAGGTCTTCGTGAGGGCTGTTCATTTCTGGGGCAGGAAGGGAAATGCAGTATCCACCCTTACCGACCGGGTATTTGCAGAATATTTCCCCTTGGAAGGGTTTATGATAATCATGATTTTAAATATTTTTTACAGACCAATGAATGCGAAAATCTTTCAAAAACCCAAATAAGAGTCAGTAAGTGGATTGATACACCGGAGCCAGAGAGAAATAAGCAGTTTTTGATAGATTGGCATTATCTTTTAAATGATGTTGAAAATATAATAAAGAACACACAGGATGAAAATCTGATAAGAAATATGAACATGTACATACTAAATAGCTTTTATGTAAAGAAATATACTACAGATATGGAGTTCTATATACAATTTAGTCAAAGACTAAGTACAATTCGAAAGGTATTGTAATTATCAGCTCCAATAAAAGTGAAAAAATACAGTGAGAAATGAGGAAAATGAAGGATGAAATTAATGATAGCTTCCGATATACACGGTTCATCATATTATTGTAAGCTTATGTTAGAGGCTTTTGAAAGAGAAAAGGCAGACCGGCTGCTATTATTGGGTGACATATTATATCATGGACCCCGTAATGATTTACCAAGGGAATATGCTCCTAAAGAGGTGCTTGCCATGTTAAACGGTATGAAAGACAGAATACTGTGTGTGCGAGGCAACTGTGACACAGAGGTGGATCAGATGGTTTTAGAGTTTCCCATTATGGCGGATTATGCTGTTGTTATGATTGGGAATCATATAATTTATGCCACTCACGGTCATAATTATAATGAAACGAATCTGCCGCCTCTGCAAAATGGAAATATTCTTTTGAATGGTCACACCCATGTACCAAAATATATAGTACATGAAAATTATATATATATGAATCCGGGCTCTATATCCATACCAAAAGAAAATAGCTGCAATAGTTATATGATAATAGATGGGAATAGGTTTGTATGGAAGAACCTTGAAAATGGAACGGAATATTTGGAATATAAAGAATAGTGCATAAGATACTTATAAGGGAAAAAGGAATAACTTAGCTTAAAAATAGCAGAGGAGGTTTAGCATGAAGATCTTAGTAGTAATTGATATGCAGAATGATTTTATTGATGGTGCCTTAGGAACAAAGGAAGCAGTTGAGATACTCTCAAATGTAGGACAAAAGATAGATGAATATCGTAAATCCGGACATCCGGTTATATTTACAAGAGATACCCACCAGGAGAATTATTTAGATACACAGGAAGGCAGGAATCTACCGGTTCCTCATTGTATTTATAATACAAAAGGCTGGCAGATATCTGAAGTATTGGAAGTTGCAGATTCTGCAACAATAGATAAACCTACCTTTGGATCTGCCAAACTGGCACAATATATACAATCTAAGTATCCGGATCAGGATTTAGAGATTGAACTAATCGGATTGTGTACAGATATCTGCGTTATATCCAACGCGATGATTTTAAAGGCTTTCTTTCCAGAAGCAAGAATTAGTGTTGATGCATCTTGTTGTGCAGGAGTAACACCCAGCAGCCACAAGACTGCATTAGAAGCAATGAAAGTGTGTCAGATTTCAATTTTAAATGAAACTTTATAAAAATTTATAAATGATATGGCGGAAACAGTGAAGCAGCGGGAATACTGTAGTAGAAGGCGTATCATTCTAGAACTGAAAAGTGCATGTATGATAATTGGATAAAATCTATGAGGATAAAAGTAAATACATTAACAATGTGATATTGACCTTTTATTTACATGGATTTAATAATAAATCATCATGCGCTTTTGTTTTTATTTAAAGAAAAATTAAACAAATAGTAATTGATTCTTAAAAATAGTGCTCGAAAATAACGGTTACATATGTTATAATGTATCATGATATTGTAAAAGCATAAGTATACCATTAATTAGGCAATAATTAAATTAAAGAATATTATGTTAAGCTGTTATATGGGCATAAAGAGATGATGATAATGGAAAAGAGAGGTTATCATGTTAAATAATGAAAAGATAAATGTTATGTCAAGACTTGCTTTATATGAACAAAAGAATAAGGAAGATATTAGTATGAGCAAATACTATAAAACCGACTATATTCGTTTGCAAGTGTTGAAAACAGTGGTAAGTGTTACCCTGGGATATTTTTTAATTCTTCTCATGATCGGTATTTATAAAGCAGAATATATTATCAGTAAGGCAGTAACTCTGGATTACGTAGGAATAGGTAAAATTATTTTAACTATTTATATACTACTTTTATTTGCGTATACAATAATTACAATACTTGTATGCTCATATAAATACGATAAATCTAGAAGAAATTTAGCCGGGTATTATAAATTTCTGAAAAGACTGGACCGAATCTATCAGGAAGGACAAATAGACGAATAGTCATCAGACTAGGTCTATTATGACATCTTCAGAAAAGAGGAAAAATAATAATGATGAATATTTTAGTTTTTCGAGAAAGATTAAGAGGTTTGTATCAAAAGTATGAACTTTATATTGATCCTATAATTAAATTTGTGGTTGCTTTTATTGTGTTTCAGCTTATTAATTCTTCTATTGGTTATGATATAAGACTGAAAAAGTTACCCATTGTATTATTGCTGTCTTTACTTAGTGCCTTTACACCATCAGGTGTTTTGATTTTACTTGCTATTTTAATGTCCATCGGTCATGTGTATGCCATGTCTAAAATATTGTCCATAATTATTATTCTGATTGTACTAATTATTTACAGCCTGTTTTTGCGGTATACTCCAAAGTTAGGATATGTAGTTCTTGCAATTCCTATCCTTTACCTGCTGAAGATACCTTATGTTGTACCCATTGTATTGGGGCTATTTGCAGCACCCATTACTATTATACCTACAAGCTGTGGAGTAATAGTATATTATTTATTTAAAATAATTAAGGATGCGCAAAATCTGCAAGTAGAGGCTTCGGTTGAAGATACGCTGCAGCTCTATACTAATGTAGCCAATCAATTAGTGGCCAATAAGCAACTTTTTGTAACAATAATTATCTTTGCATGTATTATTGTTGTTACGTATATAGTAAGACGTATGAAATTTGATTATGCCCATGAAATTGCTGTTGTTGCAGGTGCATTAACATGTATTTTGGGATTTTTAATCAGTAATTTATTTTTTGACATTGACAATCAGATTGGAGTTATGATACTGGGAACGTTGGTCTCAGGTATTCTGGGGATTGTCATACAGTTTTTCCATTTAGCATTAGATTATACGGGCGTGGAATATGTTCAATTTGAAGACGAAGACTACTATTACTATGTGAAAGCGGTTCCAAAGATAAATGTAACAACACCCCAAATTAATGTGAAGAGAATTAATCCTCAGAAAAAGTATAGCATGAAGGATGCAATTAAAGGGAGAAACAATTTAGAAAACAGAATTCGTGAAGAAGATGAGGATGAGGATTACGAAGAAGACCAGGAATATATTGACTACGGAATAGATCGAAACGGTGATGGGAAATAATATTAAGTGAAGTGGGTGTTACAAGATGGACGTAATAATAAGTTTTTTTAAAGATTATGTAGCATGGTTATCCTTACCTAAAATATGGATTACAGACATTATTGAGATATTAATCATAGCTTTTGTAATATACCATGTCATACGTTGGGTTAAACAGACCCGTGCATGGATGTTATTGAAAGGGCTTATTGTGCTGCTTGGACTTTGGTTTGTAGCCACCATATTAAACTTGGACGTTATCATCTATATATTCTATAAATCCATTAATGTAGGTATTATTGCTTTGATTATTATTTTCCAGCCTGAGTTTAGAAAAGCTCTTGAAAAACTGGGACAGAATAATATTATGACACCTATTTTTTACTTTAGTGATTCCAAAGATAAGAATGAACGTTTCTCCAATGAGTCCTTAAATGCTATTGTAAAGGCAACTTTTCAATTGGCAAAAACCAAAACAGGGGCATTGGTTGTAATAGAAAAAGATGTTACACTATATGATTTTGAAAAAACTGGAATAGCAATAGACTCATTAGTAAGCAGTCAGCTATTAATAAATATTTTTGAGCACAATACACCATTACACGATGGTGCAGTTATTATTCGTGGAAACCGAATTGCTGCAGCTACCTGTTATCTTCCCTTATCTGATAATATGCAGATAAGTAAAGACCTGGGAACCAGACATAGAGCCGCCGTTGGTATCAGCGAAGCCAGCGACAGTTTAACAATTATAGTATCTGAAGAAACCGGTAAAGTATCTATTGCTATGGGAGGTACTCTAATACGTAATGTGGATGGGGATTATTTAAAGAGCCAGCTTGTAGCAATGCAGAATAGGGTAGCAGATGTTAAGAAAATCAAGTTATGGAAAAGAAGATTTAAGCCTGGAAAAGATAATATTCAGGCTAACAATCAAAGCAATGTCACTGATAAGCAAGTGAATCGCTGGAAAGAGGATGAACATGAAAGAAAAGTTGACTAGAAACACCGGTCTTAAAATTCTATCATTAGCTTTAGCATTCCTTATTTGGGTAGTTATTTTAAACGTGGATGATCCGGCTACTACTTCAACTATTAAAGATGTTCCTGTAACAAGAATAAATGAAAATGCCATTATATCCAGAGACAAGGTATATGATGTTGTTTCAGGGGAAACAGTAGATGTTAAAGTAAAAGGGAAACGCTCCATTATTGACAAATTAAAAAAAGAGGATTTCCGGGCAGTGGCAGACTTATCTAAATTATCTCTAACCTATGCGGTACCTATTGATGTTAGCCTTCCAAGATATCCTGAGGTTGAAATCAGTCAAAAAGTAATGACTATGGAAGTCAACCTTGAGAATCGGATTACGGAACAATTCCGAGTTGATGTAGTAGAAAAGGGAAACGTGGCACCGGGATATTATATATCCGCTAAAACTGCACGGCCCAATATAATACAAGTATCCGGAGCAGAGTCCGTTATAAAGAAAATCAATGAAGTAGTGGTGGAAGTTAACGTTACGAATCGGGATGAATCTTTTGGAGAAAAGGAAATCATACCGAAAGTATATGATAAGAATGGATCTCTGATGGATTCCAGCAAAATGACCTTTAATTTTGAAAAAGTGGATGTAAGTGTTACTCTTTTAAATACAAAAACAGTCAAATTATGGGTAGAGATTAAAGGAACCCCCTATTATGGATATGAATTTGTGGGTTTTGACTATGAACCAAAACAGGTTGTTATTGCAGGAAAGCAGGAGGAACTTGATAAAGTTCCATATATTACGGCAGTTTATAATATTAATAACAGACGTGCTGATATAGAAGATGAGATCGATATTAAAGACTATATTACAGAAGATGTAATTTTAATTGATGAAAATCAAAACGCAGTTATCAATATAGATATAGAAAAGATAGAAAGCAAAGAAATAAGTTTTAATTCAAATGAAATAGAACTTCGTAATGTTCCTTATGGAACTGTAGCCACCATAGATAATTCCTCTTTGGTTTATGCGAAAGTAAGCGGAACTAAGGGTGAATTAAACGAAATTAGTAAGGGCGATATAAAGCCTTACATAGATTTATCTGGTGCCGGTGTAGGAACAGAAGTTCATAATATTCAATTTGATTCTTCCATAAAAGATAAAGTTAGCTTATCAAATCCAGGTATTAGTGTAACTTTAGCTTACGACGATTGATTTGCTAATTAATAATTAAAGACGGTTTATAGGAGGTTGAGCAATGGTAAGTAGTAAGGTTGTAGTGAATAACCCAACCGGAATACATTTAAGACCAGCTGGTCTGCTATGCCAAATTGCATTACAGTTTAAGTCTAAAATTGATATAAAATTTAATGAGACAACTGCTAATGCCAAAAGCGTTTTGAGTGTATTGGGTGCCTGTGTGAAAACAGGTGACGAAATCGAAATACTTTGTGAAGGTGAAGATGAAGAGGAGGCATTAAGGACTTTAGTAAAAGCCATTGAAGATGGGCTTGGAGAGTGAAGAATCCTATAAATCAGAGTAAAATTCCAATGTAAAATATTTGTGTCATTCCAAGTTTGATAAAACCTGGAATGACATTTTTAGTGTAAAGATAAAATACTTCAGTATGTTTTTACAGACTATTTGTATAGCGTGAACTGCTGCATCCGTATGTTTACAAAAATAACATTTGGGGTGCGGTTTATATTTATTATAAAACTTTTTTCCAATAGACTCTTATTTTTTTGAGTAATTATTTGAAAATATGAAACATATCGTATATATATGAATTAACCATTATCCTTAAAATTAAAATAGTATAGAAAATATATAAAATATCTTGAATGGTAAATTTTTAAAATTAGTAGTTGATTAATAAATATACCGGTGTTATAATGGAGAACAAATTACAAAACACCACGTAATAAATGGCTTAAATTCTCTGTAATATAAAGGGCAGCAAATTCTAAATCATATGAATCTGTTCTTGAAATGTATTCATAAGGCATGTTTCCGGAATAAATTCATAGAACAAATTTATAGTGAAAGAGAAAAGTCATTAAAGTGTAATCAGCAGAAAGGGATTGATAAGGATGGGGCTAGAATAGACAAAGCCAAATTATTCATTGTAAAAAAATACAGCGTGATATATCGACTCCAAAGCATAATCTACTAGTATATCTATTAAAGTAGTTTGTTTAATTATGCATTTATAAATTTAATTTATGGGAGGATATTATCATGATGAATTATAAGAGATATAAAAGAATACCGGTTGTTCAATTTCCGGAAAGACAGTGGCCTAATAAGCAAATTGAGAAAGCACCCATATGGTGTAGTGTTGATTTAAGAGACGGCAATCAGGCTTTAATTGAGCCTATGGTAGTAGAAGAAAAGGTTGAGTTTTTTAACCTGTTGGTTAAGTTAGGTTTTAAGGAAATTGAAGTGGGATTCCCATCTGCATCCCAAATAGAATATGATTTTTTAAGACAATTAGTAGATAGAAAATTAATACCCGATGATGTTACTGTTCAAGTATTGGTTCAATGCCGGGAGCACTTGTTAAAGAGAACCTTTGAAGCATTAGAGGGAGTAAAGAATGCCATTATTCATATTTATAATTCCACATCTTCCCTTCAGCGTGATGTGGTTTTCCATATGGATAGAGAAGAGATTAAAGAAATAGCTGTTAGCGGAGCTAGGTTAGTTAAAGAATATGCAAAAGATTTTCCCGGAAAAATTACTCTGGAATATTCTCCTGAAAGCTTTACCGGAACTGAATTGGATTTTGCTTTAGAGATATGTACAGCAGTACAGGAAGTATGGCAGCCCACACCTGATAATAAGATTATTTTCAATTTACCTTCAACGGTTGAAATGACCACTCCAAATGTTTATGCGGACCGAATTGAGTGGATGAACAGGAATTTTAAAGACAGAGATAGTATTATATTAAGCGTTCATCCTCATAATGACAGAGGTTCCGGAGTAGCCAGTGCGGAATTAGCTATTCTTGCAGGGGCGGAAAGAGTGGAAGGAACCTTATTTGGCAATGGAGAGAGAACCGGTAACGTGGATATAATTAATATTGCTTACAATATGTTCTCTCAGGGAATTGATCCAAATTTAAATCTGGAAAATATAAATGAAATTATAGAAGTATACGAACGATGTTGTAAAATACAAGTTCATGTAAGACATCCATATGCAGGTAAACTGGTATTCACAGCATTTTCCGGTTCACATCAGGATGCCATTAATAAAGGACTTAAGGCAATGCATGAAAGGAAGAGTCCTGTTTGGGAGATTCCTTATCTTCCCATTGACCCTTCCGATATTGGCAGAAAATACGAGCCTATTGTTCGTATTAACAGCCAGTCCGGCAAAGGTGGAGTTGCCTTTATTATGGAAACCTATTTTGGCTACAAGCTGCCTAAAGGAATGCACAAAGAATTTGCAGATATTATTCAAGTTATGTCTGAGAAAAAAGGTGAAATTGCACCAGAACAGATTATGGAGGCCTTTAAGATCAATTATCTGGATAAGAAAGAGCCCTTACATTTTAGAAAATGCAAATTTGAAGACTTATCCGATTCTGATAATTCTTTTGACACTATGGTAACTGTTTTATATACCAATCATGGTGTCCAGAAAACCTTTGAATCTACTGGAAATGGTCCTATTGATGGAGTACTGAAAGGGTTACAAAAAGAATTGGGTATTAGCATAAAAGTGCTGGACTACTCCGAACATGCATTGGGAGAAGGAGCTCATGCACAGGCAGCAGCTTATGTTCACCTGATGGATAATACGACTGGTAAAACGGTCTTTGGTGTAGGTCAAAGTTCTAACATTACGAGAGCTTCCATTCGGGCTATCTTTAGTGCTTTGAATAGGTTGAATGAAGAATAGATAGGCGCTGGAAAATGTGAAGATTCTCGATGTGAAAATTTAAGACTCCTTTAGTGTAGAGAGAACGTCAAAGATGCTTATTAGACGTAGAGATAGAAAAAAAGATGCAAATTTATGATATTACAAATGAACAATCAGTAAAAAGTTTTTAGAGATAAGATTAAGTTGATGGAATCATAAGAAAATTGAACAAATTATTGATGAAAAACTGTATTTCTTGACTTGAAGATGATAAATTTTTTAAAAGATTAGATTCACCTAAAATGAAATATACTCTGGATTGTTTAGATAGAAGAATTACTAAATTGGCAATGTATAAATTTAGTCGATTCAGAAGAAGAAGAAAACGGAGTAGAACAATGGTTCTGCATTCTGAAAATGAGAGAATTATTGTTGTTTGCTCATTGGAAATATGAATATTTAATTTGAATGATAAGAAAGGAGAATTTCAAGTACGGTTTTGTGAGAAGTTTGAGGTGAAAGCCTTCTTTCCAATTTAACTGAGAGGTCGGTAGGAAAAAATCACCTGCCGACCTCTTGATATTACTATTTAATACATTAATATAATCATATTTTTACGTTTACTATTTATATGCAATGTGCCTAACATATAATGTACTTATAATAATTAATTAATGACCAGTACTATAAGTATAAAATGTGCCACTCATAGAAATAGGTTTTCTAAAGTAAACAGTTGTTCCTGCTGTAGTAGTAACGCTATAACCGATACTTTTTAAAAATTCAACAGAATATCCTACTTCAACAGATGTATCAAGTTTTCCAGTAGTAACACCAGAACCCCAAAAACTTACTTCTGCTGTTGGAAATACGTTATTTGGTACTACCCAGTAAGAAACAGCATTTTCTAATGTTGAATCACAAGTAGATGAAATATATATATTAGTTCCTAGAACTTGATTTATTTGCGTGTACATTCCAGAATCAGACATGTACACTGTGCAATCTAAATAAATAGTTACTGGACCATCATTACGTTGTCTTCGAATGTTATAAATATAATTGCCACTACCAGATGGACTGTTTACTGAATTGATTAAATTATTTTTGCTTTGATTTTTTTCGGTAATTACTTCTAGAATCCTACCCGTTTCCTTATCTCTAATAGTGACAATAACTATTCCTTCATTTTTTTGAGATAAATCTCTAGAAATACTTATATCACTTTTATCATAATCTGAAGTTTCTAAAACGGTGTCCCCTAGTACAATTTCTGTAGATTCTTTAGTGCTCGCATTTGCTGTAATACTAGTACCAGGCATAAGTAATAATGAGAATGCCATTAATAAACATAATATACTTTTCTTTTTCATTTGAATTACCCCTTTTAATTTATTTTTATAATTGGCCAACTATATATTTACATATTAGCATAATTATGGTAATATGTAAATATAAATTTCCAAAAAAAAGAATTATATTTAAAGGGAGAACAAAGAGAAATGAAAAAAAAGAGACTAATATTAATATTCGGATTAATGATTACAATGTTGCTTGTAATTTTCCTAATTTACAATAGAAGCACTAATGTAAATCCTTTAAAAGATGAGAATGTTTTAAATATAAAGGTAATAAACATATCTAATCCATCTGAAGGTTATTCTTGTTCTGTAACGAAACAAGAAGATATTAATATACTATTTAAACTACTAAAATCAATAAAGTTAAATAGACAAGAGTATATTAATTTAGATGGAGTAGATTACATTATTTATATTAAACCACATAATGAAGAGGCATTTGCAATCAGTTTATTTTCAGATAATATTAGAATCAATAATCAAAATTATAAGTCAAACAAAGATTATTCTGATGATATAAAGAAAGTTTTTGACGATCTATCTAATAAATATCCCAAAGAGGAAATTTATAATAGTGGTATGTAGAAATATTTTAAATTATAAAATTATACTAAACTGTCATTATGAGTTATTAAGACGAAGAATCTCATGAAATGGAAATCTTCTGGCTCTTTGTCAAGTAATGGGGTAGGATTCTTTGAATCCCGCTCCATTACTGCATTTAAGGTCATTTTTATGTTTACCTCTATCATTCCTACCTCTTCATTTTCATTTTTTCGTATTAAACTTAAAGAGGAGCTAGTAAGAATTATATGGATGAAAAAAACTACCCTGCCCAACCTTTTCGTAGAGCACTTTCAAAATGCTTCTACAGAAACAACATCGGTAGACTAATTTTGACAGCCGCACGGATAGCCTTTATGGGCTTGTGTGATTTAGCATTCTCCTATTTACTCTGCTTATTATCAATGTAGCTGTTTATTGTGGGTGATACCATTCAAAAGAGAGGACTGTGGAGGTGTTACTATTAACCGAATTAGCTTATCAAAGCGAGTCAAAATCTATACATTGTTTTAATGGGCATGTTACTCATAATAGTGGGTATTATAAATAGGGTGAAATCGCACACTGTCTATTCGTTTAACAAAACATCATTAACTTTGGAACAGGCACAAGAAGAGTGTCCTAATTTGATATTTACAGATAATGAACAACTTATTGCCGAAGAATTAATGAATATGCCGGAGGTTCAAACAGCATTGTCTGCTGGAACCGATGTTGTCCTGGACAAATCCTTGGCCCTGAAACTTTGCAATAGAAGGATTCCAGACTTTAAAGTATACGATTTTTTTGTATTAGGAATTAATGTTGTCTTTGATGGTGATTTTTCCAACAATAATTTTAACGTTTAATGGAAATGATTTTATCAGAAAGACAATATCTCATGAAGATCAAAAATATTTTATGAAAACCTTAATAATGAAGAAATTAAAAAGAGTACGAAAAATTTGAATATTATTAAACCAATCTTTGGGTAATGATTGAAATTATCTTAGTATAAAATAATAATCACAAATATCAAATAGATAAATACATACATGAAACTACTGACTTCAGGTTCATTTTAAGGCCTGGTTGGTAGTTTTTTTGTATGATAAATACAAAATTAATGTCAATAATTTAAATGAATATTGATAATTATTATATGAAAGAACATTTAGGATATGGAATAACTTCTTCTTTATAAAGCGTTCTACTGGTATTTATATAAAAAATATATTATAATCGTATTTAGGCTTAGGCTTGTACATAGGGAATTGACATGAATTTGGGAATGCCACAAATTTCCCTTAATATTAAAATAATTTGGAAAGAATGGTGGATATTATGAAAAAGGTTATAACTTACGGAACCTATGATTTATTACATGTAGGACATATAAATCTATTAAGAAGAGCAAGAGAATTAGGAGATTATTTAATTGTTGTATTATCAACGGACGAATTTAATGCTATTAAGCATAAGACAGCCTATCATTGCTATGAAGACAGAAAGGTTATTTTAGAAGCCATTAAATATGTAGATGAAGTACTTCCGGAATACAACTGGGAACAAAAAGTAAAAGATGTTGTAGATAATCAAGTAGATATTTTCGTTATGGGTGATGACTGGAAAGGTGAGTTTGACTTCTTAAAAGATTACTGTGAAGTTGTATATTTACCTAGAACAGAAGGCATTTCTACTACAAAAATTAAAACTGATTTAAAATTAAGCAGCCCAAACAAATAGCATGATTACATTTGTTATAGATTAAAAGAATAAGAAACTTCATTTATATAAAAGGAAATGTACTAAATGAGAACTAAAAAGGTTGAAAGAAAATAAGTATAAAATATCACATCATAATTCTTTCAACCCTATTTATTTGGTATATCACATCTGCAAGGAGATAGGATATACAATGGGTGTAAATATGAATATGAAAAAGTTAATTACCACACTAAAAAATAGTGTAAAAAAGGTAATAAAGAATGTAATTGTTAAACTATATCATTTAGAAATTAAAATCCTTCCGCTGCAAAAGGACATGATAGTATTTGAAAGTAATATGGGACGAAATTACACCGGTAATCCCAGGTGTATATATGAAGAAATGGTTCGGCAGGGTTTGGATAAAAAATTCCGCTGTTATTATTTACTGGATGATGTAAATATACAGATTCAGGGAAATGCAAAGAAGATAAGACGTTCCAGACTTTGTTACTACTTTATAATGGCCAAAGCAGGAATTATAGTATGTGATTCCAGACAGCCTGAATATATCAGGAAGAAAAAAGGAGCTTGTTTTATACAAACCTGGCATGGAACACCTCTGAAAAAACTGGCTTTGGATATGGATTCTGTTTCAATGGATGGGGAAACGGACCTTGAAAAATATAAAAAGACATTTTATCAAGACTCCAGAGCCTGGGATTATCTTATTTCTCAAAACCGTTATTCTACTGATATATTCAGAAGAGCTTTTGCTTTTGATAAAAAGGTTTTAGAAATTGGATATCCGAGAAATGATATTCTGTTTTCAGGTAATAATCCGGAATATATAGAGAACTTAAAGAAAGAAATGGGGCTGCCTTTGGATAAAAAGGTGCTTTTGTATGCACCTACCTGGAGGGATAACCAGTTTTACAACAAAGGTGCTTACAAATTCGCCAGTACCCTTGACTTTGATTTATTACAGGAAAAGCTAGGTAAAGATTACGTATGTATTGTAAAATATCATTACCTTGTAAAAGATCAATTAGACTGGTCCAAATATAAAGGTTTTGTATATCAATTTGATATGTGCGAGGATATTGCTCAGTTGTATTTAGCAGCAGATATGATGATAACCGATTATTCCTCCGTTATGTTTGACTATAGCATATTAAAAAGGCCAATGCTGTTTTTTGCCTATGATTTAGAGGATTATAAGGATAACCTGCGGGGCTTTTACTTTGACTTTATGGAAGAAGCACCGGGACCTGTCACCCGTACAACAGCAGAGTTGATAAAAGCAATACAGCAATATAATCCGAAAGATCATGAAGAAAAATATAAGGCATTTCATCAAAAGTACAATCATGCAGATGACGGAAATGCCTCCAAAAAAATGGTACAATTAATTGAAGAACTTTTAGTAAGGGGAGGAAAATAATGATCAATAACTGGAAAAGTGCAGCGAAAATAAAAGTAAAGGGCGTATATCACAATCTTCAATCTGTGGTTGAGAAACGTCAGGTAAAGGAAAGATTAGATCCCTATGATGCCTCGGTAATTGTTAATAGAAAACCTGCTAAGATACAAAAGATCACTTTCGTTATAGAGAGAATGGCAAAATACAGTGGGGGACAAACCTCCATACTACGCCTGGGTACTGAATTATCAAAATTAGGTTATGACGTAGGTTATGCGGTTTATAAGCCACAGACTAAATCTGATATGGAAGAATGTGCTTCTTCTAACCTAAGTAACTACAGAGGGACCATGTATACCAATAAATATTTGGGAAAATTAAGTTCCGATATTGTAATTGCCAGTTCATGGGATACCGTATCCGTTGTAAAGAAAATGAAAGGGTACAAAATGTATTTTCTTCAGGATTATGAACCATATTTTTATTCCTTTGGTGAATTGTTCCTTATGGCTAATAAAACCTATGAACAAGGTCTTCATATGGTGAGCCTTGGAAGATGGAACAAAGAAATGGTTGAGAAAAACTGTAAGGTGGTTTCACCTATTGACGTTATAGAATTCCCCTATGAGAGTAAAGAGTACCCTCACTTTAAACGTGATTACAGTGCTTATGGAAAGAAAAAAGATTTTATTATAGCGGTGTATCTAAAATATTATGGTAAAAGGCTACCAACTATTATACAGTATTTATTAAAGCATGTGAAAGAAGAATTTGCTAAAGAGGGAATTAATCTTCATATTAAATACTATGGAGAAGATAAAAGTTTTCACTGCGAAGCCGGTACCAATCTGGGAATGCTGAGTAAGAAACAGCTATTGTCTCTTTACCGAAAGGCGGATTTTGGTATGGTAGCTTCTATGAGCAATGTATCTTTAGTGCCCTATGAAATGCTTGCAACTGGGCTTCCTCTCATAGAATTTGAAGATGGAACATTCCCATACTTTTTCCCGGAGAATAGTGCCATACTAACATCATTGTCTTATGAGGATTTGTACCGTAAGATTAAAAATGTCATTGGACAGCCTCAGATGTTGCAAGATATGCATGATATTTCACAAGCTTATTTGGAAACCTTAAGTTGGGAAAAAACCGGTAAACAATTTTCCGAAATATTAGAAACCCTTTTATAATTACAAGGAGTTGTAATGAGAACCTTAATAAAAAAAATGTTGCCGGGCTGGTTACTTTCTATATTAAAACAAGTTCGGTATGTATGGATTGTTTGCTTATTTCACATCTTTCATTTACTGCCTGTTAATAAAAGTAAAGTAGTTGTATGTAATGTGTGGGGGTTTGGAGATAACGCAAAGTATGTAACTGAGGAACTGTTAAACCGTAAAATAGAAATAGAAGAAAAAGACAATAGAGAGAGTCCTTTTTCTATTTATTTTATTACGAATAATCCAAAGTCCGCCTATGCACCGGAGGGAATAAAAGTATTAAAGACCAACTCAGTAAGGGCAATCTTTGCATTGGCCACAGGTAAAGTATGGGTAGATAATAACCGGAAGGAAAGCTACATAAGAAAAAGAAAAGGTCAATACTACATTCAAACCTGGCATGGAGGCATTGCTCTCAAAAAAATTGAAAAAGATTATGAGGAACAATTAGGAGCAAAATATGTAGCCAATGCCAAACGTGATTCAGAAATGGCTGATTTGTATGTATCCAATAGCAGCTTTTGTACTAATATGTATCGAAACAGCTTTTGGTATGATGGGGAAATATTAGAATGCGGCAGTCCAAGAAATGATATATTAATACAGCCTAATCCTGCCTTAATGCGAGAGGTAAGAAACAGGTTGGATATTGATCAAAACGTACACATTGCCCTCTATGCTCCAACCTACCGGGAAGGTAATAATACAAAACCATACCAACTGGATTTTCATAAGCTGTTACATGTATTAGAAGATAAATTCAGCGGAAACTGGATTATAGCTGTCAGACTTCATCCATTAGTATCTGAACAAAGCAGCTTTATCACCTATGACAGTCAAATCATCAATGCTTCCCATTATAGGGATATTTATGAACTAATGGCAGCGGCAGATTTACTGATAACAGATTATTCTAACATTATGTTTGAATTTTCTTTCATGAAAAGGCCGGTATTGTTATATGCATTAGATGAAGGAGAATACACGAAAGACAGAGGATTTTATTTTGAATATACAGATCTTCCGTTCTTGAAAGGGAATACGGAGAAGGAGTTGTTTAGTCGTATTACAAACTATAATCCGGAAGAAGATCAAGAAAGAGTACAAAGGTTTTTAGATACATTAACCATATATGAAACAGGTAACGCATCAAAACAAGTGGTAGACAGGATATTAGATGTTATAGACATCTAAGAAAGGAATAGATATGATAGTACTTCCCCTTTGCATTGCTTTAGCTCCCCGCATTGTCTGATTGGGCGGAATTTGCGTGGAGCGGTAAGAAAACCGCCCTATTCGGACTTTGCATAACTTAAAAATATTAAAATAGTTAAGGAGCAAAGTCATGAATAAAAAAAATAAATTATATGAATTAAAAAGCTTTTTAATTTTATGGGCAGGTCAGTCTATTTCCGCTTTAGGAAGTGAAATGACGAAATATGCACTAATTGTGTGGGCTTATACACAGCAAGGTACGGTATCAAGTATCACTTGGCTGGCAGTGTGCAGCTATCTGCCCTCTATAGTGTTTTGTTTTGCTGCAGGTACACTAGCCGATAAATGGGATAAGAAGAAAGTGATGCTTGTCAGCGATTCTATTGCAGCACTTGGAACTATGGCAGTACTCTATTTGTACGCCACCAAAAGCCTGCAATTATGGCATTTGTATATCATAAATATTATAATTAGTTTTATGCATGCATTTCAAAATCCAGCTTCCTACGTTGCAGTATCCCTGATTGCACCCAAAGATCAATATACCAGGGTAAGCGGATTGCAGGCTTTCTCTAATTCACTTGTAACTATAGTAACCCCGGCCCTTGCAACTACAATGCTTTCCTTTTTTGGTTTAGAAGCTGTTTTTATATTTGATTTAGCTACTTTTGTAATTGCATTTAGTACATTATTGCTGTTTATTAAGATACCTAAGATAAACTATGTGGATAAAAAGGAAAAATTCATAATAAGTTGTGGACAGGGAATTAGATTTCTTAAAGAACATAAAGCTTTATGGAAAATTATTTTGTTTTTCTCCTTCATTAATCTTCTGGCATCTATATCCGGTAACAGTATCATGCCGGCATTAATACTTGCAAGAACGAACAATAATAAGACAATTTTGGGAATGGTTTCTTCTGCAATTGGTATAGGAACGCTACTGGGTAGTATTTTGGTTACGGTTATGAAACCAGCTACACATAAAACGAAAGTAATATTTCTATCCTGTGCCATATCATTTTTATTATGTGATATACTTTGGGCTACGGGACAAATTGCACCTATATGGATATTCGCTGCTTTTTCAGGCAATTTACCATTACCTTTTCTAAATGCAAATCTTACTACCATTATGCGGACAAAAGTACCTATTGAAATGCAGGGAAGAGTATTTGCAGCCCGGGATACTTTTCAGTTCATTACTATACCTATTGGACTGGCTTTGGGCGGAATACTGGCAGACTATATATTTGAACCTTTTATGCTAACAGCCTCTCCAGTTCAGCATGTACTTTCATTAATAGTAGGAACAGGTAAAGGCTCGGGAATGGCAGTAATCTTTTTAATAACAGGAATAATAGGGTTTATAGTTAATATGGTTAGTTTAAAAGATTCGGCTTATAAGGATTTAGACTACTAATTATATGAAGTTATGTTTAATGTAATATAAATATTTTTATAATAGATTGTGTGATTTTGGAGGAGATAGATGGTAAAACTTACAATCATAGAAAGCAAATGCAGATGTGGATATTTTAAGCCTGGGGATCAATTTATTGTTGAAGATTTATGTCCGCCAATTTGTCATGAGTTATGGAATTCTATTTATCCATTTGTCTATGCCCTTCAAAATGGAGCAGTTTTAGATTATGGAAATGGAAAGGCGCCGATGTTTGATATGAAGTGTCCTGACAGAGGAAAGGTACATATTCATGGAGAAAAAGTGGATTGAATTATTTTATATAAATAATGAGAATTTATTACATAATACTCTTTCTGCTGAAGATTCAGCTTTTTCACGACATAATAAATTAAAGATATGTACTAAATAAGGTTAAAAACTATAAGAGGGAGTGTAGAATATCTGCAATATTCTACACTCCCTCTTATAGTTTAACATTTTAAAAATGCATATTAATTATACTAGATTAAGCGTTTTTATTTCTGAGGTACAATACCTTTTATAAAATCACTATATTCCTGAACGGTGGAAGATGGTACATAATCCTGATCATCAAATAAAAACTTATGAAGTTCCGTTACATTTGCAGACAGATCCACAGGAAAAACATAGGATATCTTTTTATAGTAATCGGCTATCTTTTCAAAAGGAAAACCTGCCTGATCCACTATATTATAAGAGAATATATCCTTAGCCAGATCTAACATATCAAGAGAGTCAAGATTAGTATAAATCTGTGGGAACATCTCGTTAACGATGGAATTAATAGTTAATACATCACAGGTCTTAGCCTTTTCAAATATCTTATTAATTACAATACGCTGTCTCTCGGCACGTTTAAAGTCGCCGCCTTTGGTGTAACGTATTCTGGCATATGCAGTAGCATGAGTGCCGTTTACCACCTGGGTTCCTGCTGATTTTAATTTACCTACATTGGTTCCGTTAATTTCATTTAACTCTTTCGTGTAACCATTCACATACTTTAGTTCTTCTTTTGTAATATCCAGTTCTATTCCACCTAATAAATCAATTACTTTACATACGGCATCAAAGTTTACCGTTACATATTCCTTTACATCAAGGTCAAAATTCTTATTGATGGTGCTAAGTGCTAAAGGATATCCGCCTCTAAAATAAGCAGCATTGATTTTATCATAGCCCCGCTCCGGAATATCTACATATGTATCGCGATAAATAGAAAGCAATTTAACGTCTTTTGTTTTCTTGTTAATACTTGCAATTACGATAGTATCACTATGTGTACTTTTTTCAAGAGCATTGTTTCTGGAATCCACTCCGAATATGGCAATGTTTCGGTAACCGCCTATACTATCGCTGTCTATTTCATTGGAGGTGATAGAGGAATCACCGGATTTGTCAACATTGGTTTTACCGGTGAGATAAAAGAAATACACAAAACCAGCTATTAAAACCAATAATATAATATCTATAAAGAAAAATACAATTTTTAGTTTCTTATTCCTTCTTTTTTTCTTACTGCTCATATATGTCCTCTTTTCTGCATTGTATTAAAATTTTTTCTGCCATAAAACTGTCACTCTGAGCATAAATTAACAAAGTTGAAAAAATCAATAAAGTTAAAAATTTCAACTTTGTTGAAGTGGGAATCCAGACAGTTTAGTTACTAGATTCTTCAGGTGTTCAGCTTTGATGAACTTACGCTCTCAGAATGACAGTTTATGGTTTTATAATATCTTCAGTTTAATATGCATTTTTATTTATGAATCCTTTAAATATGGTTAAAAACAATATTTTATAGTCCAATCGCAGTGTCCAGTTTTCTATATAATATAAGTCGTAGTCGATACGTTTTCGGATGGAGGTATCTCCGCGATAGCCATTAATCTGAGCCCATCCTGTTAATCCCGGGCGAACCTGGTGCTTTATCATGTAACGTGGTATTTCTTCTTTGAACTTTTCAACGAAATAAGGTCGTTCCGGTCTTGGACCTACCAGACTCATTTCTCCTTTCAATACATTAAACAATTGAGGCAATTCATCTATACTTGTCCTACGTATAAATTTACCGATCTTCGTAACACGTGGATCGTTAGAGGTTGTCCAGGCTTTTTTCTCCTTCGATTCCGATTGTACTTCCATGGAACGGAATTTATACATTTTAAATTCCTTATTATGTTTTCCAATCCGAATTTGTGAGAAAATTATCGGTCCTGATGAAGTAGATTTAATTATAATTGCGACGATAATCATTGGTATGCCAAAGAGTAAAAGAGCTACAATACAGCCAAATAAATCAGTGGCACGTTTGATAAATTTATTAAATCCATTACTTAAAGGTACATTACGTATATTTATAACAGGCAGTCCGTTTAAATCTTCCGTATACGGTATAGTTGGGAAGAAGTTTTGATAGTCCGGAATAAATTTTGAGTGAACACCGGATTTTTCACATAAAGCAACAATTCGTCCCAGTTTAGAATATTCATCCAAGCTGAGTGTAATTGCTATTTCATCCAGATGGTTTTGAGGTAAAATCTCTAACAGGTCATCAATACTTCCGATTACTTTTATATTACGGTATAAGGTTCCACGCTCTTTGTTATCATCCAGTATTCCATGAATATAATAACCCCATTGTGGATTAGCTAAGATCCTATCAATATAGGCTTCTGCTGCACCGCTATAACCTACCAGCACGATATGCTTTAGGTTAATACCTTTCCTTCTTGCCATACGAATGGAGGAATTAAGAATTAAGCGGTAAGTAATACTCAATAATGCATTAATAATGAAGAAAAGGATAATTACTGCACGGGAAAGATCTTGCTTCTTAAATAAAAACAAGATTAAAGCAAAATAAGCTAAAGACAAGAGATTTGCCTTTATAATATCGTATAGATCCAACCGTTTGCTTTGAGTTAGATTGGGGTTATACAAACCACAGTAATAATAAATAATTAAGTATCCGGGTAACAGAAAAATAAGTATTTGTAAATAATCTGTTAATGGGAGATAATTGGTATGATCCAGTCTGAAGATACCCCATCTGGATAATGGACTGTCAAACCGGAGGAAGTACGCGATGATAAAAGATAGGGACAATAAAATACCATCAATAATAACTCTTAACTTATTTAATTTTTTTTGATTATTTTTTGCCATAATGTTCACCATATTCACTTATGTGATATTCCATATATTTACACCATATTTACAGTATATTTACATTGCATGGTAATACTATTATAATACATGATTCAGCTTTAATCTACAATAACAAAATTCTTAATATTTTGTGTCTATTTTATATGACCAGAAGTGTACATAGAAAATAGACAAAAAATTCACATTTAATACACAAAAGATTGATACAATAATTTTAACAAAAAAAGATTAAAGAGATTTTATTTAAAAGAAATTCTTGGAATTTAACTCTGAGAATAAAAGTTTTTTGAGAATTTATATAAATGGATCTTAATATTATTTTAGCAAAGGAGATGCATTATAATGGATGAATTTAACAAGAATCAAAATTTTAATGACGATACAAATCAACCGGATAAGAATTTGAACAATGAAACTGTAAAAGACGAATCAATAAAAATTGAAAGGGTGAATGGTGATATAATAAAGGATACAACAATAAATAATGAGAAAACCATAAACACTCCAAGTTACAGTGGTGAAGTATCTGATATGAAAGACAACGACAGCTTAAATACTGCAAATGAAAATACTGGTGCTGGTAATAAAAATCAATCCATACCATATAGTTTTTGGGCGGAGCAAATTTCATCTAATAAGAATGAACAAAAGAACACTTATGCCGGACCAACTCCAAGTGGTCAGGCAAAAGGAAGTTCAGAACAACCTAAGCACAGTAGCCAAGCTTCCTCAAATAACGGTAATGTGAAAAAGAAACCGGGATTTTTTAGGAAGGCAGCAGCAGTTATATGTGCAGCAGTTGTATTCGGTGTTGTTGCAGGAGGTACTTTCATTGGAGTCAATGAACTTTACTATAAGATAAATCCCAATGCAAAAGCCTTTTCCTTGAGTGCAGGCATTAAAGGACTTGAAAATAAATTAAATCTGGATATTCCCAAAGATTCAGACTTAAAAATACCAACCACAACTGTTTCAGAAGGTATGATTCAACAAAGAACAGATATAACAGATGTTGTAGAGTCAACCATGCCTTCCATTGTTACTATTACAGGAACATTTACAAAAACATTTGATTGGTTTGGCCAACAATATAGTGAACCAAATGAAGGCAGTGGTTCCGGTATTATTGTGGGACAAAATGATAAAGAGCTGTTAATCGCAACCAATAACCATGTGGTGGAAGGTGCAAATCCAATTAAGGTAACATTTATTGATGATACTCAGGCAGAAGCAGTAATTAAAGGAAGGGATTCCATAGCAGATTTGGCGGTAATATCCATTGATATTAGTACAATCAGCAAGGAAACTTTGGGTGCTATTAAGATTGCCAAATTAGGTGACTCCGATTCCGTTAAAGTTGGACAAATGGCTGTAGCAATTGGAAATGCATTGGGTTACGGACAATCCGTAACAGTTGGTTATATTAGTGCAAAAGACCGAGAAGTTAAGGTTGATAATAATACCATGGTTTTATTACAAACAGACGCCGCGATCAATCCCGGCAATAGCGGAGGTGCTTTGCTGAATACAAAAGGTGAAGTTATTGGAATCAATTCCGTAAAATACGCCTCCAGTGAAGTTGAAGGTATGGGTTATGCCATCCCAATATCCAGAGCGGTTCCTATTATAAGTGAACTGATGAACCGTGAAGTTATAAAAGATGAAGAAAAAGGATATCTTGGTGTATATATTGAGCCCATTACAGAAGCTGTTATGGAAGCTTATAATTGGCCCAGCGGTGTATATGTAAGGGGAGTTATTGAAGGTGGAAGTGCTGATAAGGCAGGTATCGTTATTGGTGATATAATTACCAAAGTAAACGATACAGAGGTATCTTCAACCACCCAATTACAAGAAAAGGTATCATCTTACCGCGCAGGTACTGACATAAAACTTTCCATAATGCGTATGCAGGATGGAAAGTATGTAGAAAAGGAAATTACGGTTAATTTGGTAAGTAAGCAGGTATTTGAAGAAAAATAATCATATGGACTGTTGCAAAAAGTAAGTTGCAACAGTCCTTTTCAATATAAGTTTTTCTGGAAACGTAAGTTTAATAAAAATTTAAGCATTCGTCTATTGTTTCCATATAAAGTCTACGATATAATAAAAACGTAATGAGGAAAATGCAAGCTTGCTTGTATTTTCTGAGTGGAGTGCCAAGATCATGAACATCTTTATGTTCATGATATAATAAAAACGTAATGAGGAAAATGCAAGCTTGCTTGTATTTTCTGAGTGGAGTGCCAAGATCATGAACATCTTTATGTTCATGATATAATAAAAACGTAATGAGGAAAATGCAAGCTTGTTTGTATTTTCTGAGTGGAGTGCCAAGATCATGAACATCTTTACGTTCATGATATAATAAAAACGTAATGAGGAAAATGCAAGGTTGCTTGTATTTTCCCAGTGGAGTGCCAAGATCATGAACATGCTTTGTGCTCATGATATAATAAGGGAATGAAGATAGTAAGGTATTCGTTAATAAACCTGTATATATAAATATAAATATAAATCTGAAAACAACAGCAGCGGGATAAGGAGATAAGTATGGATAAAGACAACAAAGATAGCAATGATTATAGGGAAATCGATTTAGATTATAGAGAAATTGACAACAAGGATAATGACTTTAGGGAAATTGAAAATAAAAAAGAAAGTAAAGATTCATTAGATAAAAAAGAATCTGATATAAATAATACCAAGGATGAGTCTAAGAATAAGGACGAATATGAAGAAATCTGTTATATTTGCAGAAGGCCGGAAAGCAAAGCAGGCAAGATGATTCACATTCCCAGTAATATATGTATTTGCTCTGATTGCATGCAAAAGACCTTTGATACGATTAATGGCAATGGTATGTCATATATGGATATGATGAATCTGACACCGAACTTAATGAATCTGAATCAGGTACAGGAGATACCCGGAAGCCAAAAGATAAAAAAGAAGAAACCCAAGGAGGCTCAGCCGGCTTTTAATATTAAAGATATCCCATCTCCTCATATTATAAAAGGACAGCTGGATGAATATATTATTGGTCAGGAACATGCCAAGAAGGTAATATCTGTGGCGGTATATAACCATTATAAAAGAGTGGCTACCAATACCATGGACGATATTGAAATTGAGAAATCTAATATGTTAATGATAGGACCCACAGGAAGCGGTAAAACCTATTTGGTAAAAACCCTTGCCAGATTATTAAATGTACCATTGGCAATTACAGATGCAACTTCTCTTACAGAGGCAGGTTATATCGGTGATGATGTGGAAAGTGTTGTATCCAAACTACTGGCAGCTGCTGATAATGATGTGGAGAAAGCAGAAAGAGGTATTATCTTTATAGATGAAATTGATAAAATAGCCAAAAAGAGAAATACCAACAACAGAGATGTTAGCGGAGAATCAGTACAACAGGGGTTATTAAAATTATTAGAAGGCAGTGAAGTTGAAGTTCCGGTAGGAGCTACCAGCAAGAATGCCATGGTTCCCATGACTACTGTAAATACTAAGAATATATTGTTTATCTGCGGCGGGGCGTTTCCGGATTTAGAAAAAGTCATTAAAGAAAGACTGAATAAAAAATCTTCCATCGGATTCAACGCAGATTTAAAAGATAAGTATGATAAAGATTTTAATTTATTGCAGAAAGCAACAGTGGAAGACTTGCGGGAATTTGGTATGATACCGGAATTTATCGGAAGACTTCCTATTATATATACTTTAGAAGGCCTTACCAAGGATATGTTGGTGAAAGTTTTAAAAGAGCCTAAGAATGCTATATTAAAGCAGTATAAAAAGTTATTACAGTTAGATGAAGTTTTACTGGAATTTGAAGATGGTGCCTTAGAGGCAATAGCAGAAAAAGCTTTGGAGAAAAAAACAGGGGCAAGGGCTTTAAGAGCTATTATAGAAGAATTTATGCTGGACATTATGTTTGAAATCCCTAAAGATGATAATATCGGTAAAGTAATTATTACAAAAGAGTATGTAGAACATAAAGGCGGACCAATTATAGAAATGCGGAGTACCTTTAGGCTGGGAGATAGTCATGAGACCATTAAAAAGATTGAAGGAAATAATACATTCTAATATTCACACAGATGAGACCAATCAAAATGAGGACGGTAACAGAATAGAAAAGGAAGAATCCTGTAAGGATAATCAAATAAATTTTATTAAAGAAGGAATGAAAACGGTAGAAAAGAGTACAGAAGATAGTATACCGGAAAAAAGGGATACAGAAAGAATGAATACGGATGATATTAAAGATTCTCTTCAAGAATCCCAGGAGGAATATGAGATTATAGAAAGAGAAATTCTTCCTGAGAAAATTATCTGTCCGGATTGCGGTGGTATTACTTTGGAAGGTCTGGATTTCTGCGATAAATGTGGTGGTGAACTGCATATTTATAATCGATAGTTATTATTAAAATAAAATAATTCAGTAATTTTATAAAAATTCTATAAATTATCATAAAAATTAGAGTTGACAAATAGAATTTACAATAGTATTATATATGACAAGAATAAAGGCGTTCAATGAAAATAGCAGATGAACGCCTTGTTTTATATCTAATTGTATGTTTAGATAACGGCTTTTTTTTAAAACTTTTTACTTTAATGCATTAATATGTAATAAGTTGAAAGTGATAAAGAGGATAAATATTTTATCTAAATGAAGTCTTAAGGAGGATTATTTATGAAAAAAAGTTTAAAGAAAGTTTTAAGCTTAGGTTTAGTATCCGTAATGACGGCCAGTTTATTCGCAGGCTGTGGAAAAAAAGACAGTGGTTCTGATGCATTTATTATCGGGGGACTTGGACCACTCAGCGGAAAAGCAGCTTCTTACGGTGTATCTGTAAAACAAGGTGCCAATATTGCTGTAGAAAAAATTAATGCAGAAGGCGGTGTAAAAGTTGGAGATAAAACGATTCAATTAAAATTAAATTTTGTTGATGATGAAGCTTCTCCTGATGTAGCAGTATCTGCCTATAATACCGTAATGGATAATGGAGCCCAGGCAATACTTGGTGCAGTTACCAGCGATGCTCATATGGCCATTACAGATTTAACAAATGATGATGGAATTCTTACTATCACACCATCTGCTTCCATAGCAGGTGCAACTGCTTATCCCAATATTTTCAGATTATGTTTTACCGATCCGGTGCAAGGTATAACGATGGCTAAATATGCGATAGAAACTTTAGGACATAAGAAAATAGCCGTTATATATAATAACTCCGATCCATACAGCACAGGTGTTAAGGATGCATTTAATGCCGAAGTAGCAAAACTTGGGGGAGAGATTGTTGCCAGTGAGGCATTTGAAAAAGATGCAGTTGATTTTAGTACACAATTAACTAAAATTAAAGGTTCCGGTGCAGAAATCATATTTGTTCCTACCTATTACACAGAAGCTTCCTATATTGCTACACAGGCAGCCGAATTGAGTGTGGGTCTTCCTTTTATCGGTTCTGACGGATGGGACGGTATTCTTGCTCAGGTAGTTGATGCCAAAGTATTAGAAGGGTCTGTATTCCTAAGTCCATTCGTTGCAACAGATGAAAATCCGGATGTTCAATCTTTTGTAGAAGCTTATCAGAAAGAATACAAAGCAGTTCCTGACCAATTCGCAGCAGATGGTTATGATGTTGTATACTTAATCAAAGCTGCTTTGGAAAAAGCAGGTACAACAGATAGTAAAGATTTAGTTGCAGCTATGACACAGATTAAAGTAGATGGTCTTACCGGTTCTGTATCCTTTGATGAAGATGGTGAACCAAACAAAGGTGCAAAATTCGTCAAAATAGAAAACGGAAAGTATGTAGCAATAACTGTTGAATAAATAAAATAAACTATATTAGCAGAAATGAATGAACAAAAGGAGATTCTTAGGATTTCTACAATTATGAAAAATTCTATTGTGATATCCTAATGATCTCCTTTTTAAATTTTTAAAATAATAAGTGTCTGAGATTTTTCGCTTAGCGCAGAACAATTCGCAATGAATTCTAAAATCAGTCTGAGCCTAGCGAAGAATCTTAGTAAGAAAAAAGTTTAATTAATCACTATAAAGAAATTTGCATGGAAAAAGAAAAAGGAAGAAGAGGTGAAATTAAATGGGAAGTATACTGGAACAATTAATTAACGGATTACGTTCTGGAAGTATTTATGCGTTAATTGCCTTAGGCTATACTATGGTATATGGTATTGCAAAGATGATTAATTTCGCCCATGGAGATATTATAATGGTAGGTGCGTATGCCTTGTATGTGCTGGTAGCCCTACTAAATGTGCCTGCGATAGCAGCAGTTGTTTTAACAATTATTATTTGCGGAGTACTTGGTATTGTAATTGAAAAAGTTGCTTATAAGCCACTAAGAAAGGCACCTGCTTTATCAGTGCTGATTACTGCAATTGGTATGAGTTTCTTTTTACAAAGTGTTGCCTTACTGATTTTTAAGCCAAATCCAATTGCTTTTAAATCCATTATTAACGTAAACTCTGTTCGTATTGGCGGTATTACTATATCGGGTATATCTCTTGTTACATTTATCATAACATTTATTTGTATGATTGGATTAACCTATTTCATTAATAAGACGAAGACCGGTTCAGCAATGAAAGCCTTATCAGAGGATAAAGCGGCAGCAGAACTAATGGGTATCAATGTAAATCGCACCATCTCTATTACATTTGCTATTGGCTCAGCTTTAGCAGCTGTAGCAGGAATTCTGTTTGTATGTCAGTATCAGTCAATTCAACCTACCTTGGGAGCACTACCCGGTATCAAAGCTTTTGTTGCTGCCGTACTTGGTGGCATTGGCAGTATCCCTGGAGCCATGATTGGTGGGTTGGCATTAGGCCTTATAGAAAGTATTTCAAAAGCATATATTTCCTCACAGCTTTCTGATGCTATTGTATTTGGGGTCTTAGTAGTGGTACTATTGGTGAAGCCTTCAGGACTTCTGGGCAAAAACAGAATTGAGAAAGTGTAGGTGGAACAATGAAAAAGGATAAAAAAGTTACCAACAGTAACAGTATATTTACTTTAAAAAATATAATTATTGTAATATGTTTGATCATAGGATATTTTATACTTACTTTTCTGGCAGAAGGGGACTTTTTAAGCCGTCAAAGTAAATCCTTAATCGTTCCAATGGGTATTAATATAATCCTTGCCGTATCCTTAAGCCTTACTGTTGGATTCCTTGGAGAATTATCATTGGGCCATGCGGGTTTTATGGCTATCGGAGGATATACAGGTGCTTTAATTACCCTTCATATGGATCTGCCAAAAGGTTTAGAGTTCACATTGGCGTTAATTGCCGGTGGAATAATGGCGGCTATTTTGGGTTTTCTTATCGGACTTCCGGTTTTGCGGTTAAAAGGAGATTATCTTGCTATTGTTACCTTAGCATTTGGTGAGATTATACGTTCCGTTCTTACTTCTCTTAAAATTACAGGAGGTGCTCAAGGTCTGACCAAGATACCAAGATACTCTAATTATACATGGGTATATATTGTAATGATTTTAACAGTAGTGTTAATTTCTAATTTTGTTAAATCCAGACATGGCAGGGCTATTATATCTGTTCGTGAAAATTATATTGCAGCGGAATCCATTGGTATTAAAGTAAGTAAATATAAAGTTATGGCATTTGTAATCGCTGCTTTCTTTGCCGGAGTTGCCGGTGTGTTCTATGGACATAACTTAAGTATATTAAAACCTGGGGACTTTGATTATAACAAATCCATTGAAATACTTGTTATTGTTGTACTTGGCGGCATGGGTAATATTAAAGGCTCTATTATAGCAGCCATTGCTCTTACCTTTTTACCGGAAATGCTTCGTTCCGTAGATGAATTCAGAACACTATTATATGCAGTTGTTTTAATTGCTATGATGTTATTCCGTTCCTCAGGATTTAGAACAAAGCTGGAAGAGAGCGGTAAGTTACCAAAGTTTATGAAGCCTAATATGAAACGTGTAAAATAGCAAAAGGAGGAGAAAACATGGCATTATTAGAAGTTAAGAATTTAGGTATCTCCTTCGGAGGTTTGCGGGCAGTAGATGATGTAAACTTAAGTATCGAAGAAGGTCAGTTGTATGGTCTGATCGGACCAAATGGTGCCGGTAAAACAACCGTGTTTAATCTGCTTACGGGAGTTTATCAGCCTACAACAGGAACGATTAAAATCAATGGTGAAAATGTAGTTGGAAAATCTCCCTCTGAAATCTGTCAGGCAGGGATTGCAAGAACATTTCAGAACATACGGTTATTTAAGAAAATGACAGTACTGGATAATGTAAAAACAGCATTTCATAATGAAATCCGATATAACCTGGTTACCAGTTTTCTTCGTCTTCCAAAGTATTTTAAATTGGAGAAGGAAATGACGGAGAAGGCCATGGAGATATTAAAAGTATTTAATTTGGAAGGGGAGGCAAATTATCTGGCAAGTAATCTTCCTTACGGCAAGCAAAGAAAGTTAGAGATTGCAAGGGCACTGGCAACCAATCCAAAACTTTTATTATTAGATGAACCGGCAGCAGGTATGAACCCCAATGAAACAGCAGAATTAATGGATACTATCCGTTTGGTTCGTGACAGGTATCGTATTACCATTCTTCTAATTGAACATGACATGAAATTGGTGTCCGGGATATGTGAGAAGATATTAGTGCTAAACTTTGGTACAGAACTTGCATCGGGAACTCCGGATGTTGTACTGAATAATCCTGAAGTTATTACAGCATATCTTGGTGAATAAATTTTAGTCTGAACGGTTTAGAAGGGAATGGAGGAAATCCAATGGCAATGTTAACTATAAATAATCTGGAAGTATATTATGGCATAATTCAAGCCATAAAGGGCGTCTCTTTTGAAGTAAATGAAGGAGAAGTTATTGCTTTAATCGGGGCTAATGGTGCAGGTAAAACAACCATCCTTCATACAATTACCGGCTTAATTTCTCCAAAAGCCGGCAGCATTGAATTTGAAGGACATGATTTAACTAAAATACCCGCCCATAATATTGTATCTTTAGGTATGGCCCACGTTCCGGAAGGAAGAAGAATCTTTCAAGAATTATCCGTTTTTGAAAACCTTAAACTGGGTGCTTATACAAGAAAAGATAAAAACGAAATTTCAGAAACCTTAGAAAAAGTATATCAGCGTTTTCCGCGTTTAAAAGAAAGAAAGAACCAGATAGCAGGTACATTAAGCGGCGGTGAACAGCAGATGTTGGCTATGGGACGTGCACTGATGTCACACCCTAAAATTATATTAATGGACGAACCATCTATGGGACTTTCGCCTCTTTTTGTGTCAGAAATATTTGATATTATAAAAGAAATCAGCGATAATGGAACTACGGTATTATTAGTAGAGCAAAATGCAAAAAAAGCATTATCCATTGCTAACCGTGCATATGTATTAGAGACGGGAAAAATTGTATTAGAAGGGGATGCTGATGAAATGATGAATAATGATTCAGTGAAGAAAGCATATTTAGGAGAATAGTGTGAATTATTGAAAAGCATAATTCACACCCCGATTTGAGGCAGTGCCACATCTGCAAGCAGATGCGGCATGCAATGGGAGCTAGTGTTACAATTATTTCCTATTAATATAAAGGAGGTATAGGATGGAACATTATGTAATTACAATTGCAAGGGGCTATGGCAGTGGCGGTAGAACTATGGGAAAGATGCTTGCCGAGGAGTTAGGTATACATTATTATGACAGAGAGCTACTCAGGCTGGCATCGGATGAAAGCGGTATTAATGAAGAACTGTTCGGAAGAGCAGATGAACAATTAAAGAAAAGCTTGCTGTATAAAATAATGCGTAAGGAATACAAAGGCGAATTAATTCCTCCTGACAGGGAAGACTTTGTATCCAACGATAATTTATTTAATTATCAGGCAAAGGTTATTCGAGAACTGGCAGAGCAGGAATCCTGTATTATTGTTGGACGTTGTGCAGACTATATTTTAAAGGACATGAAGAATGTGGTTAAAATATTTGTTTATGCATCTTTAGAAGACTGCGTCGCCAGATTAACGGATATGTACAGCATGCCTACAAAAGAGCTGGAAAAGAAAATCCAATCCATCGACAAGCGTAGAGCAGAATATTATAGATACTACACCAGTAGAGACTGGCAGGATGCCAGAAATTATGATTTATGCTTTAACAGTATGCAGCTTGGTTTCGATAAATGTGTTGAAATAGTCAAAAATTATCTGAATATAAGGCTGTCTTAATAATAGATCTCCTTTGCCCGTACAGGGTTCTTAATCTTTGAGAGTAAGAGATATATTCTTTGTTCCACTTGTAGAATTCTATTGGTATAAGAACATTGGAAAAAACAAAGTCACTTCACAAAAAAACATCTCATACTCTCAGAGACCTACTACACTTGCTTTTCTTTTAATCTTATATATTACCTGGTACCTTGTATGTTTTTTAAAATTCAATAAGCACTTTGTATCTCTTTAATCGGTAAGACTTATTGAACCAGCCTTTTATAGTACTGCATTCAATTCTTTACTAAATCTAAGTTATTAAAATTTCTTCTAAATCTTCAATTCTCATCCTTCTGTAGGTATAGAATAACTATACTATAGATATTTTATGAGACTAAATGACTTCTCAACAAATCCATGTTTTTCATAGAAAACATGTTTCTTTTTACGTAAACCAATATTTACACTGATGGAATCTATTATATCGCTTCTGGCATAATCATTTACGGTATTTAGGAGCTTAGAACCCAAATTGTATCAGTCAAATGCTTCTATAATACGAATAATTATATTTATTGTATTCACCCCATAATTAAAATAGTTTTATTACCTTCTTCTTTTGAATAAATATGTTAATAACCATTCATATTATATATAATTTAAAAAAACACCAAAAAATACGATGCATATCAATTATTGACTTACAAAAGGTACTATGATATTTATATACTAAGAAACTATAGGAGACAATCTATGAAAAATAACTGGATGAAAAATATTATATTATTTTTAACAAGTCAGACCATCTCCCTTTTTGGTTCATCATTAGTTCAATATGCAATTATGTGGTATATAACCTTAGAGACTCAGTCTGGGATAATGATGACCGTATCTATTATATGCGGTTTTTTACCTTCTTTTTTTCTTTCTCCTTTTGCAGGAGTATGGGCAGACCGTTATAATCGAAAGATACTGATTATTTTATCAGATTCTTTAATAGCCGCAGCTACTTTTATATTAGCTGTATTTTTTATATTAGGGTATGATTCCATTTGGATGCTTTTTGTAGTAACCACAATTCGTGCAATAGGTTCCGGAATTCAAACTCCGGCAGTTAATGCGTTTCTTCCAAGTCTTGTTCCGGAAGATAAATTAACTAAAATAAATGGTTTAAATGGAAGTATTCAGGCTTTTGTTATGCTGTTATCCCCAATGCTTAGCGGAGCGTTGCTTTCGGTTGCTACTATTGAAACAATATTTTTTATTGATGTAATAACAGCACTTTTGGCAGTTGTTATATTACTTGTATTTCTACGTGAACAAGAACATACAAGAAGTATAAGTAATGAGCCGGTAAGCTATTTTCAGGATTTGAAGAAAGGAATAGATTATATTAATAAAAATGCCTATTTGAAATACTTCTTTCTGTTTGCTGGATGCTTTTTTATTTTAGCCGGGCCGGTTGCATTTTTAACACCTTTACAAGTTGCCAGAAGTTTTGGGGATGATGTTTGGCGGCTTACTGCAATTGAAGTCACTTTTTCCATTGGTATGATGGCAGGCGGTATTATTATGGCTTCCTGGGGTGGATTTAAGAACAGGGTGCATACTATGACTTTATCAAGTCTTGTAATGGGTGGTTGTACTTTCTTACTGGGAATTATCTCATTTTTTAGCTTATACATGTTTATAATGGGTGTGTTTGGACTTGCTATGCCATTCTTTAATACACCTTCCACGGTGCTATTGCAGGAAAAAGCAGAGGAAGAATATTTAGGCAGGGTATTTGGCATATTCGGGATGATAGCAAGCTTTATGGTTCCTTTAAGTATGCTTCTTTTTGGACCATTATCGGACATAATAAAAATAGAATGGATGTTAATGGGAACTGGGATTATAATGCTACTATTAAGCTTTTTCTTATTAAAAAATAAAACTTTAGTTGAAGCGGGAATAAAAGAAACTACGTAATATCTAATTAATTTGAATTATTTTTAAACTATTACACAGTGTTCTTTGAATTGTTTTTATATATTATTGCAATTTAATACGTTACTGTGCTATACTGAATGAAATTAAATCATGAAAAGGGAAAAAAGGAAAGTTGCTATCCATTATTAAAAGGGCAAAGTGCCAGAATCCAGTTTAGTGTGAATTTGAAATGCATAATTTCACACCCTGATTTCTGGTAATACAACATTTGCAAGGAGATGATGATGGGAGCTAGGTCGAGAAATAAGTTTTTCAACTGGCAATTTGTACTTGTACACAAAATTGCGGTCATTATTTAATGGCGCAAAAGCGCCGGAATAGAGGTTAATATGATTTCAAATAAAATGGTTGGATTGGTACAAAACAGTTCTATTATTCGTGCCATGTTCGAGGAAGGAAAGAGACTTGCAGATATTTACGGGGCGGAGAATGTATATGATTTTAGTTTGGGAAATCCCAGCGTAGAGCCGCCAAAAGAAATAAGAGAAGAGATACTGAATATTATTAATATGGAAGATGCCAATTTGGTTCATGGATATATGAGCAATTCAGGATACCAGGATGTAAGAACAACTATTGCAGATTCTCTTAATAAAAGGTTTCAAACTTCTTTTACCGGTGAAAATATTATTATGACAGTTGGTGCAGCAGGTGGGTTAAATGTTATTCTTAAGACCTTATTAAACCCTGGAGATGAAGTGATTGTCTTTTCACCTTTCTTTGGTGAATACCGTAATTACGTAGATAATTTTGATGGGAAATTAGTTGTGGTACCTCCTGATATTAATGATTTTCAACCTGACCTGGCTGAATTTGAGACCAGAGTTACAGAGAAAACAAAAGCGGTTATTGTAAATACTCCGAATAATCCTACAGGTGTAGTATATTCCGAAACCACCATTAAAGGATTAGCAGATGTTTTAAATAGAAAGCAAAAGGAATTTGGAATTTCTATTTATTTAATTTCGGATGAACCATATCGTGAATTGGTATATGACAGTATAGAAGTACCTTACTTAACGAAGTATTATAATAATACAATTGTAGGTTATTCTTTCAGCAAATCCTTATCTCTTCCTGGTGAAAGAATCGGATATTTGGTTATTCCTAATGAAGTAGATGATTATACCAATGTAGTAGGTGCGGCAAATGTAGCCAATCGAATCTTAGGCTTTGTAAATGCGCCATCCTTAATGCAAAGGGTGGTTGCCAGGTGCTTAGATGCCGAGGTAGATATAGCTTCTTATAATAGAAACCGTGAGTTGCTTTATTATAGTCTGAGGGAGTATGGATATACCTGTATTAAGCCGGAAGGTGCTTTTTATTTATTTGTAAAAGCTTTAGAAGAGGATGATAAAGCTTTTGCGGCAGCGGCAAAAAAACATAATATATTAATTGTACCCGGTTCTTCTTTTGGATGTCCGGGTTATTGCAGAATTGCTTACTGTGTAGCTTATGAAACAATAAAACGCTCCTTACCGGGATTTGAGAAATTAGCGAAGGAGTATAGCACTGCAGATAGGAGCTAACTATGAGTGCCTGGGAGAAGAACATAAGAAAAGTGGTACCATATGTTCCCGGAGAGCAACCCAATATACCGGGAATGATTAAACTAAATACCAACGAGAATCCTTATCCACCTGCGCCGGGAGTGGCAATGGCCCTACAGGATATTAAAACGGACAGGTTAAAATTATACCCGGATCCTACTGCCAAGCTGTTAACAGATACCTTAGCAGCTTATTATAAAGTCGGAAAAGACCAGGTGTTTGTTGGAGTTGGCTCCGACGACGTACTGGGTATGGCTTTTTTAACCTTCTTTAATTCAGATAGACCAATTTTATTTCCGGATATAACTTATTCTTTTTATGATGTTTGGGCAGAACTTTTTTCCATACCTTATGAAAGACCTAAGTTAGACCATAACTTTAGAATCAGAAAAGAAGACTATTATAAAAAGAATGGCGGAGTAGTTATTGCTAATCCTAACGCCCCCACCTCCATATATGAAGAACTAGATGTAGTAAGAGATATAATAGAACATAATCAGGATTGTGTGGTAATTATTGATGAGGCCTATGTAGACTTTGGAGGAATCAGTGCTGCCTGCTTAATAAAAGAATATGATAACCTTTTGGTAGTACAGACTTTTTCTAAATCCAGATCCATGGCAGGTATGCGAATTGGTTATGCCTTTGGCAGTGAAAAACTAATCCGTGCATTAAATGACGTAAAATATTCCTATAACTCTTATACAATGAATCAGACATCCATCCATCTTGGAGTGGAGGCCTTAAAAGATAGGGCCTATTTTGAAGAATGTACTTCAATGATAACAAAAACCAGAAGCCGGGTTATGTGGGAACTAAAAGAATTGGGATTCTCTTTCCCGGATTCCAAAACCAACTTTATCTTTGCAACCCATGAATTCATTCCAGCAGAAGAACTTTATACTGCACTAAGGGAAGAGAAGATATTTGTGCGTTACTTTAAGAAACCCCGTATTGATAACTACCTTCGTATTACAGTGGGAACAGATAAAGAAATGGACGCATTAATAAAGGTTCTAAAAGAATATATCCATAAAAGAAAGTAATATAAATATCGTGCTGTCTCATTTGAAGAAATTAATGGCTTGATATGTTACAGCAGAAAAACCGTTGGGGCCAGTAACAGTCAAACAGGAAATGAATCTATCTCAATAAAGTAATAGAACCTAAACGTCTTTTAGTTTAATACGAAACTGAAGGGCGTTTTTTATTTGTAGAGTAGATTCTATTTATGTGGTAAAATAAGTTAATACATTGGCGTATGGAACAATATTCAACCTGCGTCTGAAGGAACTCATAAAAACATAAAATACACTTTTTGGACGTAACACTAAGGGCAGAAAAAATTCAAGTCTCTGGAGGAAAAATATGAAAAATAAAATATTTGTAACAGGATGTATTTTGTACCTATCAAATTTTATAGCAATTTTAATGATGATAAATTTATCAATCGTTAATCGGACGAATTATAGTGATTATGCCAATCAATTTCTAGGGTTTTTACATACATATAACTTAATGATATTTTTTATTTTATTTATTATTTTACTATTTGTTGGAATAGCGATAATGTTATATTCTGCTTTAAATAAGTCAATAGGTGAAAAAGGAAACAAGTTATTTAAATAATAGATATGTAAAAGGATAGTAAATGGGGCCTGCTTCTAAGTCATTTAGTCCATCTGTTACATATTGGTGCAGACTCATTCTGACCAATGCTAAGAATTAGACAGATAAAATTAAAATGTTAACTTATTGAACCGAAAAATATGACAAGGCATATGCATTTTTCACCAGACATAGTTAAAGAAAACTTACTTATAATACGGATAAATTACAATTTATTAATTAAGGTATTCCATGTAAGCTCTAGAACCCCTGTCATATTCTGCGGTTCATTTGAAACGTATGTTATTACGGCATTCTTATCTGGCAGCATTACAACATATTGACCATATAATCCATCCATACGATATGAATTAGGATAGGAGTTCATCCAGATTTGGTATCCATATCCCTGATGGTGATCTGCTGTTGCAAAGTATGGGTTAAAATCATTGGTTTCTATTTGAACAGATGCAGCCTGTTCTATATAACCGGAAGGAATAAGCTGCTTACCTTTCCAGAATCCTTTATCCAGAAGTAATTGCCCAAATCTGGATAATTGCTCAGCTGTTAAGTACAGGCCTGAAAACCCTTGAGGAATTCCCTTAGGACAGGTATCCCATCTGGGTTTCGGAATGTCTAAATGTCTAAATATTTTTCTATCCAAATATTCATCCAAGTTAATACTTGTAGTAATACTAATAATTTTTGAAAGCATATAAGTTGCGGCATTATTATAAGTAAAATGGGTACCTGGTTTAAAGACAATAGGTTCATTAAAGAACAATTCACAAATATCCCAGTCCTTGCCGTTGCTCCAATCAGCCTTCATTACCGGGCATTCTGCCTGCCCGGTTCCCAAGCAAAGTAAATCATGAATAGTTAATTCCTTTAAATACTCATTCATTGATAAAGATGGAATATCAGAGAAAAAATCCACCACATGATCATCAATCTTAAAATATCCTTCGCTAATAGCAATACCCACTGCCATTGATGTAAATGTTTTACTTACGGAATACAAAAGTACAGGTTTTTCTTCTTCAAAATCATGTTTTGCTATAATATTACCATCTTGTCTAACAACTACATTCAGTACATGAAGATTCTGATTTTTTACTGAGGATATTAAATCACATAATAATTCATTATTCATCGTAACTATCTCCATTTAAGATATATTTTACATTAATACTTGAACCTATTATTTATCTAAATAGTATTAAATTTATAGAACAAACTAGAGTATATTAAAAATTCACCATATATTATAATCAATATAATACCTTTCAAAAGGTATTAATCTCAATTTTAATATACCTGCTCTAATAGTTGTAATTGGGCTCAAAAACTCAACTTTATTTGTATTATTATACCACAAGTCAAATCAATGTTCGAGATTAATATTTATCATATTATATACCTATCCAGGCAAAGCGTCCTTGTAAGTTCTTAGCACTTATTGAATAAAATACCTCAAATTTGAGACTAATATACTATTACTGGAAACTGAATTTACCGATATGGACTTTGACTATTATTTTTAATTGTGGTATTATATACCTTAAATGAAGTTACTGCTTGAAGGAGGAACTGCCGTGGATAAAGATGGCATGAAAGACGAAATACTTGTTGAGAACGAAACCAAAGAGGATGCAGGAAAAGAGACAGTATCCAAGAACTTTATAGAGCAAATAATTGAAAAGGACATAAGTGAAGGTCATTGTGGGGCTATTACAACAAGGTTCCCGCCTGAACCCAATGGTTATCTGCATATTGGACATGCCAAGTCTATCTTACTAAATTACGGACTGGCACAAAAATATGGGGGTAAATTTAACTTAAGATTTGATGATACTAATCCAACAAAGGAAAAAACAGAATTTGTAGAGTCCATCATAGCTGATGTTAAATGGCTTGGTGGAGATTTTGAAGATAGATTGTTCTTTGCGTCTAATTATTTTGAACAGATGTATGAAGCGGCTGTTAAATTAATCAAAAAGGGAAAAGCCTATGTATGTGAATTGACGGCTGACCAAATTCGTGAATACCGCGGAACCTTAACAGAACCGGGAAAAAACAGCCCTTATAGGGAACGTTCGGTAGAAGAAAATCTAAGATTATTCGAAGAAATGAAGGATGGAAAATATGAGGATGGTTCAAAAGTATTAAGGGCGAAGATTGATATGGCATCCCCTAATATTAATATGAGAGATCCGATTATTTATCGTATTGCCAGAATGCATCATCATAATACAGGGGATAAGTGGTGTATCTATCCTATGTATGATTTTGCACATCCTATAGAAGATGCTATTGAAGGTATTACTCATTCTATTTGTACTTTGGAATTTGAAGACCACAGACCACTTTATGACTGGGTTGTTGAAGAGGTAGGATATGAGAACCCTCCAAAGCAGATCGAATTTGCAAAATTATATTTAACCAATGTAATTACCGGAAAAAGATATATCAAGAGACTGGTGGAAGAAGGAATCGTGGATGGCTGGGATGATCCTAGATTAGTATCTATCAGTGCTTTAAGAAGAAGAGGTTTTACACCGGAATCCATTAAGATGTTCATGGAGTTATGCGGTGTGTCTAAAAGTAATAGTTCAGTTGACTATGCCATGCTGGAATACTGTATCAGAGAGGACCTTAAATTAAAGAAGTCCAGAGTAATGGCAGTATTAGATCCAATCAAATTAGTAATCACCAATTACCCTGAGGGACAGGTGGAATATGTTGAGGTGCCCAATAATCAGGAAAACGAAGAAATGGGAACCAGACAAGTTCCATTTTGTCGTGAATTATATATTGACAGGGAAGATTTCATGATTGAACCACCAAAGAAATACTTCCGCTTATACCCTGGAAATGAAGTCCGCCTAATGCATGCTTACTTTGTAACGTGTACGGATTATATTACTGATGAAACCGGTAAAGTAACAGAAGTTCACTGTACTTATGATCCGGAAACAAAAAGTGGCTCTGGTTTTACAGGGCGTAAAGTAAAAGGCACCATTCACTGGGTTGCACAGCCAACTGCTGTGAAAGCAGAAGTAAGATTGTACGAGAATATTGTAGATGAAGAAAAAGGCGTTTATAATGAGGACGGAAGTTTAAATTTGAATCCAAATTCCATTACTGTTTTAAAAGAATGTTTTGTAGAGCCTGGTGTGGAGAATGCGAAAGCATATGACAGTTTTCAATTTTTAAGACACGGCTATTTTTGCGTTGACGCAAAGGATTCAGAACCGGGGCACTTAGTATTTAATCGGATAGTGTCTTTAAAGAGCTCATATAAGCCTGTTTAAAGGAGGATAAAAATGGCTAATTTATTTTCAGGATTAGAGGCCTTTGGTCTGGGGAAAATGTCGGATCTGGATGTATATGCTTCAGAAGATAAAAACAGTAAGAATGGAGATAATTCTGCACAGGCAAACGAAAAAGAAAAAATTGTTGAAGCAGATTTCCTTTTCGAAAAAACTTATACCTGTCCTGTTTGTGAGAAAGAATTTAAAGTAAAAACAATTAAAACAGGTAAAATCAAACTGGTTTCAGCAGACACAGATTTACGGCCCAAATATCAAAATGTAGATTCATTAAAATACGATGCGGTTGTTTGCCCTCATTGTGGATATTCTGCATTAAACCGATTTTTTAACTACATGACTTCAGCACAGGCTAAACTGATCAGAGAACAAATTTCATCTTCATTCAAAGGAATTAATGAAGATGGTGATGAATATACTTATGATGATGCCATTGCACGTCATAAACTTGCTTTGGTTAACACCATAGTGAAAAGAAGCAAAATCAGTGAACGTGCTTATACCTGTCTAAAGACAGCATGGCTGCTTCGCGGAAAGGCAGAAACATTGCCGGAGGATACTCCTGACTATGAAGAGCAGATTGAGCAGTTACAGAATGAGGAATTAGAATTTTTAACTAATGCTTATGAAGGTTTTATTGATGCTTTTTCTAAAGAAATGTTTCCTATGTGCGGAATGGATGAACATACGGTAACCTATCTGGTTGCGGACTTAGCAAGAAGAGTAGGAAACTATGATGAGGCCAGCAGATGGATATCTAAGGTTTTAATAGCCAGAAATGCCAATGAGAGAATTAAAGCAAAAGCCAGAGATTTAAAAGAATTATTAAAGAACAAATAATATGCTGTTGCTGTATAAAGAATTGTCATTCTAAGAGCATAATGTGGTGGATTTTATGCTTAAAGAATCTATAAAAGGAAGAGATTCTGTGGATTTTTCCAACCCAAGAACTTAGAATGACAGCTTTATGCCAACAGCTTTTTTGCTTTAAAGGATGCTGTTGGTTTTGGTTATAGTGCGGGGTAATGCATCTTTGGAATTTTTCCACGGTTCATTGGTATTACGGTAATCAAATTTATCAATGAACCACTCCAAATCATCTTTTACTCGTTTCATATTATAAAAATACAAATCATTTAGTTCCTTTATAAATCGTTCTAACAGATTTCCATTTAAATATTTGTATGATTCTTCATAAAGTAGTCCATAATGAGAGGTGCAAAATCCTTTGGAATTTGAAAACTTACTGCGAAATTGGTCATCATTTTGATAAAGTGAGAATATGGTAGCGATATAGCGCTCAAAGGTAGTATTTATTTTGTCGCAGATATAACAGGAATTTTCTAATTTTTTTGTATAAGAAGCAATGGTGGATGTTTCTTGTTTTCTTTTGAATAGGGAACCAGAGGTTTTAACTTTGTTAGAGGAGAGTGACTCCAAATGTTGTATGGTTTTATCCATATGAGTTTTTAATATGAGGGCTAAACCAAGGCGATTCTGGTTTTCATAAAGCACCCTTATGTGATGGTTACAAAAACCTGCCTTATCGGTTTCTGCTCTAATATCATCCTCCATATAACTTGGTCCCATAGTGAATTCAATGGCATTTGTTTCCAATGTTTTTATCATTAGGCAAAGGGGACATTCACAATCTTCCAAAAATGCATCATTAACCGGAATGGTATATAGTTTTTCTTTCATTTGAAACCTGCCTTTACTTTTTGAATCATTATACCATTAGGGCTAAACCTATTCAAGTAGAGTTAAAACCAAGTTTTATCTTATCCAAAGTGATCCATTTACCGGATAGAAGATGAATTTTAAAGAACTTTAAAGGAATAATAATGAAAAAGTGAGAAATAATAAGAAATAAAGAGCAAATAAGAGAAAGATAAGAAAAACACATAAATTCAAGGAAAATTAAAACAGAAGTACATTTGCATATTAAAAACAAATTTACTAATATATAACTTATCAGTTAGCACTCAATCGAAGTGAGTGCTAATAACATGAAAAAGGCATTGAAGAGTCTATCAAAAAGAAAGCCTTAGAACTGTATATTAAAAATGTTTAAGGAGGAAAATGATATGAAGTTAGTACCATTAGGAGACAAAGTAGTGTTAAAACAACTACAGGCAGAAGAAACAACAAAATCAGGTATCGTTTTACCGGGTCAGGCAAAAGAAAAGCCACAGCAGGCTGAGGTTATTGCAGTTGGACCGGGCGGAGTGGTAGACGGCAAAGAAGTTACAATGCAAGTGAAAGTAGGAGATAAAGTTATTTACTCCAAATATGCCGGAACAGAAGTTAAATTAGAGGATGAAGAGTTTATTGTAGTAAAACAAAACGATATCGTTGCTATCGTTGAAGACTAATTAGGAGGTAATTGACATGGCAAAAGAAATTAAATTCGGCGCAGAAGCCAGAGCTGCATTAGAAACAGGTGTAAATAAATTAGCAGATACAGTTAAGATTACATTAGGACCTAAAGGTAGAAATGTTGTTTTAGATAAATCATTTGGTGTACCACTTATTACAAACGATGGTGTTACCATAGCAAAAGAAATTGAATTAGAAGATGCATTCGAGAATATGGGTGCACAATTAGTAAAAGAAGTTGCAACTAAAACAAACGATGTTGCAGGTGATGGTACAACCACAGCTACTGTTTTAGCACAGGCAATGATTCATGAAGGTATTAAGAACCTTGCAGCAGGTGCAAACCCAATTATTTTAAGAAGAGGTATGCAAAAAGCTACAGATTGTGCAGTTGAAGCTATTCAATCCATGAGCTCTAAGATTACCGGAAAATCTCAAATCGCAAGAGTTGCTGCAATTTCAGCCGGAGATGATGAAGTTGGTGAAATGGTAGCAGATGCAATGGAGAAAGTTTCTAACGATGGTGTTATCACCATTGAAGAATCAAAGACTATGAAGACAGAACTTGATCTGGTAGAAGGTATGCAATTTGACAGAGGATATGTATCTGCTTACATGTGTACTGATATGGACAAAATGGAAGCTAACTTAGAAAATCCATATATTTTAATTACAGATAAAAAGATTTCTAATATTCAGGAAATCCTTCCTTTATTAGAACAAGTGGTTCAATCCGGTGCCAGATTATTAATTATTGCTGAAGATGTAGAAGGAGAAGCTTTAACAACTTTAGTAATTAATAAATTAAGAGGAACCTTCCAGGTAGTTGCTGTAAAAGCTCCAGGATATGGTGACAGAAGAAAAGCTATGTTACAAGACATTGCTATCTTAACAGGTGGTACTGTAATTTCTGATGAGTTAGGATTAGACTTAAAAGAAACTACTATGGATCAACTTGGACGTGCGAAATCTGTTAAAGTTCAAAAAGAAAACACAATTATCGTAGATGGTGAAGGAAATAAAGATGAAATTACAGCAAGAATTTCTCAAATCAGAGCTCAGATCGAAGAGACTACTTCTGAATTTGATAAAGAAAAATTACAGGAAAGACTTGCTAAATTAGCTGGTGGTGTAGCTGTTATCCGTGTTGGTGCTGCTACAGAAACAGAAATGAAAGAAAAGAAACTTCGTATGGAAGATGCTCTTGCAGCTACCAGAGCAGCCGTAGAAGAAGGTATTGTAGCAGGTGGTGGAGCTGCTTACATCCATGCATCTAAAGAAGTAGTTAAATTAGCTGCCTCCTTAGAAGGGGATGAAAAGACTGGCGCTAACATAATCTTAAAAGCACTGGAAGCACCATTATTCAGCATTGTTGCCAATGCTGGATTAGAAGGATCCGTTGTTGTAAGCAAGGTAAAAGATTCTAAGACTGGAGCAGGTTTCAATGCTCTTACAGAAAAATACGTAGATATGGTAGAAGAAGGAATTCTTGATCCTGCTAAGGTTACAAGAAGTGCACTTCAAAATGCAAACAGTGTTGCATCTACATTATTAACAACAGAATCTGTTGTTGTGAATATTAAATCCAATGATCCGGTTATGCCAGCAGGTGGGGCAGGCGGAATGGGAATGATGTAATAGATAACCCTCTATAAACATAAAAACCCTCTAGAGCAAGGGGCTTTTGCAATAAGAATACCAAATTTGCAAAAGCTCCTTGTTTTTGTATAAAAATAATTCCAGAACGTGCTTTTACTTTTGTCTTTTTTTTAGTATAATGATTGATAGGACATAATAATGAATAGAGACAGGCTGCTTTAAGATGAAACCTTATTTTTTCAGGTCTTTATTTGTCATTAAAAGCATTAAGCACCTGAATCCCTGTTATTATGAAACATGATAACAATCATTATTATAAAGTAAGAAATAGCATGTATAAAACAAGTAGGAGGATGGGTTATGAATGAATTATATGCAGAAGCCGGGGTGAAACGAAAAGAAACTATCGGTACTTATGCTTTACGGTTCATATTAATTTTTGTTGCTATACTTTCTTTCCTTTTAGCATCACTTAATACTATAATGCTAATTATTGGGACAGTACTGATTATTTTAATTGTATTTATGTTTCCAAGATTAAATGTAGAATATGAATATGTTTTTTGTGATGGTCAATTGGATTTTGATAAGATAATGGGTAATGCCAAAAGAAAAACCGCTTTAAAAATTGATTTTGAACAGGTAGAGATTATGGCTCCTTACGGCTCCCATGAATTAGATTCATATTCACAGGGAAATCTGGTTACAAAAGATTTTACTTCAAGAAGAAAAGAAGTAAAACCCTATGTTATTATATACAGAAATGGAGAAACAAAATTAAGAATCCTGTTTGAACCAAATGAAAAGATGCTTGGCTGTATTAAAATGAAGAGTCCAAGAAAGCTTGTTTCATATTAGGAAACATATGTGTTCAAATTAAAACGGTAATAGTAGAAGACGGTGCAGTAGCAGCCGCAATTGTTGCAGCAATTTTTGAAGAAAGAACCAAACATTAGCTTTGGTTCTTTTTTAAAACACAAAAGCTATCATAATGTCTTTCGGTGGTTGACAAGTCCCCAAATATTCGTTATACTTGTAAAAATCAATTTAATATTATTAACATTTTAATATAAGGAAAGAGAGGCTATTTGCATGGGAATAATAATTGGTGAAGGCATTACTTTTGACGATGTCTTGTTAGTACCAGCTTATTCAGAAGTAATTCCAAATGAAGTAGATGTATCCACGTATTTAACTAAATCCATTAAGCTGAATATTCCAATGATGAGCGCTGGAATGGACACAGTTACTGAACATAGAATGGCCATAGCTATGGCAAGACAGGGTGGTATTGGTGTTATTCATAAGAATATGTCTATTGAACAACAGGCAGAAGAAGTGGATAAAGTAAAAAGATCTGAAAACGGAGTAATTACAGATCCCTTTTTCTTATCACCTGAGCATACTTTAGAAGATGCTAATAATTTAATGTCGAAATTTAGAATCTCAGGAGTCCCAATTACGGAAGGAAAGAAATTAGTAGGAATTATCACTAATCGTGACCTGAAGTTTGAAACGGACTTTTCTAAAAAAATCAAAGAATCTATGACTTCAGAAGGTCTGATTACTGCACTGGAAGGAATCACCTTAGAAGAGGCCAAGAAGATTTTAGCTTCTGCCCGAAAAGAAAAATTACCTATCGTAGATAAAAAGGGTAATTTAAAAGGGCTTATTACCATAAAAGATATTGAAAAACAGATTAAGTATCCTTTATCAGCAAAGGATTCACAAGGCAGATTAAGATGTGCAGCGGCAGTTGGTGTAACCGCTAATATTTTAGACCGTGTGGAAGCCTTAGTGAATGCAAAGGTGGATGCTATTGTAATAGATACTGCTCATGGACATTCTGCAAATGTATTAAAAGTAATTAGAATGGTTCATAAAACTTATCCTGAACTTCAAATTATTGCAGGTAACGTAGCAACTGGTGAAGCAACAAAAGCTTTAATTGAAGCAGGTGTCAGTGCAGTTAAGGTAGGTATCGGACCCGGCTCTATCTGTACTACAAGAGTGGTAGCAGGTATTGGTGTACCCCAAGTTACGGCAATTATGGATTCCTATGCAGTAGCTAAAGAATATGGTATTCCAATTATTGCAGATGGAGGTATCAAGTATTCCGGAGATATAACAAAATCAATAGCAGCTGGCGCAAATCTTTGTATGATGGGAAGTATTTTTGCTGGATGTGATGAAAGTCCCGGAGAATTTGAATTATACCAAGGTAGAAAATATAAAGTATACCGTGGTATGGGATCCATTGCAGCTATGGAAAACGGCAGTAAAGACAGATATTTCCAGACCAATGCCAAGAAACTGGTTCCAGAAGGTGTGGAAGGCCGTGTAGCTTACAAAGGAACAGTAGAAGATACCGTATTCCAATTAATAGGTGGTTTAAAATCCGGTATGGGCTATTGCGGAACCCAGACAATAGAAGATTTAAAACAAAATGGCCGATTCGTTAAAATAACTGCCGCATCCTTAAAGGAAAGTCATCCTCATGACATTCATATTACTAAGGAAGCACCAAATTACAGCGTAGAGGAATAGATAGAATTAATGCCTCCTTGGAGGCTATCAAATTATAATCTATAGGAATAGACAGAGTTAAAGGGCATCTCCCTGGAAGCTCCTTTAGTCCAGAGGAATAGATAACAAAATGCTGTTGCAAAATAAAATGAGATACCGGATATAGAGGTTTAGACTGATTTTATAATCCAAATTCGGTATGGCACATTCATTTTGCAACAGCTTTTTTTAGTTATAGGCAGTTGATTCTAAAGTTACGAAGAGGAAGGCAAATTACTATGGAGGCAGGTATTATTCTACTTTTCCACATATAAATCCGTTATCTTTTTACACATCGTTGAAAAGGATTGTACTTCTTCCGGTGTTAGTGCTTCTTCAATCATATTCATTATTTCTTTGCCGAAATCATCAACACGGCTAAGAAATTTTTTCCCTTCATTAGTAAGGACAATGTTAAAAGAACGGCGGTCGTTAGGCTGCCTTTCCTGATATACATAATTTTTTTCAAGGAGGCGTTTCGTCAGTTTTGAGATGCCTGACTGGGAAATACCCTTCATTTGGGAAAGTTCTTTTGTTGTTTTAGGGCCTTGTTTATGCAAAATATCCAGTATATAGTATTGTGCTGTGGATACACCTTCCACATTGAATCGATTTGAATATGCTAAAATCATACATTGAAGAGGAATATAGTTATCCTCTAACTCTTTCGTTATCATATTTTACCTCCTAAATGCCTGTAATATATTTTTTCAAGTAACTTCCTGTAAGTGAGTCTTTACATTTCACCAAATCTTCCGGTAACCCTGTAAACATTATTTTACCGCCATTCTGTCCCCCATAGGGGCCTAAATCAATAACCCAGTCAGCTTGACAAATAATATCCAGGTTGTGCTCGATTACTATAAGGGTAGAATTATGTTCCACAAGGCGGTTCATTACATTGTTCAACTGCTTTATATCAGCCATGTGCAAGCCGGTTGATGGCTCATCCAAAACATAAATCTGTCGGCCATTTTCAAGTTCGGAAGCAAGTTTTATTCTTTGTAATTCTCCCCCTGATAGAGTGTTCAGAGGTTGTCCTAAAGTAATATAAGTAATTCCTACATCTGAAAGTCTTTTTAGTACTGTGGCAATGTCCTTTTCCCGGAAAAAATCCATAGCTTCTGTTACGGTCATTTTAAGAATGTCGCTAATATTTTTATCTCTTAGTTTATATTGGAGTACTTCATCTGTAAAACGGTTTCCATGGCATTCTTCACAAAGGGTAACGATAGTATCCATAAAGGCTAAATCCGTATAAGTCATACCCAAACCTTTACAAACAGGGCAGGCCCCTTGAGAATTAAAGCTGAACAGAGAAGTATTAACGCCATTTTCTTTTGCAAATAATTTTCTTATTCTATCAAAGATGCCGGTATAAGTTGCTATATTGGAACGCTTTGTGGCTTGTACTCCTTTTTGATCAATAAAAACTATCTCAGGATAAAACCGGGGCAATACTTGATTGATAAGTGTACTTTTTCCTGAACCGGCAACACCGGTTACAACGGTCATTACGCCCCTTGGAATTTTAACTGATATATTTTTCAGATTATGCAGGGCAGCATTTTGAATAGATAGCCAGCCATTTGGTTTACGTGTTTGAGATTTTAGCTTAGGGTGATATGACAAATACTTTCCAGTCAGTGTATTAGATTCTTTTAATTGAAGTAAGTTACCTTGATATACAATTTCGCCTCCATGAATTCCGGCACCCGGTCCCATATCAATTACATGATCAGCAATTTTTATAATATCCGGGTCGTGTTCTACAATAAGCACTGTATTCCCTTTATCCCGCAAGAGTTTCATAAGACCGTTTATCTTATTAATATCGTGAGGGTGCAGCCCTATACTTGGCTCATCAAAAATATAAGTAAGATCTGTCAAACTGCTTCCCAGTTGGCTTACCATTTTGATCCTTTGTGATTCACCCCCTGAAAGTGTAGAGGTTTCACGGCATAAACTTAAATAGCCTAATCCAATAGACTCCATATGCAGTAACCGGCTTACCAGTTCAGAAATGATAGTAGCTGCCACAGGAATATCTATTCGCTGGATAAATTCTAAGAGCTCACTTATTTGCATTATAGAGCAATCAGAAATATTCTTTCCGTCTATTTTACAACTTAGAACCTTATCATTCAGGCGTGTTCCATGACAATGGGGACAATCCTGTTTGGTAACAAATCCTTCGATTTCTTTCTTGTATCTTACTTTTTCCCCATCTTCTTTCTTTAGAAAACTACGTTCAATGCGCGGAATCAATCCTTCGTACAATGAAGTTTTATGCCATTCTGGTGTTGGATTTTTTACTTTTATACCATCAGCATAAAGCAGCATTTCTAATTCTTCTTGGGAGTAGTCTTGAATTTTTTTATCATTGTCAAAAAATCCGGAATAAATGTAGCGTGTAAGACGCCAGCCTCCGGGTTCAAAGGTTGGGAATCGTATAGCTCCCTGATTTAAAGATCTATTTTTATCTAATAGCCGTTCAATATCAATTGTTTCAATTTTTCCCAGGCCTTCACAGTGATTACACATACCTGTGGGATTATTAAATGAAAAAACATCTGAATAACCAACAAAGGGTTTCCCAATTCGTGAAAATAAAAGGCGCAATAAAGAATAGATATCCGTAACAGTTCCTACAGTTGACCTTGCATTTCCACCTAATCGCTTCTGGTTAATAACAAAGGCAACAGATAAATTTTCAATGGTATCCACATCAGGTTGGCCGTAGTGCGGCATGCGGTGACGTATAAAACTGGTATAGGTTTCATTTAACTGCCGCTGAGATTCTGCAGCAATAGTATCAAATACTAAGGAAGACTTACCTGAGCCGGATACGCCTGTAAAAACTGTAATCTCTTTTTTAGGTATCTTGACATCTATATTTTTAAGATTACGCTCTCTTGCTCCAAATACCTGTATATAATTATTGTTCATAGTATACCTTCTTTTTTGATTGATGACATGGTTAATAGTTGAGTGGGTAAAGTAAATAATATCACTATTAAAATTAGAATGCAATATCCAATAATATTTTATTAGTTTTTTTGATATGAATTTATAATTGCATCACTTATGATGCATTAACCATTTGACGGTGGTACTGATTATTAATTTTACAAAATTATTGCTAAGGAATATATTATTTATAAAAGAAATAAAGGAAAGAAGAAATGAAGCATGTAAATTTTTATTTTAGCAGAAAAAAGTGAAAGGCTGAGATAAGTTTCTGTTAAAACTCAAAAGAAAAGAGCGGCAGAATGTAGGTAAGATACTGCTAAACTCAAAAGAAAAGAGTGGCAGGGCTGTAGATAAGATTCTGTTAAAACTTAAAAGAAAAAAGCGGCAACCGCAATAAGGTTCTGTTATTTCAGAAAAAAAATATGTGGTGCCGCTGAAGAATTACTGTGTAATGAATCGCTGTAGTACGAAATAGTCAAAAAAATTTACAAAACATTTTTTTATGGAACTGGTTAAAACAAGGTTTCTACATTTTAAATTGAACAAATGCTACACAATTATATTTATCATTGGAAACGAAACCACAACTTTCATAGAATTTAACAGTAGATGTTTGATTTTCTGTAAGTAAGACTTTTTGGTAAACATCCTTATAGGCATTCAAAACATAGTTCATCAGCATGGAACCAAGCCCCTGCTTCTGATATTCCGTTAATATAATTAAATCCTGTATGTAAATAATAGAATAACCGTCACCAACAACACGAATAATACCGATTAATTTATTAACATCCCAAAGAGATACTATTCTAAGGGAATTATCATAAGCAAGTTTTAACATGTCAATATTTTTAGTATAATTACTCCAGCCCACATCGTTATATAAGTCAATTAAATCAGAAATATCAGGAATGATATTATCCTTAAGTTCTATATTATTTAATATGCCTTTCACCTTAAGGAAAGAATTAATTTTATTTATTAATATTGGATGAATATCCTGATAAGTCAATTTATCCGGCAATTGATCAAACAATTCGATTCTTTCTATTTCTGATTCAGGCAGCTGGCCAAATTCTGTTATATCAGCATAAAATAACATGCCAAAACTTTCATTGATTCCGTCAGAAACAGAATAAACACATACTTCTTCTAAAGTATATGTAGTTGCTCCGGTTTCTTCATATAATTCTCTTTTAGCTGTGGTTATAATATCTTCCTCTAATTCTCTATGTCCACCTGGACATTCATATGTTGTTCTTTCCCTATGTTTACAAAATACCCATTTACCATTTGATTTGGATACTATTACAGCAAACTTTAGCAATGTATCATCTATATGTTCATAAAAATTTACGTTTAACATCTTTTTCTCTCCTAACATTATTTATAATTAAAAACGATTAGAAGGAATTGAATTTTATCCTTCTATTATATAGAAGAATGTCGCAATTTTCCCATTATTTATACCCCCATACTTATTTATGAATATCCATTTTAATATAACTCTTAAAATGATACAGCACCTCTAATATATAATAAACGGATGTACAATACAATTATAACTACAAAGCTCGATAAATTCCGCTAAATCTTATAAAAGAAAACATAAGCTGTTTCATTAAACAGCTTTGCTCTCATAAACTTAATTGACCTTAGAGAGTAGGGGATGCGATATATTTCTAGTGACTTTGAGAGATTCGTTATGGTTCTTATACAATAGGAATCGTGCCAATATTTAAAAATTGTGATGTTTGACGAGGCGAAGCCGAGGAGTTCGCAATTATTAAATATGCTTTAAGCGATTACTATTGTATTAGAACCATCGAATTTCTCTACGGAACAAGAAATATATCGCATCCCCTACTCTCTAAGGTCTAAATAACCTGAATTGGGCAAAGCGTCCTAGTCATTACCTTATTATTAACGCTTCATATAATCAGTTACATCCGTCTTTAATTTCTCCCAAGCATCCTCATTATTAACGTAGTACAGGGGACAGAGCTTTCCGGAAACATCGTAGTGCCGGATAATATCATCGGTCTTTAAGCGATATTCGGTACATAACCAGCTCAACAAAGCAACAAGAGATTCGTAGGTCTTATCATTGAATTTACCGGTTTCATCCGGATGACAGCATTCAATGGATATGGTATCTATATTTCTGTCGTTAGAAGCGTAAGATATTTCGTCTAAAGGAATACATTGAACGATTTCTCCTTCTAGGCCTATTACAAAGTGACTGCTGGCAGAAGTGGTTTTATTAATTCTAAGATTTTCAAAGTAATTCCTGTTTGCTTCTGCCGATGTACCAGGATTAGCTGTATAATGTACTACCACACTATTGACTTTCTTTAAAGGAATTTGTGGTCTGGAATATTCATTTGGTGTTAATAACATTTGTTCAACTTTCCTATTGCCAATGATGGTTAATGTCTTTGGAATTTTCTGATAGTGGGCAAGGTTTTGTAGTTTAATTCCAAATAAAATGCCGATTCCCAATAAAAGCATTAATATGGAGGTAGTAAATATTAATTTCACTTTTCTGCGGAAGCGTTTTCTACGTAATGATTTTTTACTATTCAATCTATTCATTGAGTAACCTTTCTTTCGGAATATTAACTATGAAAATTCCATGAGTATACTTATAAAAATAAATATTAAAGTAAACTCATGGAATATGTATTCATTATACTTCTTTACAGTTATACAGCAGTTATTAATTATATCTTATAAGGATAATACAATATCCTTATTCAGAGGCTCATATTGTCGATAACCAACTCCTGCAGAATTTAACATTCGTTTTGCAGCCTTTACCGCATCAGTTTCGGCATATTTATCACTCATGTATATGATTTCTGTAATTCCTTTTTGAATTAATGCCTTGGTACATTCGTTACAAGGAAACAAAGTAACATATATTTTGGCGCCTTTCATATGAATACCTGTATAATTAAGTATTGCATTCATTTCTGCATGACAGACATAAAAATATTTGGTATCTAATGCAGAGCCCTCTCGTTCCCAAGGATACTCATCATCAGAACAACCAATGGGCATTCCATTATAACCTACAGAAAGTATTTTGTTATCTTCACTGACAATACAGGCTCCAACACAGGTACTTGGGTCTTTACTCCTCTTGGCGGATAACAAGGCAATGCCCATAAAATATTCATCCCATTTTAAGTAATTTGATCGTTTCATTTCTTCCTCTTTTCTGCAGTAGTAATAAAAACTTTCTAAAACACATTTTAACATAGGTATTGTAAAATGTAAATTATTTATGGTAACAGGATAGAAGATGAATAGAATACTGCTTATTCAAAGAATAATACCAATAAATATAATTTTACAAAAACTTTACATTACAAAAATACCATTATAACAATCCAGATATAAAATTCGTATTGTAAGGTAAAAAAAAGAAATGAAAGCAAAAAGAAATCAAGGGGAATCCCTAAGGAGGAAGAATATGAAAAAATTCTTTAATATGAAAAAAATTATAAGTTTTATGCTAGTATTCACTATGATGTTTGTTCTGGCGGCTTGTGGTAAAAAGGGAGATAAGGTTGATGAAAATAAAACTGGTACCGAAGAACCAACTCCAGAAGTAACAGAAACACCAACCACAACAGAAACACCTGATAAAACAGATACAACAGCACTTGCAGGAACAGTTAGTATTACAGGTTCCACTTCAGTAGAAAAGATTCTTATGGATATGATCAGTGATTTTACAGCGTACAATCCTGATGTTAAAATCAATTATACAGGAACAGGTTCTTCAGCAGGTATTACAGATGCTATGAATGGGGCAAACGACATTGGAGCATCTTCCAGAAACCTAAAGGAAGAAGAAAAAGGATTGGAACAAGTAATATTTGCATATGACGGAATCGCAGTAGTTTTACATCCATCCAATAAAATAGCGGATTTGACCATTGAACAGATACTTAAAATTTACAGTGGTGAAATTACTAACTGGAGTGAATTAGGGGGCAAAGACGCAAATATTATCGTAGTATCAAGAGAAGGTGCTTCCGGTACAAGAGGAGCATTTGAAGAATTAACCGGACTTGGAGATGTTGGTTTAGTAGAAAGTGCTACAGTAGTAGAGGGTAATGGTAATGTACAAGCAACTGTTGCAGGAAATGAAAATGCAATTGGTTATGTTTCCTTCTCCTTTATCAATGAAAAAGTAAAAGCAGTTACTGTAGATGGCATAGAAGCTACACCGGAAAATGCAAAAGAAGGAACCTATGTATTATCAAGACCTTTCTTACTGGTGTATAACAAAGATACTGCATCACCAGAGGCAAGTGCATTCCTTGAATATGTAGTAAGTCCGGATGCACAAGAATTTGTAGAAGATCACGGAGGCATAAGAGTAGACTAATGAAACATGTGGGCAAAAATGAAATGGTAGCAAAACAGCAAAAAGATTATAAAGAAAAAGTATTTCATTTTATATTCTTATTCAGTGCACTGATTAGTGTACTCAGTGTTATAGCCATCATTGCCTTTGTATTTTCAAAGGGTTTAAAACCTTTCTTTGGAGAAAATTCATACAGTTTCTTAGATTTTATAACCGGATTAAAATGGGATCCCGGTACGGAAAGTTACGGAATATTTTACATGATCGTTGGATCAGTATTAGCAACCCTGGGTGCAATAGCACTCGGGGTTCCCATTGGTTTATTAACTGCTGTATTTATTGCTGAAATTGCTCCAAAGAAAATAGTGGCTATTATCAGACCAGCTATAGAATTGTTAGCTGGAATTCCGTCCGTTATATACGGAGCTTTTGGACTTGGTGTTATTGTACAGCTAATCAAAAAGGTTTCCCCTACCGGTCAGGGTGAGTCTTTGTTAGCTGTTATTTGCGTATTAACTATAATGATCCTGCCAACTATAATTACCCTTAGTGAAAGTAGTTTGCGTGCAGTGCCTAAATCTTACCGGGAGGCATCCTACGGACTGGGTGCATCAAAGATTCAGACTATATTTAAAACGGTGGTACCGGCAGCCCGTTCCGGAATACTATCTGCAACGGTGCTTGGAATCGGCAGAGCTATGGGCGAGACTATGGCAGTTATGATGATTGCCGGTAATAATATTGGGGGGCTGCCAAAAAGCATTTGGTCAAAAATCAGACCTCTAACTTCTAATATTTCCATGGAAATGAGCTATGCATCCGGAAGGCATCAGGATATGTTATTTGCAACAGGTGTTGTATTATTCCTATTCATATTAGTAATTAACATGGTCTTAATTAAAATAACCAGCAAAATGGGTAATGCAAATTCTAAGAAATAGGCAGAATTTAAAATAGATTGAAAAGCAATGCTTTTCCAACGGCAAATTGTGCAGAAGCATAAGTTGCCATTAGTATTAAAAAGGTGCTTAAGCGCCGGAATTGAGGATACTATGATGAAAAACAATAATACAAAATTAAAGGACGGCATATTACGAGGTTTGATTTATCTTTCAGCTACTGTTACAGTTGCCATTCTTGTGGTTATTATAGGATTTATTTTTTATAAAGGTCTGCCGGGTGTTAACCTTAAGTTTATGACCAGAATGTGGGATGACGAAACTACAGTTGTAGATGTTAGCAGAAATAATAACAGTAACAGTCATGGAGAAACAGATTATGTGGAATCCTTAGGTATTCATATTGCACTGGAAGACAAAAATATTGTAATTAAGTCTATTGACAGTAATTCCCCTGTAAAAGATGCCGTTAATATGAAAAAAGCTTCTTATGAACTGAAAACGGGGGATGTGATTGGGAAAGCAGGAAATACTAATTTTAAAAACATAACTTTAGAAGAAGCCAAGAAAGCTTTAGATGAAGGAACAGAGACTATAAGAATGAAAATAACACGAACCGGCGGAGGCATACTTCCCATGCTGGTATCTACGATTTATATTATAGGTCTGACCTTAGTGATTTCTGCTCCTATTGGCATTTGTGCAGCTATTTATCTTAACGAATATGCCAAACCGGGAAGAATGTTAAATATTATTAGATTTGCCATTCAAAACCTTGCAGGTATTCCTTCTATTGTATACGGCTTGTTTGGTATGCTTGTATTTGTACAAACTTTAAAATTGTCCTATTCCGTATTGGCCGGTGCATTTACATTAAGTATTATGCTGCTGCCAACCATTATCTCAACAACCGAAGAAACATTGAAAGAAGTTCCTATGACATATCGGGAATCCTCTATGGGATTAGGTGCAACCAAATTGCAGACAATAAGTAAAATTATTATTCCCAGTGCTCTTCCTGGCATATTGGTAGCCATTATATTAAGTATCGGCAGAATCGTTGGAGAGTCAGCAGCGTTAATATGGACAGCAGGTACCATTGCTCAGATTCCGAAAACCTTAGTAGGAAGTGAGGCGGCGGCTGCAACATTAACCACAAAGATGTACTGGCTTATTAAAGAAACAGCAGATTTGGAACAGGCATCTTCTATAGCAGTAGTACTTATTGTTTTAGTAATTGCTTTGAATATGCTTTCCAAACTAATAACAAGAAAATTTCTGAAGAAACGTACCAGTTAATGATAAATGGAATTTAATTTAAATCAGGATATTAGGCAGTATATTCAAACAGCAATATTTTTATTGTATAAACATAATGATCTTATTCGAGGATAAGTAATAGGAGGAAACAAGGTGAAAAACGAAACTAAATTCTCAGTAAAGGATTTGAATTTGTATTATGGTAATTTTCAAGCCCTGAAGAATATAAATATGGAATTGTACAAAGGACAAATAACCGCCTTTATAGGACCATCCGGCTGTGGCAAATCTACATTTTTAAAAACAATTAACAGAATGAATGACCTGGTAGAGGGGGTTAAAATATCAGGTAACATTACTATGGACGGGGTTGACATCTATCAGGATATGGATGCCATTACTCTAAGAACCCGTGTGGGAATGGTATTTCAACAACCCAATCCATTTCCTATGAGTATTTATGACAATGTTGCTTATGGACCAAGAATTCATGGAATTCATAAGAAGAGTGTATTAGATGAAATAGTGGAAAAATCATTAAAGCAGGCTGCAATTTGGGATGAGGTAAAAGACAAATTAAAGAAAAGTGCTCTGGCTGTGTCCGGCGGACAGCAGCAAAGAATCTGTATTGCCAGAACTTTAGCTATTGAACCGGAAGTTATATTAATGGATGAACCCACTTCAGCATTAGATCCGATTTCAACTTTAAAAATAGAAGATCTGGCTACAGAATTAAAAAAGGACTATACAATAATTATTGTAACCCACAATATGCAGCAGGCCGGCAGAATTTCGGATAAAACTGCCTTCTTCCTGACCGGTGAAGTTATTGAATACGATGATACGGAACAAATTTTTAATTTTCCAAAGAACAAAAAAACAGAAGATTATATTACGGGAAGATTTGGTTAAAATGTCTTTAAAACATACGGAGAAGATGGTAAAATAAAAAGAAACAGCATCCTTCGTTATTTTAGAAACCCCTTTGGGGCATCATGTTTGGAAGGTTGAAAGAAAATATAGATATAGAAAGGTTGCCACGAAATCATTCTTTCAGCCTGTTTATATGTGGCGGTATCGCATCTGTAAAACAGAGTATTACATCTGCAAGCAGATATGGTATCAATGGGTATAAAAATGAGACAAAGCTTTATTGCGCAGCTAGAGGAATTAAATAATAAAGTAATAAAGATGGGAAGCATATTAGAATTATCCACCAATGAAATGATTGATGCTTTAGATACTATAGATGTTGAAAAAGCTAAAAAAATCATTGCAAGGGATGATGAAATCGATTTATTAGAACAGCAAATAGAAAGAGAATGCATTAATATACTTGCCCAGCAGCAACCCTTAGCAACGGATTTAAGAAAGATAACTTCTATTATGAAAATTATTACAGATATTGAAAGAATTGCTGATCAATGTGCGGATATATCAGAATATATAATTAAATTAAGTAATATGCCAAAGACAAAAGCCCCGGCAGATTTAGGCAATATGATCGAAGCAATGAAAAAGATGGTTATTGATACCATTGATAGTTTTGTAGAAGCGGATATTGAAAAAGCATCTGCCGTTATGGAAGCAGACGATGCAGTGGATAAATATTTTGATAATATTTGCAAGGAGTTATCTGATGTAATGCAGAAAGATCCAAGTGTTGTTCCTCAAAGTATCTGTTATTTAATGGTAATAAAATATTTAGAAAGAATGGCAGATCACGCTACTAATATTGCTGAATGGATAACTTTTATTGTAACAGGTGATTTGATACTTGGCTAAAAGCCTAATGAAAATATTAGGCAGAGGAGATGGAACGAATGAAAACAATTTTAGCTGTAGATGACGAAGAGCATATCTTAGAATTAGTATCTTATAATTTAGAGCATGAGGGGTATCATGTATTAAAGGCTGAAACTGGTGAAGAGGCTCTTACTGTTTTAGAAAATCAAAAAGTTGATTTGGTATTATTAGACTGGATGTTACCGGGAATTGACGGGATCGAAGTATTAAGAAGAATTCGCGGCAACAAACAGCTTCGTAAACTGCCGGTTATTCTTCTTACAGCCAAAAGCGATGAAATAAGTAAAGTAGTAGGTTTAGAAGTAGGTTCCGATGACTATTTGGTAAAACCTTTCGGTGTGCATGAATTAATTGCTAGAATAAAAGCAGTTATGCGAAGAAGCGAAGGCAGTTTTCAGGAAGAGGAAACAGAAAAAGAAGATAAGATAATCATTGATTATTTAGAAATCAACCGAACCAGAAGAAGCGTAACGGTGAATGGGAATTTGGTGGAATTATCTTATAAAGAATTTGAACTATTATATCTTTTGGCAAAAAATCGTGGAATTGTTTTTACAAGAGATAATCTTTTAGAAAAAGTATGGGGTTATGATTATATAGGTGAAACAAGAACCGTTGATGTTCACATCAGTAACTTACGTAAAAAAATAGAATTAGATGAAAGCCAGCCTGTATTCATAAAAACAGTTAGAGGCATGGGCTATAAATTTGCTTAAGAGGCGCTAAAATGCCGGAATTGAGGATATCATGCAGAAAAAGTTATTAGTTAGCTTTGTGGCTATTATATTTATTGCAATCGGTATCTCTATTGGTTCTTTTTGGATCAGAGGCTATCAATTTATTGATATGCAGAGCCAGGAATCTCATTTGACACAGGCACAGTTAATTGGAGATATCTTTTCGAAAGAGCCTTTTGCTTCTACCATAGATTTTCATGATTTTGTGGAAGAATACAGTGAAAAATACAGGGTAAGAATTACAATTATTGATAAATCAGGTGAAGTACTTGCAGATTCCAGTACTTCTGGGCATTTGGAAAATCATAAGGACAGAGATGAAATTATAGGTGCTTTAAAGGGAGAACATGTAACGGTAAACCGATATTCTCAAACCATGAAGAAGAATTACTCTTATAGTGCGGTACCGGTATCTAATGGTTCGTTTAATGGAGTACTGCGTGTATCTTTGCCTTTATCCGCTTTATCTAAATTTGATAATGAGTTATTTAAAGCTACCATCTATGCAATTATTATATGTTTTCTGATTGCTACATTTGCGGCACTGGTGTTTACTAATATTTTGTTAAAGCCTATAGATGAAGTAACTAAAGCAGCAGTGAGAATTTCGGAAGGAAATTATAAAACAAAGATTTATACCAGGGAAAAGAACCAAATTGGAAGACTGGCAGGTGCCTTTAATACTATGACAACAAACCTGAAAGAAACCATTGACAGTCTTACACAAAGAAATATCGAACTGGAAGCTATGTTAACCAGTATGACCGGCGGTGTTGTGGCTATTGATGACTCCAATGAAATTCTATTCTTTAACAAAGCATTTTGTGATATTGTAAGACCTGTAAGCAATAAAATGCAAGGGCAGTCTTTATATAATATATTAAGAAATGCTGCCATATTCGATGCCATAGATGAGGTTAGAAAAACCAATACCAACGTTACCATGGAAGGAATGTTGTTGTCGGACACCAATAAAAATATACGGGTTACAGCTACTCCGCTGGGAAGAGAAGATAAGAAGTGGTTTGGAGTATTGCTTATTATTGAGGATGTAACCCAGATTAAGAAATTAGAGCGTATGCGAAGCGACTTTGTATCTAATGTAACCCATGAATTAAAGACACCCCTTACCTCTATTCGAGGATTTATAGATACTTTAAAGAATGGTGCAATCAAAGATGAAAAAGTTGCAGCTAAATTTATTGATATTATAGATATTGAAGCAGAACGTTTATACGGTCTGATACAGGATATCTTACTGTTATCTGAGATTGAGTCCAAAAAAGATTATGATACCCAGCCTGTTGATATAAACCAATGTGCTTTAGAGGTTATTGACTTGTTGGAACCTAAACTTAACGGCAAGGTTGAAATAACATTCGAACCTCAACCAAAATTAAGACCGTTTATCTGTAATCCGGGACGGATGAAACAACTGCTTATTAATTTACTGGATAATGCAATCAAATATACGGAAGAAGGTAGAGTATCCCTAACTTGCCAGGAAGAAACAGACAGACTTATTATTAAGGTAAAAGATACCGGAATTGGTATGGAGAAAGAACATCTATCCAGAATCTTTGAAAGATTCTACAGGGTAGATAAAGGAAGAGCCCGGAAACAAGGGGGAACCGGTCTGGGATTATCTATAGTCAAACATATTGTAGAATTATATAACGGGACTATTTATGTAGACAGCCAATTAGGCCAGGGAACGGAATTTGTGATTCAATTACCGTATATTTCTGAAAATGAATCATAGAAAGAGAAAGAGGGGATTGCCGCTTTTAATAATGTTTAAAAGAAGTAATAAATTAAAATTGAAAAGAAAAATACGAAACTGTCATTCTGGTATAGCATTCAGTTTAACTGATATTATCCTCAGAATGACAGTTTTTTATAGACGTCTTTTTATTTATTTGTAATAAATGGTTCTGCGCCTGCGGTATTGAACCCTACTGTTTGTCCAAAAGTAGGATATAAGAAGAAGGATACTGCCCAGAAGGACAAAAGCGATGATTACCAGTAAGCTGTGTAAAAAGAATGTAGCTGGCAGAATGGTAATTACCGGATCTTTGGCTGGGTCAAAAATCCATAAATCATTTCGGAAAAATATCTTGTGGAATAATAGGAATATAGCGTCAAAGTTTATAATACTTCCTAATGCGGCTATAACAGGTATTACTAAAACGGTAATAGAAGATACTAATAAATAGCTGTTATCTTTTTTACTACGTTTATAAAATATAATCAATAAACTGATTATAATGGATATAGCAGCAATATAATAAAAAGCGGTAAATATAGTTTTAACCTCTGCAAAATGTTGTAATCCCCCAGGGGAAGAGGGAAGACCGGGGAGTTTCAAATCTCCTTTATAAAAGGGTGAATTATACCGGATCAAGGCATCATAATTTTCAATAATTACATCTTTCTCCAACCCTGATGTTTGGCTGATATTCAAACGATCTATATCCAGATAATATATAAATCTAAAATTAACAGCAGCTATAACACCAATGGATATAAATAATAAGGTGAAGACGAAACCAATTAATATATCTGTTATTTTAAACTTTCTCATAAACACTCCTATCTAGTTATATATATATATTTGCAATTCTACTTAATAACTTTTAATATATAATATGAGTAGAATTATACAACATTGTTTTTACAAATTCAATGAAGTTATTTGCTAAAGCACATAAATACTTGGTTAAGATTAAAGGAAAATTAAAGGTTTATAGTTTAGTTTTACTATAGAAAGCAGTACGAGCATGCTTTCAGAAAGGAGCGGCCTATGAAAATCCTCTACGTTGAAGACGAAAAATATATGGCCCGTGCTGTAGCACAAGTATTACGAAAAAACAACTACAGCGTGGACTTAGCTTATGATGGCGAAAACGGACTTGACTTGGTTTCTTCCGGCTTATACGACATTGTTATACTGGATATTATGCTGCCCAAATTAGACGGAATCGGTGTTCTGCATGAAATGAGGAAGCGCAGTATTCTGACCCCGGTAATACTTCTGACTGCGAAAGGAGAAACGGAAGATAAGGTAAAAGGGCTGGACAGCGGAGCAGATGATTATTTGGTAAAACCCTTTCAAACAGAGGAACTAATGGCTAGACTTCGTGCGCTGGGACGGCGGCGGGGACAGTTTACCGCTGATAACATTCTTTGCTATGGCGACATTGAATTAAATTACAACACCCTGGATTTATTAGGAAATGGGCAGACATTTCACCTGACGTTAAAAGAGAGCCAGCTTCTGGAATTACTGATTACCAACAAGGGGCAAGCAATTACCACTGAGATAATTATTGAAAAACTGTGGGGATGGAATTCTGATACGGAGGACAGTCACGTTCAGGTACAGGTGGCGTTCTTGCGCAAGAAATTATCATTAATAACAAAGCGGGTAAAAATCAAAACAGTGCGGGGGATCGGCTATATGCTCATACTGGACGAGGAAGTAACCACTGATGTTTAAGAAGCTTCGCAACAATATGATGTTATTCAATATGCTGACGGTTTCTCTCGTTATGCTGGCTGCATTTACTGTGATATATCTTGTGACATACAGCAATATTGAACGGGAGAATCAGCAGCGGTTAAAATCCGTATCAGCTATGTTCTTCGTACCGAACCACACACCGCCCGCTGGTGTGACCAACGGAGATTTGGAACCGCCTACTGCATCGGAACGTTTTTCAGTGGATTATGGCGTTTCTTTCGTATTATTTGTCAAAGATGGCAGGCTTGAGAACGTCAATAGCCAGCTTGATTTTGAGTATAGCGTTTATAGGGAGGCTTTTGAAAAAGCAGGGGCAGCAGATAGGGGCAAGATAACCCTAGCAGATAGAGAATGGCTCTTTGCGGTTGCTCCTGCACCGCCGCCGAAGGGAGAAAATTTAAACAGGTTACCAGGTGATATGCAATACAACCGCATTGTTTTTCTCGACATAACAAATGGAACCAGGATTCTACGGACCCTTATGCTCACTCTTACCAGTGTGGGGGTTGGAGTGCTGCTGGCTCTTTTCTGGCTTTCTTACCGATTTGCCCTTCGTGCTGTTAAGCCTATTGAAGAAAGCTACAATAAGCAAAAGCGTTTTATTGCGGATGCTTCTCATGAACTGCGGACACCTCTCGCTATTATTGGTGCAAATGTAGATGCCATTGAAAGCAATGGTGAAGAATCGGTTGATAGTCAAAAGGAATGGTTTGAATATATTCACGCTGCATTGAATCGAACAGGCAGGTTGTTAGATGATTTATTATATCTGGCCAAGTCTGATGGACCCAAAAACGAAGACAATCTTCCCTTTGATTTAAGTATGGTCTGTGATAGGGTCTGTGCGTCTATGGAAGCGGTGTTGTATGATAACGGCGTATCTATGGAAACGGATATTGAGAAAGACGTAATCGCTGTTGCAGATAGTGAAAAAATCAGTCAAGTCTTCTATATTCTGCTGGATAATGCCAGTAAATACACCCCCCCTGGCGGCAAAATCCTGTTTACCCTTACCCGTACAAATGACAGGGCTGTTGCTGGAGTAACCAACTCCGGTGATGGCATTGGGGTGGAAGATTTGCCAAAAGTTTTTGACCGATTTTATCGCACCGATGCTTCCCGTTCCACTGAAACAGGTGGATTTGGTTTGGGACTGTCTATTGCCAAGGCCATTGTAGACCGCTCCGGAGGGGTGATAACTGCCGAGAGTAGGGGTGGGTTGACTACATTTACTGTAAAATTAAAACTAGGCTAAAATATTTTTCCTTATTAAAGGTAAATTAAAGAACCAGATATTATAATCGCTCTCAAATAAAGCAAAGGGGGCGATTTTATTATGCAAGCACGGCACGAGTTTAAGCACAGTCTAAATTACGGAGATTATGTTATCCTCCGAAGCAGACTGGGGCACGTAATGGCTCGGGACCCACACGGGGATGAAAAGGGGGAATACAGGGTTCGAAGCCTGTACTTTGATACCCCGGGGGATAAGGCTCTGCGGGAGAAAATCGATGGCGCAGACAAACGGGAAAAATTCCGGATACGCCGCTATCTCGGTAACACAGATTATATTAGACTTGAAAAGAAGAGCAAAGTCCACGGAATGTGCTGCAAGCAGTCGATAAAGATTCTTGCTGAGGAAGTTACCGCACTTCAAAATGGAGATTTGACGTGGATGGCGGAAGATCACCGGGAACTTATCCGGGAACTGTACACCAAAATGCGGAGCCAGCAGCTAAAACCGAAAACCCTGGTTGATTACATTCGGGAGCCGTTTATCTGTAGAGCAGGAAATGTTCGTATTACTTTCGACAGGGATATTAGAACAGGGCTGTTTTCCACAGATTTTATGAAGGACAATTTACCCACCATCAAAGCGGGGGACGAGATTGTTCTGCTGGAAGTAAAATACGACCAGTTTATACCGGAACATATCGTAAAAGTACTTCAACTGGAAGCAAGACGTGCTTCTGCTGTTTCAAAATATGCGCTGTGCAGAATGTACGGCTAAGAAATTATAAGGAGAAATTACAATGACTTTCAAAGATATTTTCAAATCCAGTTTTCTGGAGAACATCAACAGTGTAACTATTCTGGATATGGTACTTGCATTGACCCTGGCCTTTGGAATCGGAGTTTTCATTTTTCTAGTATATAAAAAGACCTTCAAAGGAGTAATGTACTCATCCAGCTTTGGTGTAACCCTTATCGCTTTGACGATGATAAGTACGCTGGTAATTCTTGCGGTGACCAGCAACGTGGTCCTTTCACTGGGTATGGTAGGTGCACTGTCAATCGTGCGTTTCCGTACGGCAATAAAGGAACCTCTTGACATCGCATTCCTGTTCTGGTCTATCGCCGTTGGGATCGTCCTGGCAGCGGGAATGATCCCCCTTGCCGTGTTCGGCAGCATCGTAATCGGCGTAATGCTGATTGTATTCGTAAACAAAAAAAACCACGACAATCCGTACATAGTTGTAATCCATTGCTCCGACGGGGAAGCTGAGAGCAAAGTTCTTTCTTCTCTGAAAGATTATGTGCAGAAATACGTAGTCAAAAGCAAAACAGTCACCGCCGATTCTGTTGAACTCCACTATGAGGTACGGCTGAAGTCCGAGGACACCTCCTTTGTAAATGCCTTATCTTCAACGCAGGGTGTTTCCCACGTGGTACTGGTAAGTTACAACGGAGATTATATGGGGTGACGTTACTTAACAATAACAGGGAAGTTTTTTCAATCAGCAATTGTGCTGGCGCATAAAGTTGCTGTTACTATTTAGAGGAGCTAAAGCGCTAGAAATGAGGATACTATGTCAAAACATAAATATACTACTACTATTTGCGTTACAATCGTTATCGCAATGCTTGCTATAACCGTAGCATTTATGGCAAGCCGGAATTTCGGCGTAACCATAGCACATATGCAGCCTGCCTATGCCGAGAAGCTGTTCAGCACCGACAGGGTTCACACAATTGATATTGTGGTAAAAGAATCTGACTGGGACCAAATGATAGCAAACGCAGCACAAAAGGAATATATACAGTGTTCTGTTATAATTGATAATGAATCCGTTAAGAACGTGGGAATCCGTCCCAAAGGTAATTCATCCCTGTTTATGATAACAAGTACAGACTCAGACAGATATAGCTTTAAAATCGAGTTCGATCACTATGAGAAGGGCAAAAACTATTTCGGGCTTGACAAACTTGCATTAAATAATATTGTGCAGGATAATACCTATATGAAGGATTACGTCACTTATCAGATGATGAATGCCATGGGTGCAGACGGGCCACTTTCAAGCTTCATCTGGGTGACGGTCAATGGTGAGGACTGGGGTCTGTATCTGGCCGCCGAGGGCATTGAGGAATCTTTCGCACAGCGTGTTTATGGTAACGATTTCGGTGCGATTTATAAACCTGACAGTATGAATATGGGTGGCAGGTTAGGCGGTGAAAATGACAAGGGTTTCCATGAAAAGGGACAAATACCGGAATGGGATGGTGAAATGCCACAGATGCAGGAATCTGCCAACGGGCAAGATGGCATCCTGCAGCAACAAGACGGTGAAAATATAAAATTAAGAGATAATGATTTGGGAATGGATGGCGGGGCTTCCCTCATCTATTCGGACGATAATCCGGACAGTTACTCCGATATTATCGACAATGCTGTATTTGATATATCAAATGCAGACAAAGCCCGCTTGATTGCCGCTATAAAACAGCTGAACGCTGGTGAGGACATTGACCAAGTGGTGGATGTGGACGAAGTTATACGCTATTTTGTTGTACATAACTTCGTACTGAACTCCGACAGTTATACAGGCAGTATGACCCACAACTATTATCTTGCTGAAAATGACGGTAAACTTAGTATGATTGCATGGGATTACAACCTTGCTTTCGGAGGTATGGGGGGCATCGGCGTAGGAAGGTTTGGTAATGCCCAGGAAACGGAAACAGCCACAGATAATGCCACCTCTCTAGTGAACTATCCCATAGATTCACCTATGCTTACTGGATCTGCCGAAGACAAACCCATGATTGCATGGATTTTTGATAACCAGGCATATCTGGCTAAGTATCATGAAGTTTACGCCCAGTATATGGAGTATTTCAACAGCGGTAAATTTACCGAAATGTATGATAATGCTATAACTCTCATTTCGCCTTATGTTGAAAAAGACCCCTCAGCGTTCTGCACCTACGAGGAATTTCAAAAGGGCAGCGCAGCTTTACGTGAGTTTTGTTTGTGCAGAGCTGAGAGCATAAACGGTCAGCTTAAGGGTACAATCGCTATAACAAGTGAGCAGCAGACCGCCACAGCCAATGCCGGATTCATTGACGCTTCGGATATTAATATTGAAAGTATGGGTTCAAATTCCATGGGGTTCGGTGGTGCTGGGGGCGGGCAAATTCCAGTTTGGAACAGAAACGGCGGAACCAAAATCTCCGACTCCTCTGTAAATGATGGAAATGAAACTACAATGCCAGAGGATGAAGACAATTTCACACCGCCTGACCCACAGGTTGATTTTCCCTCTGAAGTTAGGGAGGCAGGGCAGAACAAACCAGATACAGCCCCAGGGACCGGGACAGATAATAACAGGCCTATGTTACCAAAGATAGAGGCAGGCTCGTTGGTAGAATCTTCATCCTTCCCAATATCAGTAAACGAAGCGGTACTCCTGCTGATATGTATGGTTTTGCTGATTGGGGGCGTACTATTTGCAAAAAGGCGGCGGTGATTTGTGACAAATTAATTTTTGATGAATGCCTTTGAGTAAATTTAAGCTTATACAATGGAAATCAATTTGAATCATAAGCTGTTGTTATGTTGTTTATTAATAAAAAGTAATTGAAAATCACTAGTTTATCAGTTACACTTAATTAAGATGAATTGTATGACTGGCGGAAAATGAGAATAAACTCACAGGGAGTACAATGTTTAAAATATGCCGACCGCCTGGGCAGCCTAAGATAACCTGACATATAAAATGTGTTTTTACATTCTATGTGTAAGATTATTGGGTTACCTGGGTGGTTTTTTTATTTGAGTTTTGAAGAATAAGGTGACAGCATTATGTCTGAATGGTTGAAAAGAATTTAATTTTTCAAATACTTTGAAAGGAGCACATTATTTAAATGAGAGCATTAGTTAGTGTATCAGACAAAACTGGTATTGTAGATTTTACTAAGGAATTAGCAGCACTGGGAATTGAGATTATTTCTACAGGGGGAACCTATAACAAATTAAAAGAAGCAGGGGTGCCTGCTATAGAAATCTCTGAATTAACAGGATTCCCGGAATGTTTGGAGGGACGTGTGAAAACATTACATCCCATAGTCCATGCAGGTCTATTGGCAATGAAAAGTAAGCCGGAACATATGAATCAACTGGCTGACTTAAAGATTCAAACCATTGATATGGCAGTTGTTAACTTATATCCCTTTAAGGCAACTATTTTAAAAGAAGGTGTTACCAGAGAGGAAGCCATTGAAAATATTGATATAGGCGGTCCAACAATGCTTCGTTCTGCAGCAAAAAATTATCAGGACGTAACAGTTGTAGTAGACCCAAGAGATTACGAAAAGGTACTAAGGGAATTAAAAGAAAAGAAAGAAGTGTCTTTAGATACTAAGTTCTATCTGATGCAAAAAGTATTTATGCACACTTCTCATTATGATACTATGATTGCTGATTACCTAAAGAAGCAACGGAATGATTATGAAATGCCGGAAACTTTAACTATGACCTTTGAGAAAGTACAGGATATGCGTTATGGTGAAAATCCTCACCAAAAAGCAGCATTTTATAGAGAGATTGGAAAGAAAACAGGTTCTATTACCGATGCAGTACAAGTAAACGGCAAAGAATTATCCTTCAATAATATAAATGATACAAACGGTGCTCTTGAATTGCTAAAAGAATTCACAGAACCTACTGTTGTGGCTTGTAAACATGGAAACCCATGCGGCGTGGGAAGTGGAGATACTATATTGGATGCATGGAAGAAAGCTTTTGCGGCAGATAAAGTATCCATATACGGCGGAATCGTAGTGGTAAACAGAGAAGTTACCCTTGCCCTTGCGGAAGAGATGAAACAGGTATTCTTAGAAGTAGTAGCAGCGCCTAAGTTTGAAAAGGAAGCTTTGGAATTATTACAAACAAAGAAAAATGTTCGTTTATTGGAATTAAAAGATATTGGTGTTCCTCAAGACGAAAACGCATACGATTTAAAAAAAGTAAATGGGGGATTAATCGTTCAAACTATTGACAGCAAATTGTTAGTAGAAGAGGAATTAAAAGTAGTAACCCATCGAATTCCTACGGACAAAGAAATGGAGGACTTAAGATTTGCCTGGAAGGTTGTTAAATTCGTTAAGTCCAATGGTATTGCTCTGGCTAAAGACAAACAGACAGTAGGAATCGGTCCGGGACAGGTAAACCGTGTGTGGGCAGCAAAACAAAGCATAGAACATGCAGAAGAATTAATTGATCCGGATGCAACAAAAGGAGCAGTACTTGCTTCCGATGCATTCTTCCCATTTGATGACTGTGTTGAAGCAGCACACCAGGCAGGTATTACAGCTATTATACAACCTGGAGGTTCTATTCGTGATGATGATTCTATTAAAAAATGCAACGAATATGGAATTGCCATGGTATTTACCGGAATGAGACATTTTAAGCATTAAAAAAAATTGGCGCACTATATTATAACTTAAAAGTTATAGTACAGTGCGCCTTTGTTGCAGATTTATGAGATAATACCATTTTCATCAAGTAATAGTATACCATACCCTTTTCCGGGTTTTCTGCCCTTCTCCAGATATTCTGCAAATATTTTCTGCAATGAGGTGTCTCTTGGCAGGTCTTTGGGAAGTTTATTGGCATCTTTACCAAAAATTCGCCAGGCATCATGGAATTCATCTGTGTATGCATGTATATAAGAGAAGTCGTTCATAAAACCCCGTATATTGGAATGTGCCGGAAGTATATCTTTTAATTCAGGATATAAAAGCCAGGAACTGCAAACTACAGGTATTGGCCTGCCCACAAAGTCCTTTTTGTAAAATTCATAAGCCTTATGATAGGACTCCATACGCTTATCTTCTGCAAAGGAGCCGGAAGCAGGAATATGCATATTGATTACTTTATCATCTTTTTTTACAGTGAAGCCGCCTATGGAATATTCCTCTAATTGAAATATAGAGTATTCGTATTGCATGCGGCCTAAAGCGAACCGGGACATCTGATAAAACCGGGGAAACCATTCCCGTACAAAAGTACCCCAGATACCGTATAACTGATAACATTCATTTAATTTACAGGTAAGATCTTCTACCGTATTCCAGTAAATATCTTCCGAGATATTTCTCTCATGATAAAGCTTTAATAATGGTTTACAGCTTAATACTAATAATAGCATGGACATAATATAGCTGTGAACACTCATGTCTTTTGCTAATATATCTATTTGTTCAAAGGCTTGTATAGTGAAATTATTCATAAACATACTAATTAGGGAATCCATCCGATTCTTGTAATCAGAATCCATCAATATTTTCCCATACAGTTCTTGAAAGACTTCTTGCGCTTCTTTCGGAAAATTATCTTTTTCTAAAAAATAAATTAAAAATTCCTGCTCATTCATCTGATTTCACCCATCCTTTCATATTTACCCGGCAATTTATTTATATAATCTGTCTTTACATTATTTTATATAGAGCCAATGATTTGTCAATATTTATTTAAGGAATAGCAATATTGAGTAATTTTTCACCTCTTTTTCGACAAGATTGCGTTAGTAATAGTAATAGATATTTGTTAGAATCAGAATAGATTTAATACATTATTACCAAAAAGGAAGGAGACGGTGTTATGAAGGTAATTATTTTAGGAGCCGGAGGCAGAGGAAGAAATTACACAAGATTTTGCAGGCAATATGGTGCTGAAATTGTTGGTATTGCTGATCCGGACACTAAGAAATTAGAAAAACTGGCGATGGATTTTAATATAAGTGAAGATAAAATGTTTCACGATTGGGCAGAAATAATGGCCAAAGAGAAATTTGCAGATGCTGTTATTAATGCAACACCGGACAAGGTTCATTATGTATCTACAATGGAGGCATTGGAGAAAGGATACCATGTTCTATTAGAAAAGCCTATGTCCGATAATGAGCAGGAATGTATCAACATGGTTGAAAAAGCAGAAAAGAAAAATGTAATTCTCATGGTGTGTCATGTATTACGTTATGCACCTTTTTTTGAAAAATTAAAGGAAATTATTGATGAAGAGCGAATCGGACAGCTTGTTAATATAGAAATGACTGAAAATTGTGCTTATTGGCATTTCGTACATTCATATGTAAGAGGTGTTTTTCGAAACGAAACAATATCCAGTCCTTTTATATTGGCTAAATCTTGTCATGATTTAGACTTAATCGGTTACCTGACCGGTAAGAAATGTTTGTCCGTGGTCTCGGAGGGAAATCTTAAATATTACAGGAAAGAGAATGCACCGGAAGGTGCACCTGATTATTGCCTTGATGGATGTCCTCATGAAACTACATGTCCTTACTTTGCACCAAGGTTGTATTTGAAACAGATATCTTTAGTTGGCTGGCCTACTCAAACTATATCTGCTGATACTTCCTTTGCAGCCAGATATGAGGCATTAAAAAATGGACAATATGGACGCTGTGTATTTCATTGTGACAATGATGTGTGTGATCATCAAACCGCAATTTTTAATATGGAAGATGGATTAATAGCCTCTTTCAACATGACGGGCTTTTCAAGTGAAAATACCAGGACATTACGGTTTTATGGCACAAAGGGAGATATTCGCGGACATTTAGAACGGGGAGAATTGGAAGTGTTTGACTTTTTAACAAAAGAAAAAGAGGTAATCAAAATCCAATATGAAACCATTCAATCAGGTCACGGAGGGGGAGATTTAAGACTTTTATATGACTTCCTGGATGGAGTTGACAAAAAAGGAACAAATCTAAAAACCCTGGCACGTTTATCCCTGCAAAGCCATTTAATGGCATTTGCCGCCGAAAGATCGAGAAAAGAAGGCAAACGGATTTATTTATAAGGAGAAAGGGGTTTGCTATGACTATAAGAGAATTTGAAAATTATGATCCCTCTCATTTTTATGATATGAAAAGTCAGCTTAAGGATTATATCTATGATAGAACACGTAAGTCCTTGGAAAAGGGTAGAATCCACCGTTCTCAGATAAGCACAAAAGAACAGCTTAAGAAGCGGCAGGCTTATATTAGAAAATTGTTCTTAGACTCTTTGGGAGGCATTCCATCTTGTGAAACACCTTTAAAGCCTCAAGTTACGGGTACTATAACAGGGAATGGATTCCATATTGAAAAAGTGATTTATCAATCAAGACCGGATTGTTTTGTAACGGCTAACCTGTATATTCCTAATGGATTGCAAAAGCCCTCCGGGGCAGTTTTGTTCCTTTGCGGCCATGATCCGCTGGCTAAACATAGTGAGGAGTATCAGATGGTATGCCAATGTCTTACTAAAAGAGGGCTTATCGTGTTAGCTTTGGATCCCATTGGGCAAGGGGAACGGCTTAGCTATTATGACAATGGAATAGAAGTAATAAATCAGGGAACCACGGAACATACCCATGCAGGATTTCAATGCCTTATGACAGGGTATCCCTCTGCCAGATATTTTCTCCATGATGCCCTGCGGGGAATTGATTATCTGCTGACCCGCCCTGAAGTAGATCCGGCAAATATTGGAGTAACCGGCAATTCAGGGGGAGGAACCCAGACCAGTATGCTTATGCTGTGGGATGACAGGGTCAAAGCTTTTGCTCCCGGAACATTTATTACAGGTTATGAAGAAAATTTGTTGACAGGGGTACCTCAGGATGCCGAGCAAAACTGGCCAGGGTTAATTCAATATGGTTTTGATCATGAAGATATACTGTTAAGTGTTGCACCAAAGCCTGTTGCAGTTTTGGCAGCATCCTATGATTTCTTTCCAATAGAAGGAACCAGAAAAACCGTGGAAGCAGCCCGAAAATATTGGGAAATATGGGGTAAGGAAGAAGATTTACATTATATAGAGGATGTTTCAAAACATAGCTATTCTTATCAGCTAGCACAGGCAGCTGGGGAATTTTTTGCAAAGACATTGGGAGTTACTGCCGGAGAGGCAATTCCTTACGAAGATATAAAACTTTTTGAACAGTCGGAACTTTGGTGTACCGGTAAAGGGCAAATCAGAGAGGAGAGAAAGAACACAAGATTTATTTTTGAAGAAAATCTAACATTGTTAACCCGGCTGCAGGAGGAAAGAGAAATTCAGGAGGAGGAAAACAGAAAAAAGGACAGAGTATATAACTGGCTAAAGGAACAAGTCTTTTATCAGCGTGTTCCATGTCCTGTAAATTTAAGAGATATTGGGGAATTCGACTATTATAATTTGTCGGTTAAATCTTATATATGGAGATCCCAGGAAAGAATAATGAATCATTGTCTTGCTTTTAAAGACCATACCTTTCATAATACAGCATCCTGTCCCATAATTGCTGTTTGGGATGGAGGAACCGGCAAATTAGAGGAGCATATAGATTGGATCAAAGGACAGTGCCAAAAAGGAAAAACAATATTTGTTTTAAATACTTCCGGTGTTGGAGGGATTTCGCCATATCCTATAGGAATCCGCGGCATGGGGGATATGTTTGGGACCATGTATAAACTTGCAGATGATCTGATCCGGTTTGGAGATAGCTTATGTGCACTGCGTATATATGATGTAATTCGAATGGTGGATATGCTGCAGGAATTTGACGGAACGGATCATGAGAACATCCATATATATGCTCATGGAAAACAGGGTGTGTATGGTATTTTGGCAGCATTTATTGACAAAAGAATAAAAAACCTATCCATAGAACAGCCTATGCCAAGTTACGGGAGCTGGGTAGGTGACCGCTGTTATACTATGGAAGATGCTATGAGCATTATCTTACCTCAGGCCCTTAAATTTTTTGACCTGGATGAAATATATGAATGGTTGATGAAGGAAGAAAGATTGGAACAACCTTTAAGAAAAGAAAGGGGAAAGTAGGTTGAAAAGCAAGCTTTTTAACCGGCAATTTGTGCTGAAACACAAAATTGCCATTATTATTAAAAGGTGCTGAAGCACCAGAATCGAGGTTAAAATGAAAAAATATGTTATAGCAGGCGCAGGCATGAGAGGTTACTACATGTTTGGAAAGCGCATTTTGGCAGAAGAATATAAAGATTATGCTTCCATAGAAGGAATCTATGATATAAATCCGGTACGGGCCCGTGAGTTTGCAAAGGATTGCGGTGAGATTCCGGTATATGATGATTTTGACAAAATGCTGAAAGATGTGAGGCCGGATTATGTAATTGTAACCACGGTAGATTGTTATCATCATGAATACATCATAAAGGCTTTGGAAGCCGGATGTAATGTGATTTCAGAAAAGCCCATGACTATTGACCATGAAAAATGTAATGCAATCTTAGAAGCAGAGAAAAGAACAGGAAAGCAGGTACAAGTTACATTTAATATGCGGTTCATGCCATATATGCAAAAGATTAAGGAATTGATACAAAGTGGGATTATTGGAAAAGTTCTTACCGTTGATCTGGAGTGGCATTTAGATACCAGACATGGTGCGGATTATTTTAGAAGATGGCATAGATATATTGAAAAAAGCGGCGGACTATTATTACATAAATCAACACACCATTTTGACATTATTAATTGGTGGCTGAATTCTTATCCGGAGGAAGTAAGTGCATTGGGAACCAGGAACTTTTATGGACCTGTCCGGGAAGAAAGAGGTACCAGATGTTTAACCTGCCGGTATAAAGACACCTGTGAATTTTACTGGAATATAGAAGACGGAGGAGATCCTTTTTACAAGAGATTCTACCTTGAAGCAGAACATGAGGATGGTTACATCAGAGATTCCTGCGTTTTTGATGAAAGCATTGATATTTATGATAATATGGCGGTGAATGTAAAGTATAAATCAGGAGCATTGTTATCCTATTCCCTTATTGCTCACAGTCCCTATGAGGGATGGAATGCTTCCATTAATGGAAGCGAAGGAAGGCTTGAGGTTGGCGAAATCTATTCCGGACATGGTGAAGAAGATAACTGCAATCATATAAAGTTTTATAATAGAAAGGGAGAACTGATCACCTATGATATTCCCAAATTAAAGGGCAGCCATGGCGGAGGAGATGATAAGCTGATACGAATGCTGATTAAGAATGACATAAAGGATGACCTGGGAGTTTTTGCTGCTTCTATAGATGGTGCGATGTCCTTACTAATAGGTGCCGCAGCCAATATTTCCATTACAAAGAAGCAAGTTGTTAGTATTGAGGATTTGTTGAAACGCCCATGATAAATATTAGGGTTTTCATATAATAATTTTAAAAGGAGAGGTAAATATGAAGAGAAGATTAATTAGTGTATTACTTATTATGGTGATGGCAATGTCACTATTAAGTGGATGTGGTCCTTCATCCGGGAAAGAAGAAACTAAAACAACGGATCAATCCGTTTCCGGTACAAAAGAAGAAAATAAGACAGAAGAAGAGAAGAAAGAAGAATCAAAACCAGTTACCCTAACCATTGGATTACCGGGAGGTTATGATGTAACCAGCAAAGAGATTATTGACGGTTTCAGAGCTGCATACCCTCATATTACTCTTGTAATTGATGAAGCACCCTGGGGTGATTTTACAAAGAAAATAACAACACAAATAGCCGGCGGTAATGCGCCTGATATTTGGTTCCAGGAAAATGCTGCTGTATTAGGCTATGGTGATATGGGTGCCGCAGAAGATTTAATGCCTTATATTAAAAGAGATTTAAAGTTAGAGGAGTATGCATCAAATCTTTTCTCGGCTCAGGAAGGTGAAAAGGTTTGGGGTGTACCCCATGGGGGCAATCCTATTGCATTAGCTTATAACAAAGATATATTTGATGCTGCAAATGTTCCCTATCCTACCGATGACTGGACCTATGAAGATATGATTGAAGCCGCAAAACTACTTACAAAGGATACAAATGGGGATGGTACAACAGATGTTTATGGCTTGCTTACAGCAGGAGGAATTACAGACGGATGGTTCCCATGGATTAATTCTGCCGGCGGTCAGGCTTTAGATGAAACAAAGAGAAATGCTGTTTTCAACGATGAGAAATCCCTGAAAGGTATAACAGAATGGGTTAATACGATTCATACTTACAAAATAAGTCCATCCCGTTCAACTAATAATGAACTTGGGGGAACGGCTCAGATGTTTGGCAACGGAATGGGAGCTATGATGTTTTTACAATATAGCTTAGGAAGTGCTGTGTTAAATACAAACTTCCCGGATTTAAATTATGATACCGCTAAGATTCCTTTAACATTCGATGGAAGTGAAAGGGTTGTTCCTAATGTCAGCAACACCTGGCTGATCTTCTCAAAAGCAAAGGAAGATAACAAAGAAGCAGCATGGACATTTTTAAAATATTACTTGAGTGCGGATGTACAAAAGCTTGTTGCGGAAAGCGGCTCTACTATTCCGGTTAACAAAGAAGCACTTGCATATGTGGATACATTACAATCCAAACCATTAAATAAAAAGGCTTATACCGAAGGCGTTGATGTAGCCGGTGTAACTTTGGATGAGAATAAATGCTGGAATGAATGGAGAACAGCGGCACAGCCGATTTTTAACGACATAATGGACGGGAAAACCGATCCCCAGACAGGATTAAATCAAATAAAGACAGATGTTCAAAAGATACTGGATGAAAATTTTAATGAATAGCTGAATAATGGGAAAAGTCTCTGAATGTTAAGTGTAATAGTAATTAACATTACCATAAAATGTGATGGTGCTATTCTGAGCATCAGGAAGAAGCTGGAAAGTGCTAATTCTTAAGATGCTCAGAAGCAGGGATTTTCTAACTTATGAGTTACAAGGAAATATACAATTTTAGTAAAGGAGGCTGCAATGAGAAAAAGCAATTTTTGGGGCTTATTATTTGTTTCACCATTTATTATAGGAATTATTGTTTTTTTTGTATTTCCTGTTTTATTTTCAGGATATATTTCTTTTACTAAATGGGATATGTTTAACCCGCCTAAATTTGTGGGATTGAAGAATTGGATTGATTCTGTAACTAATCCGGTTTTTTGGATTTCCTTCCGGAATGTTTTCTATTTTGCATTAATATTTGTACCCCTTCAAACCATCTTTGCTCTTATTATTGCCCATATGTTAAATCACAAGATAAGATTAAAGGGATTTTTCAGAGCATGCTATTTTCTTCCTAATATAACCCCTTGGGTGGCAGGAGCTATTGTATGGAAATTCTTATATGGCTATGATTTTGGTTTGATTAACCATATCTTAAGATTATTGGGACTAAACGGTTCTTACTGGTACGATAGTGAAAAGTGGTGGGTAGCTATTGGAAGTCTTGCTTTGATGAATGTATGGAAGGGTATGGGGCAAACCATGGTAATATTGCTGGCTGCCATGCAGAATGTACCAACAGAGATTGTGGAAGCGGCAAAAGCGGAAGGAGCAGGCAGAACCACCATATTTAGAAAAATCACAGTTCCCATGATATCTCCAATGGTATTTTTAACAATGATTTTATCAACTATATCTGCATTTACAGCTTTTGATGTATTTCTTACTATGTTTGACGTATATTCTTTACCTGACAGAAATAGCGTTGTTAATCTGATGGTTTACAGGGAAGCATTTATGTACGGAAAAATGGGTCCGGCATCTACTCTTGCATGGATGTTGTTTATTATCATATTAATTATTACTGTGATACAAAGAAAGTTTGAAAAGAGGTGGGTGCATTATGAAAACTAAATATATAAAAAGATATTTCTATTATATCATATTAGCAATAGGTGCTTTCATAATGCTGATACCTTTCTTATGGGTGTTTTCTAACTCATTAAAAACACCGGAGAATGTTTTAAGAATACCTCCTCAGTACATACCAAATCCATTAACTCTGGAAAACTTCAAAATTGTATTAAAAGAACTTTCCTTTATGCGGTATATGGCCAATAGCTTTTTTGTTGTAATCATGAATTTAATCGGTACTGTATTTTCCTCAGCTCTTATTGGCTTTGGCTTTGCCATGTTTGACTTTAAGGGGAAAAAACTATTATTTACATTAATGTTGGCAACACTTATGATGCCATCCCAGGTAACTATGATTCCTACCTATTTTATATGGTCAAAAGCAGGATTTTTAGATACCTATGCTCCGTTAATTATTCCAGGTTTTTTAGGCCAGGCCACGGGCATATTCTTATTTCATCAAAACTACAAAAGTATGCCTAATGTACTGTATGAGTCAGCTTTGATAGATGGCTGCAATCCCCTGGGGATCTTATTCAGAATATACTTCCCCTTATCCAAGCCAACTGTGATGACTTTGGTAATTCTCACTTTTATCGGTGCTTGGAATAATACCATGGGACCTTTACTATATTTACAAACGAGAGAGAAATATACATTAACTATGGGGCTATTGACTTTGAATTCGTCTCCCATAGCAGGTGCCAATATGGGCGTAAGAATGGCAGGTGCAGTAATAACCATGGCACCGGTTATCCTTGTTTTCCTATTTGCACAAAAGTATTTTGTGCAAGGGAATATAAGTTCAGGAGTTAAGGGATAGCTTACCGGATATTTTTACGAAAAGCATTGGGAGTACAATTGTAATTTTTGGAGAAAAGATTTATAAAATGACCTACACTGTTAAAGCCTACGGAATGACATACTTCTGTTATGCTTAATGTAGAATAGCGCAGTAACCGCTCCGCTTCAGAAAGTCGTTTTTTATTAATAAAATGGATAACCGTAACTCCTGTAATTTCTTTAAAGGTATGGCATAAGTGATATTTACTTACAAATAATTTCTCGCAGATGGCATCAAGGGTAATATCCAAGGTATAGTTTTCATTTATGTATCTTATAACATTATAAACCAGCTTTTCCTTTGGAGAAAGCATAGGAGTGGAATTTTCCACTGTTTCATCAGAAGATAAGTCACAGATAGTAGTAAACAGTTCTATTAAAGCACATTGCATTTTAATAGCTTTGTAAGAAGAATTCATAACGGAGGTGTTATAAAGGTGCATAACTGCATCATAAAGTAACTTTTTACTTTTCTCACTTTGCAAAGAAAACTTTTTTTTCGTTAAGAAAAAATCCCTTACTTTATGGGAGAATTCATCGTTTTCTAATATACTTATCTGTTGTAACAATTTAGGGTGAAAAAGTATAAGGATACGGCTTTTTTCGCTGCCGGGCTTATAGACAGTACGATGAAACAGATATGGCTGAATGAATACCATATCATTATTGCTAATGGAGTACACTTTATTATCAATAAAGTAATTCATTTCATTTCCCAGATAATAATATATTTCATAAAAGTCGTGATAATGGTCCCATCTTTTGGAAGTGTTTGAAAAATCATTGGTTCTGTTAACTAACAGATTTTCATCAAAAGTTTTAAAAATATAGGGATCATGCATACTAACACCGCCTTTCATGGAATAAAAGTAACTACTTGTATTATATGTTATTCCAAATATATTGTAAAGAAGTGAAAAGTTTTTAAAAAATTTACCGATGGCTGGTACCTAGCCATAAACCGAAGACACAGTTTTTAAATATTTGACATATTGGTATAAATAAAAAGGCTTATTTATATGACAACAGGTTTAAAAGAAATATATTAAGAAAGGATAGATTGCTAAGATGAACATTAAAATACTAAAAGACTCAATAGAATTAGGACAGGAGGCTGCAAAGTATTCTGCCCATATTATTAACAGAGCCATAACTGAGAAAGGAAAGGCAAGAATTATTCTTTCTACAGGTGCTTCCCAATTTGACACATTAAAAGCACTGATTGAGTCAGACATTGATTGGAGTAAAGTAGAAATGTTTCACTTGGATGAATACATAAATTTACCCATCAGTCATCCGGCAAGTTTTAGAAAGTATTTAAAGGAGCGTTTTATTGATAAAATTAATCTTAAATCGGCTTACCTGGTAAATGGAGAGGGAGATATTAAACAAACCATTGAAGAATTAACAAAAGAAATCAGAAAAGAGCCTATTGATCTGGGACTTATTGGAATAGGAGAAAATGCTCATATTGCATTTAATGATCCACCGGCAGATTTTGGGACAGAAGATGCTTATATTGTAGTAAATCTGGATGAGGCATGCAAACAACAACAGGTTTCTGAAGGCTGGTTCCCATCCGTTAAGGAAGTTCCTGACCAGGCAATTTCCATGTCTGTATATCAAATCATGCAGTGTAAGAATATAGTTTCCAGTGTTCCTTTTAAAGTAAAGGCTAATGCTATTAAAAATATGATGGAGAATCCGGTTAGCCAGCGTATTCCTGCAACCATACTTAAAATGCATAACAGCATGGCACTTTTCCTGGATAAGGATTCCGCATTTTATTTATAGTATTAAATTTACATATTGTGCTGTCACCCAAATATGGGGTATTTCGGCAGAATGGAGATTTCTATGAAGAGAATCTTATTTAAAAATGCCAGTATTATAACAACTACAGGTATTAAGCAGGGAGAACTTTTGACGGCAGGAAGCAAAATTCATAGAGTTGTCTATAACGGTGTTATTGAAGAAACTTATGATGAAATTATAAATGTAGAGGGCAAATACCTTTCTCCTGGGTTTATTGATATCCATACCCATGGAGGAGGCGGATATGATTTTATGGATGGAAGCTTAGATGCTATTTATAACGCTTCTAAGTCACATATGGAGTATGGAACTACATCTATTGTACCTACCACCATTACAGGTACCCACAAATCTTTGCTTGATTTTATAGACTTATTTAATCAAGCAGACCTAAGCAGAGAAAGTTGTCCCAATATTTTAGGATTACACCTGGAAGGTCCGTATTTTTCATATAATCAAAGAGGAGCTCAAGATCCAAGGTATTTAAGAAATCCGGATAAAAAAGAATATTTGGAGGTGTTAGCTAAAACAGACCGAATTATTCGCTGGTCTTTTGCAGTAGAATTAGAAGGCTCAAAAGATTTTCTCGGTGTACTTAGAGAAAACAATATTGTAAGTTCCCTGGCACATTCGGACGCTACTTGCGAAGAAGTATATAAAAGTTTTAAAAACGGACTGGGGGCATTAACTCATTTTTATTCTGCTATGTCAACGGTAACCAGAAAGAATTCTTACCGGGTGGCAGGGGCTGTGGAAGCCGGTTATCTCCTTGATGATTTATATGTGGAAGTGATTGCAGACGGGAAGCATTTGCCCAAAGAATTACTTCAGTTAATTTATAAGGTGAAAGGCCCGGATAAAATATGTCTTGTTACAGATTCTATGCGGGCGGCAGGTATGCCTGACGGCATCTATGTCTTAGGCAATAAGGATATTGGATTGGAGGTAATTGTGGAGGATGAAGTAGCAAAACTACCGGACAGAAGTTCCTTTGCAGGCAGTGTGGCAACTGCAGACAGGCTTGTACGGACCTTTTACAGATTAACGGAGGCCCCTTTATATCAGGTTGTGAAGATGATGACTTTTAACCCGGCAAGGCTCCTTAAGATAGATTCATCCAAGGGGTCTATTGAAGAAGGCAAAGATGCAGATTTGATTATTTTTGATGAGAATATTCTGGTTGATTTTGTTATGGTAAAAGGAAGGATTAATAAAAATCAGATGAAATAGATATTTAATAATTATCTTGCAACTCATATAGCAAATTCATTGTTTTTTGAGGGTATGGACAGTCACTAACATAATCACCTAAAAAGATGAAGTGTATAATTCCTCTATGTAAAGCATGTTCAATACATGTATTTAAGGCAGTATAGTTACTGTGTATATCACTTAAAATAGCTATGTTCATTTTATTCCTCTTTATAATGTTATGGTTTTTAAAATTAAAAACAGTCCCTTTTTATTATATATAACGTAAAAGACCTTCAAGAGTATATTATTGTAATTTATACGAATTAACCTATTCATATAATAATACTATACTCTTGAAGGTCCTTTTACTATTTTCAAGGGAAAGCACCAATTAAAGCTTAGTTACATTTGCCGCTTGAGGTCCCTTTTCGCCGTTTACTATTTCAAATTGAACTTCTTGTCCTTCTTCTAAGGCTTTGAAGCCATCCATATTAAGTGCGGAAAAGTGAACGAATACGTCATTGCCTTCTTCGTCAGTAATGAAACCAAAACCTTTTTTTGCATTAAACCACTTGACTGTACCCTTTTTCATATAACCCTCCTAAAAGCATAAGAATATTCTATCGATACAAAAATATAACGATACAATTAATTTATCACATAGAAAGAAAAATGTCAAATTATTCTTAAAATAGAAAAAATTACACATATAAAGGTGTTGATTAAGCTATAATTCAAAAGTTTTTTAATCTATTTTTTAACTGATACTAAAATGATTTTAATTGAGTATGTATATATTAGTACTATCAAAATCTTTTCCAGTATTGTATAATAAATACAAAATACAAATCTTTACCATGTAAAACATAGAAGTTTTTAATACATGTCCTGAAAAGTAAGGAGGAAGTTCTTTTGTTAACGGTATTTCAAGTTTGTTTTTTTGTGGGAATAGGACTTATGTTATTATCTCTAATATTCGGTAACATCTTTGAAGTAATAGGTATTGACGGCCTGGACTTGGATTTTGATATTGGACTTAGTCTTTTTATTCCTATCAGCCCAATTTTGCTGATATTTTTTATAACTGTTTATGGAGGAGTAGGATGGCTTATATGGAATGCCTTTCCTGCTTTGGAGGTTATTTTTATTATTTTGTTGGCCTTTGCTGCCGGAATAGTATTGTCCACCTTAATGAATCTGTTTGTCATCAGACCCTTAAAGAAAGCGCAGAATACCAGTACCCCTGATTCAGAGGATCTTGTAGGTCTTCGGGCTAAGGTTACGGAAACAATATTGGAAAACGGGTTTGGAGAAATATCCTATGTGATAAACGGAAACAGTTATACATCCCCTGCCAAAGGTATACACGGAGAGGCATTTAAAGCAGGGCAGGAAGTGGTAATCTGCTGGATAACAGATTATATATTTTATGTGTCTCTTTTTGATATTTAGTGTAGGTTTTTTGAACCTGCATGAAATATAAATAATTTTTAAGGAGGATACAGTATGGAAGCAATTTTTATAGCAGGAATTGCTATTGGGGTCATCTTGCTTTTTATCATTTTAATCACCACTATGTGGAAAAGGGTTCCCCAAGACAAAGCACTTGTTGTAACCGGTTTAAAGAAAAGGGTTATATCCGGCGGAGGCGGATTTGTTGTACCTTTACTGGAGCGTACCGATAAAATCTCTTTGGAAAACATGAAGATTGAGGTAAGAACAGAAAGTGCAATGACAGAACAAGGTGTTGACATACGTGCAGATGGTGTAGCAGTTATAAAAGTTAAGAGCGATAAAGAAAGTATTTTAAACGCCATTGAGCAGTTTAATACAGGCAGAGAGCAGCAAACCATCGACATTATTAAAGATACTTCCAAAGACGTACTGGAAGGAAAACTTCGTGAAATCATTTCCAAAATGACAGTAGAAGAGATTTATAAGGACAGAGAAAAATTTGCTTCACAGGTTCAAGAGGTTGCAGCAGTTGGACTGGCAACTATGGGATTGGAATTAAAAGCATTTACCATCCGTGATATATCCGATAAAAACGGATACTTGGAAGCACTGGGTAAACCAAGAATTGCAGAAGTTAAGAGAGATGCAGCAGTAGCAGAGGCAGAAGCAAGAAGGGAGACACAGGTTAAAACCTCTGAGTCAGAAAGACTGGGAGCAGAAGCCAAGATTTTAGCAGACACCCATGTTGCAGAAGCCAGTAAAGAAAAAGAATTAAAAGTCCAGGCCTATCGTGAAGAACAGGAAACAGCAAAGGCTAGAGCAGACTTGGCTTATGAGATTGAGAAAAATAAAGTAGCCAAAGAAGTAACGGAAACAGCCATGTTAGTTGAGCTAACCAGGAAGGAAAAAGAAAGTGAGATTCAGGATAAAGAAGCTGTCAGACGTGAAAAAGAACTTCTTGCCACTGTAAATAAGCAAGCAGATGCAGATGCCTATAGAATCGGTAAAGAAGCAGATGCGAGAAAATATTCAGAATTAAAAGAAGCAGAAGCATACAGTATGGCTATTAAGGTAAAAGCAGAGGCAGAAGCAGAAGCCATTCGTATAAAAGGTGAAGCAGAGGCTGCGGCTATACGTGCCAAAGGTATGGCGGAAGCGGAAACCATGGAAAAGAAAGCAGAAGCATACAAATTATATAACAATGCAGCGGTTACTCAGATGATTGTTGAAAAACTTCCTGAAATTGCAGCTTCAGTTGCCGAACCATTAACAAAAACTGAAAAAATTGTTATTATTGATAATGGAAATGGTTCAGATTCCCAAGGTGCTGCAAAGGTATCCGGGTATGTTACAGAAATTATCAGCCAGTTACCGGAAACAATAGAAGCTATGACAGGATTTAACTTTATGGAGGCATTAAAATCTAAGGTATCCAAGGAAAAAGAGACAGAGGATATGAAAGAGAATAATGCAGAAGTTGTTTCTGAAGCAGAAGGTACAGAAGTAGTTAAAACAGAAGTATTTAATGAAATAGAATAACTTATAAAAAATGTCATTCTAAGAGAAAAAATTCTCAAAGAATGACATTTTTAATTCTTTTTATTATCTTATTTGTTTACTAACTATTATAATATTACTTTTCACTAAGCTTACTAACAAGCTGATTTTATTAGCCTTGTTTATTCTTTTTTATCTGCTTTTTTACTTTCTTTGGTCTCATTTTGACTTTTACTATCTTGACTTGTTTGTTCACTAGTTTCTTCTTCTGTTACAGTAACTTTGCACATATCATATTTTCCATTGTCAATGGATGCAAAAATATAGGTTACACCTGCTGATTTCGCTGTAATACGTCCCCCTACACTAACGGTTGCGATGGAAGTATCATTACTGGAGAATTTAGCTTCTTCTACTGTATTATTGGGTTTTAAAATAACGGTTAATGTAGTATTACGTCCAACAGATAATGTGATTTCTGACTTAGTTAATTTAACGCTAAGTGCAGGTGGTCCCACAGTAACTTCACATTCTAATGTTGTGACGGTTTTAAAACCATCTTTTACAGTAACAGTAATCGTCGCATCACCAAAATCAACACCTGTAATGACTCCATCTCCATCTACTTTTGCAATGGAATCAGAACTGGATTTAAAAGTTACTTTGTGATTGTCAGCTATATTATATACTTTTAATGCATAAGTACGTTCTTTTATAATAGATACTTTCTTAACATTAAGTTTAATGTCGCTTTGCTCCGCCTGTGTGTCTGAAGCTCTTGCAACTATAATATTACCGGCAACCGGAATAGGAACGAATATAGTGAAGAATAAAAACAAGCCCAGTACAATGAAACACTTTTTTAATAAGTTATTTCTCATGGCTGTATCCTCTCCAATATGAAATATTCAGTTATTTAAAATATTTCATTCATTCTGATTCTATGATAAAATCATAGAAATCTTTCAACTATACAGTGATTATATATTCAATTTTTGTCAGAATGATGGCAAATCTTAAAAAAATCGTAAGAATTTAATAGAGGTTAAAAACATAATTTACCCTTGTTTTTGAACATGGACTTACGATATAATGATTACCATAGGTTTAATTGGAGAAAAGGTTTTATAATACAAATTATAATCTGCCTTTTCTTTTTGAATTGCATAAAAGCAATTAGAAAGCATTATACGGAATGCTTGCTGAATAAATATAGAAGTATACATTCAATGTATAAAGTAATAATAAGGAGGATTGTGCTATGCAATATATACTTATAGCAGATGATAATCATGATATTACCGATGTATTATCTACTTATACGAAAAAGGAAGGATATGAACCGGTGGTTGCTTATGATGGAGAAGAAGCGCTACGGTTATTTGAACATTATAATCCGGCGGCGGTACTTTTAGATGTTATGATGCCAAAGGAAGACGGATATGAAGTTTGCAGAAAGATTAGGGCTAAATCCAATGTTCCGGTTATTTTAATTACAGCCAGAGGCGAAGATTTTGAACGAATTATGGGTTTGGACATTGGTGCAGATGATTATATAGTAAAACCTTTCAGCCCAAGTGAAGTTATGGCCAGAATCAGAGCAGTTTTAAGAAGAATGACCAGAACAGAAAAGGATATAAAGTCCGGTAATACCATAACAATAAGCAATTTGATAATTAATCTGGATGAGTATACATTACATATCGGAGGAAAAAAGGTATCCCTTACAAAGAAAGAAATAGAGACTATGTGGACCCTTGCTAAGAATCCGAATAAAGTATTCACAAGAGATAACTTATTAGACAGCCTGTGGGGATTTGACTATTTTGGAGACAGCAGAACAGTTGATTCCCATATTAAACGTTTAAGAGCAAAGCTGGATAAGGTAGACCATCCGAATTGGGAGATCAAGACAATCTGGGGAGTAGGATACAAATTCGAAGTGGAAGAATAAAGCCTGTGAATATGAGGAAAAAGTAAATATGCAAAAAATGAATAAGGTAAAAGCAAAGAATAGGCTTTTTGTGAAAGTGTACTTCAATTATGCTGTTATGCTGACCGTTTTTGCAGTTTTAATCGGTATTATTTTTATGAAATTATATGAAACCAATACCATGAATGATTATAAAGATAAACTGGAAAAACAGGCAAAAAGTATTTCCCGACGTTTGCAGCAGGCCATCATTAATGATGAAGAGGAAAGCTATCTGGAATATCTTGTAATACTTGGTGAGCTTGATGATGAGGAGCCGGATGTCTGGACAATATCCAATCCAAATGCTGTAAAGCCCATGGATAAAAGTCTTGAGAATGTAGTAATGGATAATATTGACCTGCCGGAAGATGCCAGAGAAGTTATTGGAGGTGTATTCCTTCAGAATCAGCCCATGTCCCGGAATGGTTATTATGAACAATTTGGCGGTGTTTCAGTGATTGTAGGGGAACCCATTCGCGTCAATGGCGAAGTAGTGGGAGCTGTTATGCTGGTTTCTCAGATAGAAGGACAGAATAGAATAATTAAAGATAGTATGTCTTTAATTATTCTTAGTATTTTAGTGGCATTATTTATATCTTTTATTATAGCTATAGTATTTGCCAAAGGGTTATCCAATCCCATATCGAAAATGCGTATTACAGCTTTAGAATTGGCAAATGGAAAATACCAAAGTAAAACTGACATTAATAGACAGGATGAAATTGGTGATTTAGCAAGATCCATTGATATTCTGGCAGATGAACTGGCGGAAAATGAGATAGAAAGGCAAAACAGGGATCAAATGCGTATAGATTTCTTTGCAAATGTATCCCATGAACTTCGTACGCCCATTACTGTTATTCGTGCATATACGGAAACTTTAGTGGACGGTGTAGTGACCGATCCGGAGAAAATAGCTCAGTATTATGACAGAATGTTAAAAGAATGCAAGGGCATGGAACGTCTGGTAGGGGATTTATTATTGCTTTCTAAAATGCAAAATCCAGATTTTATAATAGAAAAAGAGCCTGTAAATGTGGTTCAGATATTCGATAATTTAATAAGAAGTATCTCCGCCATTAGCAGTGAAAAGAATATTACCGTTGAAATGAATCGTGACCGGACTTGTTATATGATGATGGGTGATTACGATCGATTGAGACAGATGTTTCTTATTATTTTGGATAATGCCATTAAATTTACGCCGGAAAATTCTTCTATACACATAAATTTATCAATACAGGATAAACTAAGAGTATCCATTCGGGATGAAGGAATTGGTATACCGGAAGATGATTTAAAGAGTATTTTTAATAAGTTCTATAAATCAAAACTAAAGCAAAATGAAAAAGGCTCTGGACTTGGTCTTGCTATAGCCAGACAAATAGCCATAAAGCATGATGGAGTCATTGAAGTTTACAGTGAAGTGGGAGTAGGAACAGAGTTTGTGTTCTATTTTCAATGTTTAGAAGATTATGTCGGAAGACTTGATATCTAATATATGATATGTCTTTCGAGGAATGGATAAGTATTTAGTTTATTGAAATTAAGGAAATAGAGAAAATGGCTTGTTTTGTCTCAAATTATTGCATTTAGACATGTTCTGTATTGTACATTTTTTGACATAAATACTTGAACATTTCATCTAAATAAGATATAATAAATACAAAGATAAGGTTCCTGGAATGTTCGACACTCTCGTTATTTTGAACCTACATGATATAAAATGGGACTCCTACATCTATAAGATTATGTCAGGCCACCGTTTGCAGTGGAAGACAGAGGCTTATATGCGGAAACCCACCTAGCTTTGCTAGGAGTCAAAATACGAGAAACGGCGTTTCGGGTTCATTAACCAAAGAGAAAGGGCAGCATTAGCTGCCTTTTTTAGAATTCAAAATCTGAAAGGCATTGGTGCTGATATGAAAGATGGATTTATTAAGGTTGCAGCCGCTACCCCTAAGATTCAGGTAGCAGGATGTAATTTCAATGGAGACAGAATAAAGGAAATAATTGATATTGCAGAAGAGAATCAGGTAAAAGTCTTGGTTTTCCCTGAATTATGTATCACAGGTTATACCTGCGGTGATTTATTTTTACAGGATACTCTACTTAACAGTGCAAAAGAACAGCTTATGAATATTGTGGATTACACTAAAGGCTTGGATGTACTTGCAGCTGTAGGGCTTCCAATATGTAAAGAGGGTAAGCTGTATAATGTGGCGGCAGTGATACAGAATGGAGAATTGCTAGGCTTGATTTCAAAGAAAAATCTGCCCAACTATTCTGAATTCTATGAAGCAAGACATTTTAATCCGGGTAATAGTAACCCTGAATATATAAAAGTAAGAGATAAAGAGGTACCCTTTGGAACCAATATATTGTTCCGCTGCAAGAACCTGCCTGCTCTTACTATCGGTGTTGAAATATGTGAAGATTTATGGGTGGCTGCTCCTCCAAGTGTAGGACATGCTTTGGCAGGTGCAAGTTTAATTCTTAATTTATCTGCCAGTGATGAGACTACCGGTAAGGATATTTACAGGCGTGATTTGGTGAAAAATCAGTCAGCCAGATTAGTCTGCGGATATATTTATGCGGATGCAGGAGAAGGAGAATCCACTACGGATTTGGTATTTGCAGGGCATAACTTAATTGCCGAGAATGGCACTGTATTAAGTGAGTCAAAACGATTCGAAAATCAATTTATAACATCAGAAATAGATATTCAAAGGTTAATGAATGAACGCCGCAGAATGTCTACCTTTATACCAAAGGGTCAACAGGAACATGTTGTAGTGGAGTTTCAGTTTACGAAAATCATGGAACTTTCGGAAACTTATTTAACAAGATATATTAATAAATCCCCATTTGTACCAAGTATAAAGGCTGACAGAGACAGACGATGTGAGGAAATCAGTAATATTCAGGCATATGGATTGAAGAAAAGGCTGGAGCATACCGGCCTAAAATCGGCTGTTATCGGATTGTCCGGAGGTCTTGATTCTACCCTGGCTTTGCTTATTGTTTGTAAAGCTTTTGATTTGCTGGAATTAGACCGAAAGGGCATCATAGCAGTAACCATGCCTTGTTTTGGAACAACGGACAGAACTTACCAAAATGCCTTGTTACTGTCAAAGTACCTTGGAACTACCTTAAAGGAAATTCCTATTAAAGAGGCAGTAACCCTCCATTTTAGAGATATTGGCCACGACAGCAAAGTTCACGATATAACCTATGAGAATGCTCAGGCAAGGGAACGAACTCAGATACTTATGGATATTTCCAATCAATATAATGGTTTAGTTATCGGAACCGGTGATATGTCAGAGCTTGCACTTGGCTGGGCTACCTATAACGGAGACCATATGTCCATGTATGGTGTAAATGCCTCTGTGCCGAAAACCTTAGTACGGTATCTGGTATCCTATTTTGCAGAAACAGCAAATGCTGTAAAAGAAGAATCCTTAAAAGAAGTACTTTTGGATATACTAGATACGCCGGTAAGTCCTGAATTATTACCACCGGTAGATGGAAAAATATCACAAAAAACAGAGGATTTGGTTGGGCCTTATGAACTTCATGACTTTTTCATGTATTATATATTACGTTTTGGCTTTACACCATCAAAGATATTCAGACTGGCAGTTGCTGCCTTTCAAGACGAATATGAGAAAGAGATTATATATAAATGGCTTACAACCTTTTACCGCCGCTTCTTTTCACAACAATTTAAACGTTCCTGTTTACCGGATGGACCTAAAGTTGGTTCTGTAGCTCTATCACCAAGAGGTGACCTTCGTATGCCAAGCGATGCCAGTGCAGCCTTATGGCTGGAGGACTTACAAAAGATAAATTTAAAATAGGGTTGTCCACTATAAAACTGCCATTCTGAGCGTAAATTCAGCATAGATGAATTAAGCGAAGAATCTCCTTATTAGGTAAGATTCTTCGAATATAGAATTCAGCCATGCTGAATTTACGCTCAGAATGACAGTTATTTTTTATAACGGCTTATTATATGTCAAAAAATATTTGTTATGTATTATTTATCCGGGGTAACCTTTTCCGCTTTGGCTATGGTTGCTTTTACTGCATCAAGAAGTAATTGCTGGGTATATTTATGATTCTCAGAAATAGTAATGGAATCAAGGCTAACACCATCTTCTAACTGTTCAGTAATGTCATCTAAAGCAGGTTCTATCAATGGATACATAGCAGTAACAGCTTCGTCAATGTTTACAACACGCACGGAATTGATGTGATCTTCATCCAGTACAACTTCTATATTAAGTGATGTATCGTTTATAAGAATTGATGAAGACCATACGCCTGGTGTATATTTGGGAGTTGCCATGGTGGGTGCGGAATCATCCTTCTTATTCAGGAACATTATAATAAGTAAAAGAATCAGAAGAATACCCAGCCCAGCAAATATTGCCGTATATATAATTTCTTTTAAGTGAATTACGAAAATCTTCGTTCTTGACATATGATGCACCATGCCTTTCTGGTATAAGTTCAGTTATGCTTTATATATCTTATTAATGAAAAAGAAAAATTATGATTACTTTTTCTACGGTAATTCAAATGAAAACATATTAAATTAATACTAAGTTTTTATCCAAGATAAAAAAGAGATACTACACTATGAAAGGGTAGAATCTCTTTATAAAACATAATAGAATAAATCTTAAGGAGTTAAGCGGCAGACAATAGTTTGTCAGAACTTCAGGTCAAGATAAATTTTTTAGTTTCTTTAAACTATAGAACAATAAAAAACCTGAAGTTGATGCAGAAATAAGATCAGCGATAGGCTCAGAATAGAAAACCCCCATAACTCCAAAAAAGTTAGGTAATATAATTGCCATTGGAATTAAAAGGATTACCTTACGTAAAAGAGCGATAAACAAGGATTTCCCTGCTTGTCCCGTTCCTACAAAGAACATCTGAGATGTCATTTGTACGCCAAATAACCACATACCACCCATAAATATTGGAAGAATCTTAGCTACTAAGTTTAGTAAATCTGCTTCTGAAGTAAAGATCCTTGCAAATAGATGAGGGAAAAAGAATACCAATACATAATATCCTGCGGTAGCACCAACCGTGATTTTTAAGGATAATTTCATAGTTTCTTTTAAACGGTCATATTTCCCGGCCCCATAGTTGTAACTGACAATTGGTTGTGTTCCTTGTATAAGTCCTTGGATTGGAATGGTTAATAATTGCATGACGCTTTGCATAATGGTCATGGTTCCAACATATATATCACCACCATATTTTAATAAACCGTTATTAAATACAATTAATATAGCAGATTCGGTAACCTGCATAGTAAAAGAAGAAACCCCCAGAGAGAGTGTCTTTATTGCATATTGAGCATTTAATTTCAGATATTTAAATCTAATACGAATGATGGACTTATTGGACACTAAAAATGCCACAACAAAAGCAGCGCTTAAAGCTTGTGAAAATACCGTGGCTATGGCAGCCCCCCTAACTCCCATATTAAATCCATAGATTAAGATGGGGTCTAAAATAATGTTAGTTATTGCTCCGATTAAGACGGAAAACATGGCAATCTTGGTTTTACCCTGGCAAGTGATAAACAGGTTCAGGCCTAATGCGAACTGTACAAATAGGGTGCCCAATAAATAGATAGTGGTATATTCATTAGCATAGGGAAAAGTAACATCACTTGCACCAAAGAGATAAAGCAAAGGTTCTTTAAATATAAATACACCTATAGTTAAGGCTATGGATAGGATGATTAATATAACGGTTCCGGTACCTAATATTTTTTCTGCTTCCTCTTTATCATTTTTACCTAAGGCAATAGCAGCTAAAGGTGCACCCCCTCCGCCTACAAACATACTAAATGCTGATACAATTAGTATCAAAGGTGCACTGACTCCTAGACCCGTTAAAGCATTTGCCCCAACTTCAGGAATATGTCCAACATACATACGGTCAACAATATTGTATAAAACGTTAATTACCTGGGCAATGATGGTTGGAAGAGACAAGCGCAGCATTAGTTTGCTGATCTTTTCAGTACCCATGTTTGAATTTTGTTCCAAAACTATTTCAATCCTTTCACTTTAAAATATTTTGTTTCATCTTTTCTAAGGTTTCTTGAAAGGCGAGAAACTCTTCTTGTGATATATTATCTGTTAATTTCTTCATAAAATCGCTTCGTAAAGTTCTAAGGGTAGAAGCAATTTCTTCGCCTTTTTCAGTAAGCTTTAAATGGGTGAAACGTTTATCCCCCTGATCAGGTTCTTTTCTTATGTAACCTTGATCTACCAAAGAGTCTGCGGAACGGGTTAACAGTGACTTTGAAGCACCGGTTTCTTTTACAAAATCAATAGCAGTATCTGCTTTGTTATTAGCAAGGAAAAGCATTAAATTCATTTCATTCGGTGAAAAAGAAGAATTTTTCATGAATTCTTGAATAAATTGCTGATATGTTTTTGTAATATAAGAAAAATGAATGAGTGTATTGATATTTTCTTTCATAAGAACCTCCTTCCGAATAAAAAACATTATACAATAAATTAGTTCAAAAGTAAACTAATATTTAATTACCTTACAAAGAAGTGATTGACATCGACTTAGGTAATAATGTATTATGTTGTAAATAGGAATTTATGGCATTTGTTGAAAGTGAAAAGGTGATTGTATGGAAGATATTATTGTATTAAATATAAAGTATAAGTTTGGAGATACGGAAGAAATAATTTATCCGGTTATTTTAAAAGACAATAAAGAGATGATACTGGTGGACTGCGGATATACAGGGTTCCTGCCTGTTATAGAAGATGCCATGAAAGAAAAAGGTTTGGATTGTAACCAACTGACCAAGATATGTATAACTCATCAGGACCATGACCATATGGGTTCTTTGGCAGATTTTAAACTAAAATATCCCAATATCAAAATTGTTGCAAGTAAGATCGAAGCTCCTTATATTACGGGGGAAAAGAAAAACTTGAGGTTAGAACAGGCAGAGGCAATGCAAAGTACCTTAAGCGAAGAGGAAAAAGCATTTGGAGAAGCATTTTGTGAAATGTTAAGAGCGGTAAAACCGGTTAAGGTGGATATTCTTGTACAGGACGGTGAAATTATGGATTGGTGTGGAGGGTGTGAAATCGTTGAAACTCCCGGGCATACGCCGGGTCACATTTCTTTATATATAAAGAATCAAAAGACGATGGTAACTGGCGATGCCGCTGTTTTAGAGGATGACCGGTTAGTTATAGCCAATCCGCAATTTACTTTAGACTTGGATAGTGCCAATACTTCATTTGTAAAACTAATGAAGTATGATGTGGAAACATTTATTTGCTATCATGGTGGTATTTTAAAAAGTTTTAAAAACAGTAGTTTACTATAAAATTAGTACGATTTTAAACCGATGTTTTATGTATTTATTACGGGGGCGCTATATGGCTATTCCAGAAATTAAAGTTAATATATCAGATATAGAATTCAATACTCAATCAATTGCGGAATTATTATATCATGGTTTTTCAGAGAATAATAAGACTTTGCCATTTAAAGATAGGGTATTTCGCGCATTTCCTCAATTAGCTTTAACTATAAATAATCAAATGACTAATGAGGAGATTTATAGTGCAGTTAAGGATGATGTACAAGGAGTATGAGAATAATGCTGATGAAATAGAAAAGAGAAAAGCTGAACTTTTAAGGAAATTTGAAGTGTTTCCATCTGTTATTATTCCTAAAATGTTAGATTTGTTTGAGGTTGAATGGCCAAAAGGATATCAGGATATTACATGCTACTTAGGACTATATGCAGTTTTTCCAAGAAATGTACTTACCAAAGAGTATTGGATACATTATAAGACAGCGGAAGATGTTATTATACGAGCATCCATACATGAGATAAATCATTTCATATTATTTGAAAAGTGGAAAGCAATGCATGGATATACGCTGCAAGAACAGCCTTCCTATCCGGATGTATTGTGGTACTTAGAAGAAATGGCTGTTGACCCCACTTTGAATACAAAGGAGATGCAGGAAGCTGCACCGTATCCACAAAAAGCGTATCAGATTTTTTATGATAACACTTTAAATGATATTCCAATAGAGGAGTATATTATTAAGTTGTTTGAAGAACGAAAAAATATGGCTGATTTTTTAGATAGGGCATACAAGTTTATTGAGGATAATCATAAAGATATCATTACTAAATGTGGATAGAAATAGTTTATAGTGATGAACTTTATAATTACAAAGTATTATGATTTATTAAATATACATAATCTATCTATATGCAGAACAAAGCGGAGCACTCCATCGGATGTTCATAGTCTGAAAGATGTAGGTGCCAATATTGTGAATTGCAAAGTCTACTGGAAGTAATATAAAAACGGGTGGTGATTAATATGCTATACATAGTATTCTTTATAATTGCATTAGCCAGTATGATAATATTGTTGTATTTTAATGTTAATATTATTATGTCATTCCTTATTACTTTTATTATCTTAATGGTAATGAACTATATCGTAGGTTATATTATTAGTAAGAAGCGTAGAAAAGCTTTGGACTCTGATTGTGACCCGGAACGGTATTTAAAAATGCTGGATAACCATGGGAAGAGACATAATAACAAACCAATAATCGTAAGTTATCTTGCTGTTAATCGTGCTGCCGGTCATATGCTATTGGGTGATTATCAAACTGCAAAAGAATACTTGGAAGGGATAGACCACTCATATTTATCTGAGAAAAATGGTTCATTACTGGCATATACAATTAATCTTATCCTATGCTATTACGAGTTGGGCGAAATAGAAAAAGCCGAAATATTATATGAAACCAGCTTGGTACGACTTTGTCCTTTTGGAAGTAGACTAAAAAAATGTTGGAGAGCATGAAAAAATAAAAAATAAGAAGCCTATATCTTTAGCTACTAAGTTAATCAAGATATAGGCTTTATTATATGTAAGTACTTCTGAAAGGAAATCATATGTAGTTGTTATTCCTATAAAAAAATGTTAGTATAATCGTAATAAGAAGAAAGAAATTTGACAATTTATTAGTAAACATTACTTATGATATAAGTTTGCATAAACTTAAAAGTACAACGTAAGGAGGCAAAGAAGATGTCATTGCAGCTGATTCTAGGAAGCTCCGGAGCAGGAAAATCCTATCAATTATATAAAGAAGTAATATCAAAATCCATGGATAATCCGGACACCAATTATCTGGTTATCGTACCGGAACAGTTTACGCTGCAGACGCAGAAAGATATTGTTTCCATGCACCCAAACCGCGGTACTATGAATATAGATATTTTAAGTTTCCTCCGTCTGGCATACCGAATATTTGACGAAGTAGGAGGAAATGATGTACCGGTTCTCGAGGACACCGGTAAAAGTATGGTCCTTCGTAAGATTGTTGCCAACAAGAAAAAAGAATTAGAACTATTCAATCATGACGTTCAAAAGCAGGGTTTTATTGATGAATTAAAATCGCTGATTTCTGAAATTTATCAGTACAGCATTGGAGTAGAGCAGCTTCAGGAAATGGAGGAGTTAGCCAAGAACAAACCAATGCTTCGGGCAAAACTCCATGATATTGTTATTATTTATAATGGCTTTAAAGAGTATATGAATGAGAAGTACATAACAGCGGAAGAAATTCTAGATGTCTTATGTAATGTGATAGATCAGTCACAGATAATAGCAAATAGTATTATCTGTTTGGATGGATTTACAGGATTTACTCCGGCTCAGTACAAACTATTAACCATTTTAATGAAGAAAGCTAAAAAGGTTCTCATTACGGTAACGATTGATCCAAGAGAAGATATCCGTAGAGTTGATGAGGAGTTTAAGCTGTTTCATTTAAGTAAGAAAACAATTAAGAGATTAATGGATATGGCAAAGGAGGAAGAGATTGAAGTAGATAAACCAATCTATGGGGAAGAACTGTCCTCTAAGATACCCTACCGTTATCTGAATTGTCCTCCTTTAGCTGCCTTAGAGCGAAATATTTTCAGATATCCTAATGTAAGTTATGATAAGGAACAGGACAGCATTCGTATTCATGCAGCCCGTGACGGTAAGAAAGAGATAGGGTATGTTATCCGTGAAATCAAACATTTAATCAGAACTGAGGATTACCGGTATCAGGATATTGCCCTAATTACCGGAGATATTGCAGGCTATGGAAGGATTGCAGAGCAGGAATTTGAAAAGGCGGGCATTCCTTGTTTTATAGACAGGAAAAAAGATATTTTATCTAATCCGTTTGTGGAATTTATCCGTTCCGTATTAGATATTGCAAAGAATGATTTTGACTATGAAAGTGTATTCCGTTATCTAAGGTGCGGAATGGGAAGTATAGACCGGGAAGAGGCAGATATTCTCGAAAATTACGTAATTGCTCTGGGGATTCGTGGAAGAAAGCGTTGGAATACCCAGTGGACAAGAACTTATCGCGGGCAAAAAGAAGGGGAACTAAACCGGATCAATGAATTAAGGAAACAGCTTTGTGAGGAGCTTATGCCTCTTTATGAAGTGCTGTCCGACCGTAGTAAGAATGTGACGGAATATACGACTGCTCTTTATGAATTTGGTGTAAAAATGGATGCAGTAGGTAAGCTTGAAAGTTACAGAGTGTATTTTGAGGAACAGAATATGTTGTCGACTGCAAAGGAATACCAACAAATCTATGGTATTGTTATAGAGTTATATGAAAAGTTAGTAGAACTGTTAGGGGAAGAGACGTTATCTTTAAAGGAATATACGGAAGTCTTAGAGGCTGGCTTAGCAGAAGCAAAGGTGGGCCTGATTCCCCCAGGGCTTGACCAGGTAGTGATAGGTGACATAGAGCGTACCAGATTAAAAGATATTAAAGCTTTGTTTTTTGTAGGTGTTAATGATGGTATTATTCCAAAAAGTAATACAGGGGGAGGAATACTTTCTGATTTAGAAAGAGAAATGCTTGCAGAGCACGAAATTGAAATGGCTCCTACTAAGAGACAGGCTGCATATACGGAACAATTTTATTTATATCTGAACATGACCAAACCTCAGGAGAAATTGTATGTTACCTTTAGTAAAGTAAGTGAAGATGGCAAGGCATTAAGGCCTTCTTACCTGATAGGGGTGCTCCAGAAGTTATTTTCCAAACTCACCATTGACGAAGATGAGGAATCAGAAGAATTAGAACAGATCATAAGTAATGATAGAGGGCTGGATTATTTAATTGATGGATTAAGGCGGTTTCCTTATGAAGATGTATCCGATACCTGGAAGGAATTATTCCGTTATTATAATTCCAGGGAGGAGTATCAGCAAACCATACATAATCTGATAGATGCAGTATTTTATGTAAATACGGACATGGGATTATCCAAGCGGATTGCAAAGGAACTATACGGAAGCAATCTTATGGGCAGTGTTACCAGATTTGAGCAGTTTGCAGCATGTGCATTTGCCCATTACATTAGTTTTGGATTAGAACTAAGGGAAAGGCAGGAATACCGTCTGGCTGTACCGGATATGGGGAATATTTTTCATAATGCCATTGAAGGCTTTTCCAGAAAATTATCTGCCAGTGAATATAACTGGCACACCATTCCTGATGATATCAGAGATGCCTGGAGTGAAGAATGTGTACGTGAAGCAGCAGAAGGATATGGCAATGCCATCTTAACCAGTTCGAAACGTCTGGAGTATATCATTAAGAGAGTGGAACGTATTACCAAGCGGACTCTTTGGGCATTGTGCCAACAGATAAAAAAAGGTGATTTTGAACCGGCTGCTTTTGAATTGTTTTTCTCAGACCGAAACCAATTAAATAGTTTAACCTTAGATTTATCAGGGGAAGAACGGATCCGATTACAGGGAAGAATTGACCGTCTGGATATTTATGAAGAAAAGGACAAGCTCATGGTTAAGGTAATTGACTATAAGTCCGGTAATACCACATTTGACCTTTTATCCGTTTACTATGGCTTACAATTACAGTTGGCAATTTATCTGAATGCCGCCATGGAATTATTGGAAAGGGAGAATCCGGATAAAGAAGTTATCCCCGGAGCCATTCTTTATTATAATATTGATGATCCTATTGTTGAAAAAAGCGACTATGTAGAGGCAAGTATATTGAAAGAGCTTAAGATGAACGGGATTGTAAACAGCAATACAGAAGTGGTGAAACATTTGGATCATAGTTTTAAGTCCGAAGACGGTGGAATTATGCCATCGGTGAAATCGGATACTATTCCAGTAGAATCAAATAAAGAGGGTTTATTTACAAAACGCTCCAGCGTGGCAGAATTAGCACAATTAAAAAGTATGGAGGATTTTGTGAAGGAAACTGTATCCCGATTTGGACGAAAGATTTTAGACGGTGATACGGGAATTAAGCCGTACCGGATGGGAAAACGTACTGCTTGTGATTATTGTCCTTATAATAGTATATGCGGTTTTGATATTAGAATCGAAGGTAATAGTTACCGTAATCTGCATTCCCTATCCAAGGAGGATATATGGGAGGAAATGGTAGAAAGGAGGGACAAGAATGGCGGAAATGAAGTGGACAGAGGAACAGAAGAAAGTAATTGATCTTAGAAACCGTAATATATTAGTTTCTGCTGCGGCTGGCTCCGGTAAGACGGCTGTGTTAGTAGAACGTATTATATCCATGATTTCTGAAGGAGACCATCCTGTGGATATAGACAGGCTGTTAATAGTTACCTTTACCAATAAAGCAGCCGCAGAAATGCGTGAAAGAATCGGAAAAGCCATTGATAATAAAATCAAAGAAATGCCTGAGAATTCGCATTTGCAAAAACAGATGACCTTAATTCACAGTGCACAGATCACTACCATTCATAGTTTCTGTCTGAATGTTATACGAAATCATTTTAATACCATAGATTTGGATCCTTCCTTTCGAATTGCAGATGAAGCAGAACTTACTTTGTTAAAATCCGATGTTCTTGGGGAATTATTAGAGAATTACTATGAGGAAGGAGGGGAAGACTTCCTGGATTTTATAGAAAGTTTTTCAGCAGGAAAATCCGATGATGAAATCGAAGAATTGGTTTTAAAATTATATCATTTCTCCATGAGTTATCCTTGGCCTGATGAGTGGTTGGAGGAGAAGAAGAGCACATTTAACCTTAGTTCCGTAGAAGATATGAAAAAATCTGACTGGATGAAGGCATTGCTCCATAATATCAATTCCATGGTAAAGGATATGCTGGAAAGATGCAGGGAAGCTTTAAATATATGTAATGAGAGCGATGGCCCAAGGGCTTATACTACTGCACTGCAAAGTGATATGGAATTATTGGAGGCATTAATAAAGCTTGAAGATTATGAGGAATGTGGTGCTGCTCTTTCAGACTTTAAATTTGCAAGGCTTTCCGGTAAAAAGGAAGAAGGGGTAAGTGATGAAAAGAAGAGTCAGGTAAAGTCCATCAGGGATGACATTAAGAAGGTAATCAATGACCTGAAAAAGAATTATTACTTTCAGTCCCCGGAGGAAATGCTTGCAGACCTTCAGGCAATGAGCCGGCAGGTAGAAGTATTAATTAATTTGACCAAGGATTTTGCGGCTGCATTTGCTGATAAAAAATCAGATAAGAACTTGGTGGATTTTAATGACCTGGAACATTTTGCACTGAATATACTGGTTCATAAGGAAAATGGCATAGAAAAACCATCTCTTGCAGCAGATGAGTTAAGTGAATATTATGAAGAGATATTAATTGATGAGTATCAGGATAGTAACTTCGTTCAGGAAAAGATTCTAAACAGTATTTCAAAAGAACGGATTGGAAGACCGAATCTATTTATGGTTGGTGATGTAAAGCAGAGTATCTATAAATTTAGGCTGGCTAGGCCGGAATTATTTATGGAAAAGTATATGGAATATAGCACAGAAGATAATCTCTATCAACGAATTGACCTTCATAAGAACTTCCGAAGCAGAGAAGTGGTTTTAAACAGCATAAATTTCCTGTTTGAGCAGATTATGACGAAGAAACTGGGTAACATTGAATATGATGATAAGGTAGCTTTGTATCCGGGAGCTGATTTTGGAACGGAAGAAAAGGGAATTCCAAAGGATACTGAGCTTATGCTGGTAAAAATAGAACCAAATGAAGAAAAGGAGGATGAAGAAGGAAATTTTGCAATTCCTTCTGCGGATGAAGAGGCCAGTGAAGAGGAAGAGGAATATACTGCAAAGGAAATTGAAGCAAAAGCCATTGCCAGACGGATTAAAGAGTTAATCAATCCGGAAACAGGAATGGTTATCAAGGATGGTAATACATTTCGTCCTGCACAGTATAGGGATATTGTTATATTACTCAGAACCATGAGCAACTGGTCGGAAGTCTTTGCAGATACCTTAGGAGCAGAGGATATTCCTGCTCACACAGATACGGGATCAGGGTATTTTTCTACCACAGAGATACGTACTATTTTAAATCTATTGAAAATTATAGATAATCCAAGACAGGATATACCTTTTACCTCCGTTCTCCGTTCACCTGTGGTTGGATTAAACAGCAATGAATTAGCAGAGATACGAATACCTCACAGGGAAAAATCTATGTATGAAGCCGTAGTAGATTATGTAAAGGATCATACCATCATAGAAGATATGGATGAAGACATGCCATCTAATGCTGTAGAAGCGGATAATGTAAAAAAACAGGAAGAAGAAAGTTGTATTATACATAAAAATGAAGTAATAGAATCTAAAATAGAACATATGGGCAGTTCTAAATGTATTGTACAAAGTAATCTAAGAGAAAATCAATTAAGAAATGATAAATCGGAAGATAATGAATTGGACAGTGAGGAAAAGAATGGGGGTTATCTAAGAAAAAGTAATTTATTAAATGATAAAAATATTGATAAAAACCAGATTAGTTCAGATTTAACAGGCGGTATAGCTGATGTTAAAGAAAGTCTGAAACAATTACATGGGAATCAAGTCGACAGCCAATTATCTAGCTATACTGACAATCAAGCTGACGACAAAATTTATTATAATGACCACATTAGAACCGAAAATCGATATGATAATTATTCCAATAATCAAACTGGCAACCTATCTTACAATGAACAACATAAAGATGATAACCATGATAAAGAAAAAATTTTAGCAGATAAATTAAGAAACTTCCTTCATCAGCTGGATAAGTTCCGTAATATGGTTTGTTTCTTATCCATTCATCAGCTTATTTTAAAAGTACTGGATGATACCGGTTATTATCATTTTGCAGCTGCAATGCCGGGAGGAGAAAAGCGGAAAGCCAATATAGATATGTTGGTTCAAAGGGCGGTTCAATTTGAAAACACCAGCTATTCCGGATTATTTCATTTTGTCCGGTATATTGAAAAACTTCATAAATATGATATTGATTTTGGAGAAGCCACCATTGCAGGAGAGAATGATAATACGGTTAAGATTATGAGTATTCACAAAAGTAAGGGTCTGGAGTTTCCGGTTGTTTTTGTGGCAGGTACAGGAAAGGTCTTTAATAACCAGGATTCCAGGGGTAAGTTACTAATTCATCCTGACTTAGGTTTAGGACCGGATTATGTGAATCATAAACTCAGAATAAAAGCACCTACATTAGTGAAGAAAGTGATACAGAAGGAACTGGTGCTGGAAAACTTAGGAGAAGAACTGAGAGTTCTATATGTTGCACTTACCAGAGCCAAGGAAAAATTAATCATCACCGGTGGTGTGAAAAAGTTAGAAGATAAGCTGAAGAAGTGGAGTTCCATTTGTAAGCAGAAAGAAAAGCAGCTTTTATTTTATCAGCTAAGTACGGCAGGTAACTATCTTGACTGGATTGTTCCAGCTGCCATGCGGTATAAAGGATTTGAAGACATACTAAAAGACTATGGGGTCTTTCAGGATAAAAGTAATCCATTATATAATGCCAACATAGAAATAATAGTAAAGGAAGTTACTTATGAGGAATTAGCCAGGGAAGAATTGGGAGAACAAATCTTTAAAAAGGTGAATAAAGACCAACTCCTACACTGGAATAACCATCTGATTTATAACGAGAGCATATGGAATGAAATTCAGTCATTGATGGAGTATCAATACCCTTATGAGGCGGAAACCAACATTCATACGAAACTTACCGTATCAGAATTAAAGCGCCTTGGGCAAATGGAAGCAGAGGAACTGGGAATGCCGTTAAAAGGAATAGAACGGTCTATGGATGAGGTACAGGTACCGGTTCCAAACTTTATTAAGCAGTCAGAAAAGCCCACCAAAGCCGGAATTGGTACAATCTATCACAGTGTATTAGAAAACATGAATCTTTTAGAAACTTATACTTTGGAAGATGTGGAAAGATGCCTTTCCAGGCTGGTTCTTGCAGGTAAAATCAGTGAAAAAGAGCTGGAATTATTAGATAAAGATAAGCTATGTACATTTGTAGAAAGTAATACGGCAGAGAGAATGCGAAATGCCATGAAGGATGGAAGACTTTATAAAGAACGTCAATTTGTTATGGGTATAAAAGCAAATGAGATCAATAAAAGTTTCCACAGTGAAGAATTAATACTAGTCCAAGGTGTTATTGATGTGTATTTTAAAGAAGGAGACCAGTGGATTTTATTAGATTATAAAACAGATGATGTGGATAAAGAACATGGGGAAGAAATATTAAGAAAAAGATATAAGGTTCAAATGGATTATTATCAGAAAGCCTTAGAACAACTCACCGGAATATGCGTTGGTGAGAGAATGATATATTCCTTTGCATTGGGGAAGGGAATCAGAACCACCTAACAAAAGTTTACTCATAAAGGTATGAAATAAATATAACAAGGCTACACTTTATATAGCATATTTGTGGTAATTTTTACACAATCAGATTAAAAATATGGTTGTGCAGAAGAGCCATAATATGTTAATATTTAAGAAGGAAGCGGCATATTATGAGTAAGAAGAAATTAGACCCGGAAAAATTTGTTTTAAGTGAATTAAAACCGGACGAACGATTAAAATATGAAATCGCAGCAGAACTTGGACTTTTTGATAAAGTTATGAAAGATGGATGGAAATCTTTATCAGCAAAAGAAACAGGCCGTATTGGCGGAATAATGACAAAGAGAAAAAAACAGACAGGAAAGGGTGATTTAAATAAATCATGAAAAAAAAATTATTATTTATCTATAATCCCCATGCAGGTAAAGGTAAGATAAAGAGTTGGTTATCTGATATCATCGAATTGTTTGTAAAGCATGATTATGAAGTAACTGTTTATACCACCTTAAAAAAAGAAAGCGGTACAAAAATAGTAGAAGAATGCCTTGAAAAAGAAGAGTATGACCAAATTGTATGCTCCGGGGGCGATGGAACTTTAAATGAAGTAATCTGCGGTCTTATGAATAGTAATGTAAATATTCCCGTAGGATACATCCCTTCCGGAACTACCAATGATTTTGCTTATACCCTGTCTTTGCCTAAACATATGCTGAAAGCTGCAAAAGTGGCTATTAAAGGAAAAGAATTTCCCTTTGACGTTGGAGTTATCAATGGGAAATACTTTACATATACCGCTGCCTTTGGGCTTTTTACCGACGCTTCTTATGAAACACCACAAACAACCAAGAATCTATTAGGCCGCCTTGCTTATATTTTAGAAGGTGTTAAAAGACTGCCTAATTGGAAGTCTTATAGTATGGAAATTACCTGCGGTGATATCTGTATCGAAGATAATTTTATCTTTGGAATGGTAACTAGTTCCACTTCCGTAGGAGGTTTTAAAGGCATTACCGGAAAAGATGTATTGTTAGATGACGGTATTTTTGAGGGCATCTTTATTAAAACACCACAAAATGTACTGGAGTTTCAAAGTATAATAAACGATTTATTAACAGGTAAATTAAACAGTGATCATATCTACTATTTTCCTGTAAAAGATATACAAATGGTATCGAAAGAACCTGTTCCCTGGTCAACCGACGGGGAATTTGGCGGTGAATACAGCAAAATAAACATTCAAATAATCAAACAGGCATTAACCATTATGAGAAGTACAAATGAATTAAAAGGAAATCATTTAGAGGATAAAATATAATACCACGTAAGAGTAAAAAAATACAAAAAGAATATATCCAAGGAAATAAGCTCCAAAGATATATTCTTATGAATAAGAGAATTTAATAAAAGATAATTTAATTCTATTAATAAGCGAATATTTATTTTGAAGGATATCTTTTTGGCGTTTTATAATATTCGTAACTGGTATAATTAATATCGTTAATATTCAGGAAGTTCTTAATTGAAATGCAGATTCCACCAAGTAAAACAGCTGAAATTCCAAGTGTAGAGGGGACAAGGTTTAATTTACTTTTTATGTTCTTATTTAGCCTTTCCTTTATCTGATCAATCAGTTGAGGTAAATAAGTGGTAAAGGAACTGTTGATAATAACAATATCGGAATTAAAGGCATTTATAATATTATTGACGCATACTGCCATATATTTTGTAAAGGTATCTGCAGTTTTCATTGCAACTTCATCGCCATTGTTATACAGGGATAAAAATTGTTCAAAACTAACCTGTTCCATGTTTTTTTCTCTGGCAAATTCCTTTAGAAGAGACTGTTCGGAAAGATATTGTTCCAGACATCCATGATTTCCGCAAGGACATTCCCTGCCATCTACTTCTACAATGGTGTGACCGATTTCTCCAGCATGGCCAAGGCTTCCGGTATACAAGTTTTGATTGATAATAACCCCCATACCAATACCGGAGTATATCATTATACTGCTCATATTTTCATAGTTGTATAGAAATGCTTTTTCTCCTAGAACAGAAAGATTTGCTACATTTTCTAAAATAACAGGCGTTTGAAAATGTTCTTCAATTGCTCCGGCCAAATCTACATTTTCCAAGTTATAATGAGGTGTAAACTGTATAGTATTATTCTGTATAACACCGTGAATTCCTAAAGTAATTCCGATTAATCCATAAGGAAGAGCTTTTATATCCGGCTCCATATCTTCGATTAATTGTATTAAAACAGGGGTAATGTCTTCTTTCTTACCCGGAGTTTTTATTTGCCTTAAGCTTTTTTTCTCTCCTATTAAATCCGTCATAATTGCAGAAATGGTTTCGATTCCTATGTCTATGCTGATGACATATCCTGCATCCTTATTTAAGCTTAGCAGGATTGGCTTTCTTCCAACTAAAGTGTCATCACATCCATTCTCCAGAACTAGTTTTTTCTGTATCAAATCCTGGACAATATTAGTTATAGTTGCTTTAGTCAGCCCTAATTTTTTGGCAATGGCTGCTCTTGAAATATATCTGGAACCAAAGATGGTTTCTAATACTAAAGTGGTATTTATGTCACGAATTAATTCTTTACTTCCGGTTATCATGGTATTCTTTCCTTTATTCTTAATATATATATATTTTAACATACAAATGATTAAGGTGTCAAAAGTATGGCAAGTTACATTTAAATACAAAATTTGGCAATGTTGCAAAAAACGACACTTTTTTTGTTTTTTTTCATACTATATCTATAATACTAATCCTTATTTAACCTTTCCAAGAAATCAGCCAAAACCCATATTTCCAAGTATGTAACTTCCCTTTGTTTTTCTGCTGGGTTTTTTGGAGACTTATAATCGGGTTTAGTATAGACAATGCTCTTGTCAAAGTTGTTAGAAAGGGGATAGGATATGACAGATGCCATGCATATGGAAAACATGGATTCTGAAGGGAAAAAAACAAAAAGCACATCAGAAGCTTTAAAAATGGAAGGACAAAATATATGCGACCAGAATCAAACCAATAATATTAAGGAAGTGATACGTGTAAAATCTGTGGCTGAATATCTGGAGGCGGTAGATATAATATTTACTACCTTATGTAATATTAATCAAGGAAGTAATTGTCAATTATGGTATCGGGGCCATGCCCAGGAATCCTTTGATTTGCTGCCTACCATTACAAGAAAGAGAAATGGGTTACAGCTAAACCCATTATTTGAAACTGCTTTTCTTTCTAAATTTAAATCCTCTGCCATAGCCTACGTAGAAAAGCTTCCTAAATTTCCTTTAAATGATGATGTAAATGCTTATTGGAACTGGCTTTTTATATTAAGACACTATGGGCTGCCTGCCAGAATATTGGATTGGAGCAGAGATGCCCTAACCGGTTTATTTTTTGCAACAAACCCTGAGGATCCCAGTTTAACACCGGGAGTGGATGCAGCTGTTTGGCTCCTGAATCCGGTAAAATTGAACGAAAGTTTTTCTTTTCACAGTTTTTTAAAACCCGGGTATATTCCCAGTGTAGAAGAGCCCTCCTTTAACCTGTTTTTTGGACCGGAAAGTGATATACTAAATACGTTAAAGCCTGCAGCAGCCATCGGGCCATTAAATACTACCAGAATTGTAGCCCAAAGAGGCACATTTACCGTATTTCCAAGAGTGAAAGCACTTCTTGCATTGAATAAGTTTGAAGATTCGGATAAGTACCTGACTAAAATAATTATTGACCACGAAAGTATAGATAAAATTCAAACCCAGTTAAGACACTATGGAATAACAAGACTGGCACTTTATCCGGATATGGAATCAATAGCCTCAGAAGTGTTCCAGGAAGTCATTGATGAAGGAATCAATACCACTGAAATAGATTAGCGGTGGTTAGAGGTTCAAGCATCGCCAGCACTACCAATACTCTTGCGGTTTTATTTGAATTATGTTATTATTTCCACGAAAGCAGATAAAAATACTGTCTGCAAGGAAAAGCATTAGATTGGAGTCGGAAATGAAATTCAGACCTTGTATTGATATTCATAACGGAAAGGTGAAACAAATAATAGGAGGCAGCCTGCTGGATAAAGACAATCAGGTGAAAGAGAACTTTGTGTCCCAGCAGGAGGCCGACTATTACGCAGCTTTATATAAAAAGGAACACTTAAAAGGCGGACATATAATTCTGTTAAATCCCAGTAATACCACTTATTACGAAGAGGATTGTATTCAGGCAAGAAAGGCTTTGGAAGAATATCCGGGAGGTTTTCAGATAGGAGGAGGGATTACCCATGAGAATGCTGCCGGTTTCCTGAATATGGGAGCCTCTCATGTTATTGTCACTTCCTTTGTATTTAAAGATGGAAAGATTTATTATGAGAATTTGGACAAACTGGTTCAGGCTGTAGGAAAAGAAAAATTGGTTCTGGATTTAAGCTGTAGAAAAAAAGATGGGTCTTATTATATTGTAACAGACCGTTGGCAGAAATTTACCCAGGTTAAGGTCAATAAGGAAACACTGAATGAATTGGCCGGGTATTGCGATGAATTTTTGATTCATGCAGTAGATGTGGAAGGAAAATCCACAGGTATTGAAACCGAATTAGTTGCTTTACTTGGTGGCTGGAAAGGGATTCCCATTACTTATGCAGGAGGAGTGGGCAGCTTTGGGGATTTGGAAACTTTGTACAAGCTGGGTAAAGGACAACTTGATGTTACCATTGGAAGTGCTTTGGATTTATTTGGAGGCTCCATGGAGTATAAGAAAGTGCTTCAAAAGATTCATCAGTTGAGCAGGCAATAAAAAGAAAGATGGAAGAGAACTTAGGTTAACCGGCAATTTGTACCGGATTACAAACTTGCTTCTTTATTAAATGGCGCTAAAGTGCCGGAATTGAGGTTACTATGCAGGCATATACTGGATTTGCACAGGTTTATGATATATTTATGGATAATGTACCCTACGATGAGTGGACAAATTATCTGGTTGGATTATTAAAGGAATATGGACTCCATTCCGGTCTGGTCTTGGAACTAGGTTGTGGGACAGGCTCCATTACAAGAAGACTGGCAGCAAAAGGTTTTGATATGATTGGTGTTGATATATCAGAAGAAATGTTAGAAATAGCCAGAGAAATAGAATATAACCGGGATTTTGACTGTTCTGAAGATTTCATAGAAGGAAATGAACTGCCGGAAAGAAGCAATATCCTTTACTTACAACAGGATATGCGTGAATTTGAACTGTATGGGACTGTTTCTGCTGTTGTCAGTATTTGTGACAGTATGAACTATATTACATCGGAAGAAGACCTTCTTAAAGTATTTCAATTGGTTAACAATTATTTGGATGGTGGAGGAATCTTTATCTTTGATATGAATACTGTGTATAAATACAAAGATATATTAGGGGATAATACCATAGCAGAAAACAGAGAAGACTGTAGTTTTATATGGGACAACTACTATTATGAAGATAAAATGATCAATGAATATGATGTTACTATCTTTGTGAAAGTGGATGAAGAGGTTGAAGATGAAGTGGAGGCAGATAAGAAAGAAGCTTTAAATGAAGGTCATGAAAAAAACAAGGATTCTTCCGTAAGCTTATATGAAAAATATGAAGAGCTTCACTATCAGAAGGCATATACCATAGATACGGTTATCCGGTTAATCGAAAAGGCGGGTATGGAATTTGTAACGGTATATGATGCCTTTACTCATAATCCCCCTGACGAAAAAAGCGAAAGAGTTTATTTTGTTGCCAGAGAAAAGCATCAGGAGAATAAGTTATATATTTAAAATCTGATATAGATTAAAAAATATATGAGTAAATATTTTTCATACAAAAAAGATGTAAGAAAAAGTGCATAATAAATTACAATACGAAATAACATACAATTCAAAATAAAATACAATTATAAGATAATATAAAATAGATATAATAAAAATTAAGTAGGACGTAAAATACAACATAATAAAAAATAGCAGATTATAAAAGTTAAATATTAAGGAGAACATTATGTCAGATTATATAGTCAGAGCAACAGCTGCAGATGGGCAGATTCGGGCATTCGCAGCTACTACAAGAGATTTGGTGGAATATGCAAAAAGTATTCATAATACAAGCCCAATTGCTACGGCTGCATTGGGAAGATTACTCACCGCCGGTTCCATGATGGGCAGTATGATGAAGGGAGAGGATGACCTGCTTACCCTCCAAATTACTTGTAACGGTCCAATAAAGGGTCTTACGGTTACCGCAGATGCAAAAGCAAATGTGAAAGGCTATGTCTACAATCCCGATGTGATGCTTCCACCTAGTCCAAAAGGTAAATTGGATGTAGGAGGAGCCGTTCAATCAGGTATTTTAAATGTAATTAAAGACATGGGATTAAAAGAACCCTATGTGGGACAAACAGAATTGGTTTCGGGAGAAATAGCGGAAGACATAACTTATTATTATGCAACCTCAGAGCAGGTACCGTCCTGTGTAGCTTTAGGTGTATTAATGAACAAAGATAATACAGTAAAACAGGCAGGAGGATTTATTATTCAGTTATTGCCATTTGCTGATGAAGCTATTATTGAACAGTTAGAGAAAAAAATAAGTGAAATTGATTCTATTACCGCACTTCTGGATAAACATGAAACACCTGAGATAATACTGGAACACATATTAGGGGATTTTGGACTTGAAATCTTAGATAAGGTAAATACTCAGTTCTTCTGCAATTGTACCAAGGAAAGAGTAGAAAAAGCCATTGTAAGTATAGGCAAGACGGATATTCAGGAAATGATAGATGACAATGAACCTATAGAAGTAAATTGCCACTTTTGTAATAACCATTATCATTTTAGTGTAGATGAGCTAAAGGAAATCGTTAAAAGAAGCAGACAGAATTAAAATGCAGCAGGGTGTAGTGAACAAGATTTAGCCGCACAATCCTATGTAGAGTTATACTGCAGGAACAAAAGTTTCTTCGATTAATGTCTACTATAATAAATGATTATAATATAGATGAAAAATAATAATAAGTAAACCCGTTGCTTAAATGAAACAGTCAGTTATAATATAATTGAATAAATTGATATACATTTATAATGAGAACTTAAAAGACTTTTCATATGCCATTTACTTGAAAGAATAATTAAGAAAGGAAAATTGCAACTGCCAAGATGTGGGATGCAATGGGTGTAATTATGAAAAAATTAGACATGCTATACGAAGGAAAAGCCAAGAAAGTATTTAAAACAGATGTTGAAGATGTTTATGTTGTGGACTATAAAGATGATGCAACTGCATTTAATGGTTTGAAAAAGGGTACCATTGTAGGAAAAGGTGTTATCAATAATAGAATGTCAAATCACTTATTTCAGGTCCTTGAGAAGGAAGGAGTTCCCACACATTTTATTGAAGAGTTAAGCGAAAGAGAGACTGCTGTAAAGAAAGTAGAAATTATACCTTTAGAAGTTATTATCCGTAATTTTTCAGCAGGAAGTTTTGCTAAAAAACTAGGAATAGAGGAGGGAAGAAAACTTCTTATACCTACCTTGGAGTTTAGTTATAAAGATGATGATTTAGGGGATCCAATGATTAATGATTATTATGCCATTGCCATTGGAGTAGCAACAAGAGAAGAAATTGAAAGAATTTCAGAAATGGCTTTTAAAGTAAATGAAGTATTAAAGAAATATTTTGCGGAATGCGGAATTGAATTAGTTGATTTTAAAATAGAATTTGGGAGACATAAGGATGAAATTATCTTAGCGGATGAAATCTCTCCCGATACTTGCAGACTATGGGATATTAACACTCACGAAAAACTGGACAAAGACCGTTTTAGAAGGGATTTAGGTAATGTAGAAGGTGCTTATAATGAAGTATTCAAACGTTTAGGTTTATAGACAGATTGTTTAGAAAGGGACAGTATGAAGAATGATATAGAAAGTGCCTATATTACCGAAGGAATTCACGAAGAATGCGGTGTGTTCGGCATCTATGATTTTGACGGAAATGATGTTGCCTCTTCCATTTATTATGGACTATTTGCTTTGCAGCACAGAGGACAGGAAAGTTGTGGCATTGCGGTAAGTGATACGAAAGGTTCAGGCGGTAAAGTTAAATCCATAAAGGGCATGGGACTGGTGAATGAAGTATTTACCCCGGATAGTTTTGAAAAGCTATCCGGTAACATAGGGGTAGGACATGTAAGATATTCTACTGCCGGAGGCAGTACTCCTGAAAATACCCAGCCTTTGGTTCTAAATTATGTTAAAGGAACGTTAGCCCTGGCCCATAATGGGAATCTGGTAAATGCGTTGGAATTAAAAGATGAACTGGCTTATACCGGTGCTATCTTTCAAACCACTATTGATTCTGAAGTGATTGCCTATCTGATTGCCAGAGAACGGCTAAAGGCAGTTAGTTTAGAAGAAGCCATTAGAAAAACTATGGAAAAACTAAGGGGAGCCTATTCCCTTGTAATCATGAGTGCAAAAAAATTAATTGGTGCCAGAGATCCTTTTGGATTTAAACCATTGTGTATTGGAAAAAAGGACAATTGTTATGTTCTGGCCTCGGAAAGTTGTGCTTTGGATGGGGTGGATGCAGAATTCATTAGGGATGTGGAGCCGGGGGAAGTGGTTATGATAGATGAAGAGGGTATCCATTCTGACACTTCTTTAGTACAGTCTAAGAAAGCAAAATGTATATTTGAGTATATTTATTTTGCAAGGCCGGACAGTCATGTAGACAATGTTAGTGTATATAATTCCAGAATTATGGCCGGAAGGTTATTAGCGCAAATTCATCCGGTAGAAGCGGATCTGGTTGTTGGAGTGCCGGACTCCGGTAATGCGGCAGCTATGGGATATTCCTTTGAATCAGGTATCCAATATGCAACCGCATTTGTAAAGAACAGTTACGTAGGCCGAACCTTTATTAAACCAAAGCAAGCTATGAGAGAATCCAGTGTTCGGATTAAATTAAATGTGTTAACTGATGTAGTAAAAGGAAAACGGGTAATTATGATTGATGATTCTATTGTTAGAGGTACTACCAGCGAAAGAATCGTGAGAATGCTTAAGAATGCCGGAGCTACAGAAGTTCATGTAAGAATCAGTTCACCCCCCTTCTTGTATCCATGTTACTTTGGAACGGATGTACCTTCCGGTGACCAGTTAATTGCTTATAATAATACGGTGGAACAAATACGTGAAATTATTGGAGCTGACTCCCTTGGATATCTTAGTGTAGATCGATTAAGTGAATTGATTAAGGGAGATGAAGGATATTGTGATGCCTGTTTTTCGGGAAATTATCCAATTGAACCGCCGAAGCAGGATATTCGCGGGGAATTTGAGAGATAATTTAATTATTACCTTACACATTTAAAAATACAAACAGGAGGATTCCATGAATAACGATAAATACATCAGCCCTTTTTCTGAACGATATGCCAGCAAAGAAATGCAATATATTTTCTCACCGGATAAAAAATTCAGGACATGGAGAAGATTATGGATTGCTTTAGCAGAGGCAGAAAAAGAACTTGGATTAAATATTACAGACCAACAAATTGAAGAATTAAAAAAACATCAGGATGATATTAATTATGATGTGGCAAATGCCAAGGAAGCAGAAGTACGTCATGATGTTATGTCCCATGTATATGCTTATGGGGTGCAATGTCCAAAAGCAAAAGGAATTATTCATTTGGGTGCAACCTCCTGCTATGTTGGGGACAATACGGATATTATCCTAATGACAGAAGGGTTAAAGCTGATTAAGAAAAAGCTTGTTAATGTTATGAATTTGCTATCAAACTTTGCTTATCAGCATAAAGGATTACCAACCTTAGCATTTACTCATTTTCAGCCGGCACAGCCTACAACTGTGGGAAAGAGAGCTGCATTATGGCTAATGGAATTAAAACTGGATTATGATGATATTTCTTATCTTATTGATAATATGCTTTTGCTTGGTTCCAAAGGAACCACTGGTACCCAGGCAAGTTTTCTGGAATTATTTGATGGAGACCATGAGCGAATTAAGAAACTGGATCAATTAATTGCGGATAAGATGGGATTTGCAGGGTGCTTTCCGGTATCCGGCCAGACTTATTCACGTAAAGTGGATACCAGAGTGGTAAATGTACTTGCAGGAATTGCAGCCAGTGCACATAAATTCTCTAATGACATTCGCTTATTACAGCATTTAAAAGAAATAGAAGAACCATTTGAAAAACATCAGATTGGTTCCTCTGCCATGGCTTACAAACGTAATCCTATGAGAAGTGAAAGAATTGCTTCTTTGGCTAATTATGTAATGGCAGATGTCTTAAATCCGGCCATTACATCTGCTACCCAATGGTTTGAGAGAACTTTAGACGATTCTGCCAATAAAAGAATCAGTATACCGGAAGCCTTTCTTGCAGTAGATGGTATCTTGGATTTATACATGAATGTAGTGGACGGATTGGTGGTTTATCCCAAGGTGATTCGTAAACACCTTATGGCAGAGCTTCCGTTTATGGCAACAGAGAATATTATGATGGATGCTGTAAAAGCCGGCGGTGACAGACAGGAACTGCATGAAAGGATTCGTGTATTGTCTATGGAAGCCGGCAAGAATGTAAAAGAAAATGGCTTAGAGAACAACCTTCTTGAACTCATTGCGGCGGATACTTCTTTTAACCTGACTTTGGAGGAATTGCAAAAGGCCATGGATCCAACAAAATACACAGGAAGAGCGGAGCAGCAGGTGGAAGAATTTCTGATTGAAGTAATTCAGCCCATACTGGATAATAATAAATCGGAACTAGGTTTAAAGGCAGATATAAAAGTCTGATTAAGTATATAAAATAACTTTGTCATTCTGAACACAAAATTTTAGGCTTGAATGAAGAGTCCTGGAACTTTAAGTTTTTAGGACCTTCTTTTGTAATTCGGCTTATAAACAGATTGGAGTGTTTAGGATGACAATTTATTTGAAATTCTTTAGGTGGAAAATTTTGTATATCATCTTGTTTTTTCCCTGACAATTGTATTGATTGTGATATTATGTTAAAATACTATTTATTGAGGGTATGAACTTAAGAGGTCACGAATTGGAGAGGTGTAAATGAAATGGATACAGCATTTAAGAACCATTAATCATCATAAATGGTTAGTTATGAAATATTGTTTTCGAGCAGGTTTATATAAACAAGGAATTCTTCATGATTTATCTAAATATTCTCCCGTTGAATTTTTAGTTGGTGCTAAATACTTTCAAGGAAATCAAAGCCCCAATAATGCCGAGCGGTTTGATAAGGGCTATAGTTCTGCCTGGTTACATCATAAAGGAAAGAACAAACATCACTTGGAGTATTGGATCGACTATAGTCTGGAACCGGATAAACCCATGACAGGTACCAGAATGCCTGTTAAATATGTAGTTGAAATGTTTTGTGACCGTTTAGCAGCCAGTAAAAATTATAATAAAGAAAAATATAGAGACGGTGATCCTTTGGCATATTTTGAATCGTCAAAAGAACACTATTTAATTCATGAGGATACGAAAAATCTGCTGTACAAATTGCTTAGAATGTTAAAGGAGCGGGGGGAAGATGCTACTTTTCATTATATAAAGACACAGGTGTTAAAAAAAGGATATAAAGTTCTGAATAACAAGGGAAAGAATAATAAAAAGCAGTAATAGGAGGTAATTCTATGGAATTTAAACATGAAAGTAATCGTATTTATATGGATAATGAGCAGGGGAGGACTATTGCCGAGGTAACTTTTCCTGAGGTGAAGGATGGGGTTGTAGACATCAATCATACATTTGTAGATGAATCATTAAGAGGGCAAGGAATTGCCGGTAAATTAATGAAAGAAGCAGCAGAAAAATTAAGAAAAGAAAACAAGAAGGTAATTCTTACCTGTCCTTATGCAGTAGGATGGTTTGATAAGAATAAAGAGTATGATGATATTTTAGAAAAGAAATAATTAAGTCAGGGGCTGGAAAAATACAATATTTAAAAGAAAGATCTAAGGAGAGAGATACATGAATGTGAATCTGGAATACTATAAGATATTCTATTACGTAACCAAATGCGGCAGCTTTACGGCTGCGGCAGAAGAATTGTGTATCTCTCAGCCTGCTGTCAGTCAGGCGATTAAACTGCTGGAGAATGTGTTAGGCAGCAGTCTTTACATCCGTACCCAAAAAGGAGTAAAACTTACCCCGGAAGGAGAAGTATTATTCTCTTATATTTCACGTGGTTATGAAACTATAATACTAGGTGAAACGAAATTTAAGAAGATGCTGGATTTAGAGAACGGGGAAATCAGAATTGGAGCCAGTGATATGACTCTACAATTCTATTTGCTGAAATTTTTGGAAGAATTTCATATGAAACACCCCAAAATTAAAGTAACGGTAACCAATGGTCCTACCCCTGAAACTTTGGAATATCTATATGAGGGTAAGATTGATTTTGGTGTTGTAAGTGTGCCTTTTCAGGCAAAACCGGAAGTAAACATAAAAGAGGTTCAGCCCATTAAGGATGTCTTTGTTGGAGGAATGGGTTTTAAAGATCTTAGGGATAAGGAACTGGATTATAAAGATCTAGAACAACTTCCCATTATATGCTTGGAGAAAAATACAAGTACAAGAGCTTACATTGATGATTATCTAAAGGACAACGGAGTAGTTTTAGAACCTGAATTTGAATTGGCAACCAGTGATATTATAGTTCAGTTTACGTTAAGAAATTTTGGTATTGGCTCCGTTGTAAGAAATTTTGCTGAAAAATATATCGATAGCGGGGAATTATTTGAATTAAAATTTAAGAAGGAAATCCCAAATAGAAATTTCTGTATCATAACCAGTGATAAAAATCCAATATCAACAGCGGCTAAGGAATTATTGGGCATGCTAATTTAAGATAATATAGAAGAAAGAAATAGTTTAAAAAGCAGGAAAGAAATGTGAAGGAGAGTGATCTTCACCAATGGAAAGTAAGCCTTCCATTAGTAAAACTCAAAAATGAACTCCATAAAATTAAAAAAAGAAGAAGATTTAATAGAAACATAGATAAGAGGTAAATAATGAAGCGAATTGCAAAATTTCATAAAGTAAGCTTGGAACAATTTACAAAGGATTGGTCAGATACCTTTTCTGATTCCAATGAACAAAAAGCCAAAGAGGTATATGAACAGATAAGATTGCCCCAAAGGGCAACTGCTGGCTCCGCAGGATATGATTTCTATAGTCCAATAACTTTTACTTTGGCACCTGGAGAAACTATTAAGATTCCTACGGGAATTCGGGTTGAAATAGAGGATGGCTGGGTACTAAAATGTTATCCGCGAAGCGGATTAGGGTTTAAATATCGCCTGCAATTGAATAATACAGTTGGTATTATAGATAGTGATTATTTTTATTCCGATAATGAAGGTCATATGTTCGCAAAAATCACCAATGATTCCAATGAGAGCAAAACTGCTGTGGTAGAGTCAGGTACAGGCTTTATGCAAGGAATATTTGTTGAGTATGGAATTACATATGATGACGAGGTAATGGAAAAAAGAAATGGTGGCTTTGGAAGTACTACGAAATAAAGCAGAATAATAGTAGTGAAAAAACGAAGATAATTCCGTCTTCGTTTTTTCAATTATATGGGAGTAAAAATAAAATTGCAAGGTATGAAAGTGTGTTTCCAGGTCTGGTACTTTTTAAGAAAAATAATTGCAGTGGATGCTAAATGTTACATAATTATTTAATAATATTGAAATATATTTAAAAATTTTGTAACAAATTGATTTCCATTTTTATGAAATGCCCTGGTTGCTTCTGTTTTCTTATTTAATTCCTAAAACCCTTGGTTTATCTGGGTTTTATTAATGTTCCAATAATATACATGTTACAGCTTAACTGGAATAAATTTGGGTTTGTGTCAAGAATGTGTCAAATTTCCCATTTAATAACTGTTGCTTAGGGGGTAGTGCTATGTTAACCTTAGGGAGCAACATTTAATAATTATTTAAAGGAGGCAACACATGAAAGGTATCATTGTAACATCTTTATTAAGCTTACAAATTGCAGGTTTATTTGGAGGAAATGCAAATACTAACTCTAATATAAATATTAATGAATTATTAAATAAGAATGCCAAAAATATTAATATAGAGTTAGCCAAGGATGCAATATCAAAATGCACACCGTCACTGGAGGCTGTTAAAAGTACAGATTCTTCTATTCAATTAGACATTAACAAAGAAGAAGGAGTAGATGGATATTCCATCTATCGCGCATCTTCAAAAGATGGAGTTTTTGAATATGTAGGAGACACTAAGTCAGGTGATTTTACAGACAAGAACTTAGAATCAGATTCATCCTATTGCTATACAGCAAAAGCTTATGCAATTGTAAATGGTAAAAAGGTAATAAGCCCTATATCCAATAAGGAAGTTGCAGTAACAAAGCCAGAGAAAAATACCAATACAGATAAAAAAGAAACAACAACCCCTCCAAAAACTGAAACACCAAAAACCGAAACACCTAAAACTGAAACACCAAAAACCGAAACACCTAAAACTGAAACACCGAAAACCGAAACACCAAAAACAGAAGTACCAAAAACCGAAACACCTAATGAATCTTCTAATCAATATGACAGCAGTTTTGCAAGTCAGGTATTAAAGTTAGTGAATGCGGAACGTGTAAAAGGTGGATTACATGAACTTACAATGTCCTCTGCTTTAACAGCTCCAGCAAATAAAAGAGCTCAAGAAATAAAAACTCAATTCTCTCATACAAGACCAAACGGTACTCAATGGTCAACTGTATTAAATGAATATGGTATAAGTGTACGTACAGCCGGTGAAAACCTTGCTTATGGTTATAATACTCCGGAAGCAGTAGTAGAAGGATGGATGAACTCTCCTGGACATAGAGCTAATATTATGAATAGCAACTTTAATCAAATTGGTATTGGTGTTTATAAAGATAGTAATGGAACAGTATATTGTACACAATTGTTCTCTAACTAGTTAAAAGTGGGAGTACATTTTATAAATTTAATTAGTTCATATAAAAGGAAGCAAAGAGAAAACATAAACTCTTTGCTTTCTTTTTTAAATAGTGATTGACATTTATTACATAATAATTTAGAATGATTATAAAGTTAGAAATATTTTAAAAGTAAAAGGAGGAAATATATATGGCAGATCATTGGAGCGAAAATGAGTCACTATTAGATGAAGGAACCAGGAATAAATCAAGAGCGATTAAGACACTTATGGAAGAAATTGAAGCGGTTATGTTCTATGAACAAAGAGCGGCAGTTACAGAAGATAAAGACTTAAAGGAAATAATGATACATAACAGAAATGAAGAGATCGAACATGCATGTATGACTTTGGAATGGCTGAGAAGAAACATGGATGGCTGGGATGAAGAGCTTAGAACATACCTGTTCAGTGAAGGTAATATCCTTGCAGTGGAAGAAGAAGCAGCCCATGGAAATAGTGATGAAAATAATGGTGGAAGCCTTCAGATAGGCTCACTGAAATAGTAAAGGAGGGTAATATTATGTATAGAAATCTAGCGCCCATTGATAAAAGTGTTTGGGAGCAAATTGATCAAAGAGCCAAAGAAGTATTGGTATCTACTTTAACGGCAAGAAAAGCGGTTCACGTAACAGGACCATTAGGTGCAGGCCATACTGCCTATAATCATGGACGCCTTGGAGCCGTTATGAAAAAAGAAGATGTATCCTTTGCTTCTTATGAAGTAACTCCCCTTGTTGAAAGCAGAATTGAGTTTAAGTTAAATCGTTGGGAACTTGACAATGCAATTCGGGGAGATAGGAACATTGATTTTACCAATCTGGAAGAAGCAGTTAAGAAATCTGCTCTTTTTGAAGAAAATGCAATTTACACCGGACTAAAAGAAGGAGCTATCAGAGGTCTTTTAGAGGTTAAAGAAGAAGCTATTAAACTTGGGGATACTGCATCTGATATTAAGAAAGCAGTGGCAGAAGGTGTTATTAAGCTGAGAAAAGCGTTTGCACATGGTGTAATGGATTTAATTGTTTCAGAAGAACTTTATACAAAGTTCTGGTCTGTGGAAAGCACCTACCCTCTTTTGGAATCCATTGAAAAAATTATAGGTGGAAAAGTAATTTCATCAGAAATTATGACCGGAGCAATTTTGATTCCACATGATGATGAAAATCTTTCATTGATTCTGGGTGAGGATTTTACTTTAGGGTATCAGGAACATGATAACAATGAAGTTACTTTTTATGTTAAAGAATCATTTACATTCCAAATTCTTGATGATAATTTAGTTGTTCGGTTCCGGAACTAATGGAGGTCAATAGTTGCACGAATTAGAATTAAAACAACTTTCCAGTGCCGGAATTCGCTGTTCGCAGCAAAGATTATTCATTTTATCCTACCTTAATGAGCATATGAATGAACATTTAACGGTAGATGATATTTACCAGGATCTAAAAGGTATATATCCAGCTTTAGTGGTTGCAACGGTTTATAACACAATGAATCTTTTTAAAGAAAAAGGTTTTGTTACAGCCATTGAATATCCGGGAGAAGAACTTCGTTACGACCGCCGCATAGAAGTACATGAGCATTTTAAATGTGAAGAATGCGGAAAGATATATGATCTTCCCATGGAAAGTGAGAAGCTTAAGCAAGCAGAATATAATGGTTTTCTGATAAAAGAACGTTTTATACTACTAAAAGGCATATGTCCTGCTTGCAGAAAAGAACCGAAGAGACAGGAATTGTCTGGGAACTGAAATCGTCATAATTTCTAATTATGAAATCTATAATGAATATTGATTTTACTTATATTATTATTCAGGCTACAATAAATAAGTAATAGGGCATTGTAACATGTTTTGTTACAATGCCTTTTTGTATCATGCATACAAGGTTTTAAAGGCTCTTTGAATAAAAGGCATCAATAACCTTCAAACTAAGAGTGAGAATCTTTAGGAGGAATTTCAGAATGGTTAAAGCAATTGTAGGAGCTAATTGGGGCGATGAAGGCAAAGGCAAGATTACAGATATGCTGAGTCAGGAATCGGATATTATTGTAAGATATCAAGGCGGCAGTAATGCTGGCCACACAATTATTAATAATTATGGTAAATTTGCACTTCATTTATTACCATCCGGTGTTTTTTACAAGCACACTACCAGTATCATCGGCAATGGTGTAGCACTGAATATTCCTTACTTAATAAACGAAATAAACTCTATTGTAGAAAAAGGAGTTCCGGCTCCTAAGGTTTTAGTATCCGACAGGGCACAAATTATGATGCCATATCATATTCTTTTTGATCAATATGAAGAAGAAAGATTAGGAGGTAAATCCTTCGGGTCTACTAAGTCAGGTATTGCACCCTTTTATTCTGATAAATATGCCAAAATTGGATTTCAGGTTTCTGAACTATACGAAGAAGAAACATTAAAAGAAAAAGTTTACCGGGTTGTGGAAATGAAAAATATTATGTTAGAGCATATGTATCATAAACCTGCTCTGAATCCAGAGGAAATCTATCAATTATTACTTGATTATAAAAAACTGGTTGATCCCTATGTATGTGATACCGCACTATACCTTCACAATGCAATAAAAGAAGGTAAAAATATATTATTAGAAGGACAGTTAGGAGCTTTAAAAGATACGGATTTTGGTATCTATCCTATGGTTACTTCTTCTTCTACATTAGCCGGATATGGGGCAATTGGCGGAGGAATTCCTCCTTATGAAATAAAAAGTATTATTGCTGTTGCAAAAGCATATTCCAGTGCTGTAGGAGCTGGAGAATTCGTTAGTGAAATCTTTGGAAAAGAAGCAGATGAATTAAGAAGACGTGGTGGTGATGGGGGCGAATTTGGTGCTACAACAGGAAGGCCCAGACGTATGGGATGGTTTGATGCAGTTGCCACCCGATATGGCTGTAGAATACAGGGTGCGACAGAAGTTGCTTTAACCGTACTTGATGTATTAGGTTATCTGGATGAATTGCCGGTATGCGTTGGATATGAAATGGATGGTCAGATAATAAAAGACTTCCCTACAACGGTTAAACTTTCGAAAGCTAAACCGGTTTATGAAGTATTACCCGGTTGGAACCAAGAAATTCGCGGTATTAAAGAATATGAAGATTTGCCGGTGAATTGCAGAAAGTACATTGAATTTATTGAAAAAGAAATTCAAGTTCCCATTACTATGATTTCTAATGGACCGGGAAGAGAGGAAATCATTAAAAAACCAAGATAGTCTGAAGTGTTGGAAGACTATAATAGATAATTTGATTTTCAGCAAAGTAAAAAATAAAGCATTCAGTGTGTATAAAGATTCTTCAGGAATTTAACTTATTTTTAGTAACAAATTTATGTATTAGTGGAATAAAATAAAAACAGAGCCGCGATGGATTTTCACTGTCGCGGCTGTTGATATTTCTGACGTACTATCAGTAGGAATGTATGTAGATTACGAAGGCTATCTATTTTCTTTTATAAAATTCCTGTACAATTGTAATAAATGTTTGCATCTGTGAAGTTACCCATTTATTCTTATGATAAATAAGCTGGCTGCACATCTTAATAGTAGGGATATCTGTTTGAATCCGGGACAGCTTTCCCTGCTTGATAGCTTTTTCTACGGAGAACAGAGGTAAAAAGGAAACTCCCATGCCTTCTTCTAATAAATGGATGATAGTTTCAGTATTTCCGATTTCCAACACAGGTCTGATCTCCATCTCTTGTGCACTAAGAAGCCTTTCCAATTCGTAGCGGTAGCTGCCGCCTTTTTCCGTTAATATAAATGGTTCCTTGATAATTCTTTGCAGGTCAATCTTTTCCCCGTCTGTAAAGGAATGGCTGCTTGAAGTTACAAAAACAATGTCTTCCTCCTGCTGTACAGCTCTCACCCATTCTGAACCGTATACCATTTGATCCAATGTAAAGAACAAATCAATGTCATTGCATTTAACCATATCTATCAGTTCCTCTGTTTTGGCCGTTCTTATAATGGTTTCTACCTGAGGGCAGATACGGTGGAATTGCAGTAATAGTTCCGGAAGTATTGCTGTACATAGTGATTCAACGCTTCCAATCCGAATTATCCCAGTGGGAACATCGTCATCCGATGCAAAAGTCTTGGCTGTATTGGTGACCCTCATGATTTCGTTAGCATGAAAGATAAAAGCTTCTCCTTGTTCTGTCAGGTTCACTTGTTTACCGATTCTTTCAAAGAGTTGTGTTCCAAGTTCTTTCTCTAATTGCTGCATCTGAATGGTGACAGTGGATTGCGAGTATCCCAGTTGCTCTGCCGCCTTAGAAAAATTCCCTGTTGCTGCCACCCTTAAAAAAGTTGCAATATTTCTGAACTCCATATTTACACCCATTGCATATCACATTGCCCACAGATGGAATACTCTGTTTTGCAGGTGTGATATTGCCACTAAAAATCAAGTTGAAAGAATCGTATCGTGGCATTCTTTCTATCAATTATTTTCTTTCAACCTATCTAAATAATGCCCCTTGCGGCATATCAAATAATGGATGAAAATGCTTTTTCACCACATTCTTATGGTCTATGGTCTATTAATATTTTAAATATATATTATCAAATCTATGAATTTTACAAATATATGGTCACATGTTACTATAGGTAGTAAGAAATGTCAAGTTTTAACCGGACGTTTCCAATATTTAAATAAGTAAGGTGACAGTAAGATGAATAAACATGAAATGATATTCAACAATCAAATACAACGGGCAGCAGAGGATTTTGTACAGATGTTTTGTGCCGAAAAGGGGGAATTGGCTGCTCATAAGATTATCCATGAAGCAGATGACAGCCAAATCGCCAAGCTTAAGAAAATCGGTATACCTGCTAAAGGGTGCTCAATAGAAAAAGCAGTAACAGAGATGATGGAAGAAGTTTATAAATACAGGGCAAGTTCAAATCATCCACGATTTTTTGGGTTTGTTCCGGGACCTGCATCCATGATATCCTGGCTTGGTGATATTATGACAGGGGCCTATAATATTCATGCCGGAAGCTGGGCTACAAGCCCTGGGGCAAGTTGTATTGAACAGGAATTGATTAGCTGGCTTTGCGGGCAGGCAGGCTATACGGAGAAATCCGGCGGATTGTTTGTGTCCGGGGGATCTATGGCCAATATGACAGCACTGACTGCTGCTCGTGATACCATGTTAAAAGAGGAGACACAGCATTTAGGTGTAGCTTATGTATCGGATCAGACTCACAGTTCTGTGGCAAAAGGCTTACGGATTATTGGAATTTCAAATACCAGAATCAGAAAAATACCTACTGATCCCTGGTTTCGAATGGATATAGAACAATTAAAAAAGGCCATTGAGGCAGATAGAGGAGAGGGCCTTATTCCATTTGTTGTAATTGCAAGTGCCGGCACCACCAATACCGGCAGCGTTGATCCCCTTCCGGAAATTGCATCTTTGTGTCAAAACAACGGTATATGGATGCATGTGGACGGTGCATATGGAGCTTCCGTTTTATTGACTAAGAAATATAAGTATCGGCTTAAAGGAATTGAAGCTGCGGACAGCATCAGTTGGGACGCACATAAGTGGCTGTTTCAGACCTATGGCTGTGGTATGGTTCTGGTAAAGGACAAAACAAATCTAATTAATACATTTAATGCCCATCCGGAATACCTTAAGGATCTGGAGACAAAGGAAAATCAGGTAAACTATGGGGATATGGGAATGGAATTGACCCGTCCCACCCGTGGATTAAAATTATGGTTAACCCTTCAGGTAATGGGATCAGATGCTATGGGTGCCGCAATAGAACATGGATTTCAGCTTGCAGAATGGGCAGAAGATGAATTAAAAAAGAAAAAAGATTGGGAAATTGTTTCTCATGCCCAGCTTGCCATTGTGAATTTCCGTTTTGCTCCTTCCGGCATAACAGAGGAACAGACAGATGAATTAAACCAGAAAATATCGAAGGCAATTATTAATAATGGTTATGCCGGTGTCTTTACTACAGAACTGAACGGCAAAAAGGTTCTGCGAATTTGTGCAATCCATCCGGATACCACGGAAAGTGATATGAGAAATACAATCTGCCTTCTCAATGAATATGCCCAAGAGTTTTATCAACCTTTAAGAGCTATCAGCTAAAAAATCTTTTACTTTAATTGTTTTAAAAGGTTGGAATCAAATTCATATGTATAAGAACTATTAGGATAATACGGGCGCCGGAGTATCTATTGTAAAATTAAGAATGCTCCTCTTATAGAAGAGGGTTTACTATATAAACTTCCTTCATAAGGGGAGCATAAAAATTGTTTTGCCGTTAATTTAATATCTCTAATAACAATTCCAATAATCTAGTATTCTTTTCAGGCTCCATAAAGCAGAATCTTATGAATTTCTGATCTAAGAAAGGAAAGGTGGAACAATCCCTTATCATGAAACCTTTTCGAATGGCAGCATCGAATAAGTCTGCAGCAGTAATACCTTCTTTTAATAGTTTAACCAGCACAAAGTTAGCAGTAGGAGGATATACTTTCACATTCTTGCATTCTTTTATTATGTTGTATATGCGGTTTCTTTCACTATGAATCAGATCTCTGGTTTTAGTTATATATTCTTCATCACTGAACATGATCTCTCCTGCAATGGCAGCAAGGGTATTAATGGTCCATGGATTTTTTTTCTTATTAACTTCCCTGAGTAAATCCACATTACCACAAATGGCATAGCCTAAACGTAAACCAGGAGCAGCAAAAAACTTGGATATGCCACGTAAAATAATAATATTATTATAGTATTCTGCTAAAGGAACAGAAGTTACCTGGTTAATATCCTCTGTAAATTCAACATAGGTTTCATCAACCATACAATATATATTCTTTTGTTTACATATATCAAGAATCTTACGCATATCTGATACAGGAATGGCGGAAGAAGTAGGATTATTCGGGTTACAGATAACCAGTAAATCAAAGTCCGCAGAAAGTTCCTTCTCTAAAGCTTTCACATCCAGTTTAAAATCTGCTTCCTCCTCTAAACGATAATAGTGGGAGCTGCCTCCTCCTAAAGTAATCTCACGTTCATATTCGGAATATGTGGGGCCCATAATAAATGCCTTCTTTGGGCAGGTAATTTGAATAAATAATGAGATTAATTCGGTGGAACCATTGCCTACTACAATATGGTTCCTGTCTGCATGAATGTAATTTGCAATGGCGGTTCTAAGTTCAGTATATTCTCTGTCAGGATATCCTGTTATAGCGTCGATTCTATCAGCTAAAGCAGTACGAAGTTTTGGTGAAATACCAAGGGGATTAACATTAGCTGAAAAGCTAGTAATATCCTCTTTTTTAATACCGTAAACAGCTTCTATTTTCTCTAAATCACTTCCATGGAAATGTTCTTGTGGTTTAATCAATTGATCAAGTCCTTTCTGTTATACAATTAATTATCTATTTGATGTAAACTTAGGGTAATTACTACCGTAGTTTTAATTGGTATATAGGTATATTATACCACATATACAAAAGTTACAATACAATGATATATTTAGTCCTATGGAGATAAATTAAATCTATTATTAGTACCGTTGATTAAATTTACTGGGATGCATAATTTTTTAAAAATGTAGCGTCCACTGCTGTCCAAGTGGTACGAGTATGAATAGATAGAACCACTCTGATCTAATATAAAGGAAGGAGAAAGATATTGAAAAGATACAACGTAACTGAATCTGATAATATCAGATTATAATGAAAGCATGATGATAGATAACTAGAAAGTTGTACGGTTTATAATAAAAAAGGATTATCCTAGCCAATTCATGAAAATACGCTGTTCTAAGGCAAGATTACTAAAAATAAGTGGTATGGGGTTAGCAAATAAATATATCTTCTATCTGATTATATTACCTATGAAGTAAAGTATATATATATGTATAGGATAGAATAAGTAGAAGAAATACTTATATCCCTTTCCTTTTTTCATATTAAAGGAGAGCATAAACGGAAGAGCAAATATCTGCATCCAATGATAACTTGTTAATTGATAAAAGTGTATACCATATATAGGTATCGTTGGTATTTTAAATAATGTTGCGATAGCATATAAGATAGTATAAATCTTTATTGGTAATAAAGATTTTAATTTTAATAAGGTCTGTGCTACAGTATTGGTACAGAATAAGAATGAATAAAGTAAACAATAAATACTAAAAGAAATGGTCAATGTTTTTTTATTTTGTTTTGTGTAATACAATAAGACACCTAGTAAAACGCCTGAAATACCTCCTTCGGTAAGAAAAACATTACATAATATAGCACCAATTAAATCATTTGAAATATAAAATGGTAAATTTAATTCTAAAAAATCGATTATTGCAATTAAAATAGTACCAAATAATTGTAGAATAGTAAAAATAAGAATATATTTTTTACCCTTAATAGGATTAACATGAAAAATATCAATTATTGAAATAATTAAGCAAGATATTAATATTGTAATAAATATATTATTTTTTATAAGCAAAAAATGATATTTTATTGCAATATTATTTATTAAATCATTCATTATGGACATGCTTACACCGAATAAATACATTCGAAGTAAATATATCTTTCTGTTTTTGGTATAAAATAAACCCCATGCCATGCAAAAGAAAAATAAAGGTGCAGAGATTCGGCCAATCCATCGAAAAAATATTGGAGTTTTTGGTATAAAATTACCAATATGGTCAACAAGCATAAAAATAGCTGCAATTATCTTTAAGGTTGTAGTAGACATAAATGTAACCCTCTCTCTATATTTTTACTAAATTCTAATAATAAGTACTATATTTTTATCTACAGCCGAGTCCTAAATTTCTTCGTCCTACCTATCCATAATTGAGGACACTTGCTGCTTTCAACAACTAATAGGAGCAGTAACCTGCTCCTATTTTTTAACTAATTATTCTACTGCTCTTATATGGCCTTTAAAATCATTAGGTCCAGAAAAATATAAATAATAATTTGCAGTACTTTTTAAGTCTGAAACTCTGACAGCAAATGTAGCCTTTTTACTTTATGTAATAATATGGTGCACCATATTATGAAATAATATCCTATATATATACAATTGTCAACTTGTTACATATGGTAAAATAATACTATTGTATTTATTTGTATTATATGATATTGGAAATACAAGTGAAAAAATAGAAATATATTTTAGTAAATTACATCTTCTTGTGTAGTGGTTTGAACATTTGAAACGCTTATTATGTATTTTATTTTCATACTAACAAGGTTCACATGTTCCAATATCTATGTTTTTTCCAATATGATATCTTGTATATTTTGCTGAGTGTCTGTCCTTTTTCATAGTATTATGTGTAAATACATGCTTATACGGTACGTAAAAAGAAGGACAAGAAGTATAATGTTAAAGTAATAAATTCATTGCCTTTCGTTTATGTAATGAAAAGATTATTTGTAACGGAAGGAACATGAAAGAAAAATGCATTGGTCTCAGAATGCGATGGTATCAGTTAAGGCAAAATCAGATTAATTTAATAATCCTAAGGACAAGTGACTATTGCTAATTTATGTCGATTAGTGTTATAATCATTATAAATGAAACGGTGAAATATACAACAAAATGAGTAAACTATTAAATTTGGGGTGGAAAAAATTGAAAGAGAAAGTGGATCGATTGGCCAATGGAATATTTGAATATGAAACTCCTCGTATTATAGTCTCCCAAGAGGAATTAGAGATTTCTATTATTTCAGGTAATACATATTCCGGTAGTTTTACCATAAAGAATAGTAACGATACCAAGATAAAAGGGGTTCTCTATTCTTCCAATAAGCTATTAGAACTGGAACAAACCAGATTCACAGAATCCTTAAATACTATACAATATCAGTTTAATGGGAGATATATGAGTCCCGGCGACAGTGTTAAAGGGGTTGTTAGTATTGTCAGTGATTGCGGGGAATTACAGATTCCATTTACTGCAAATCTGGAGCCGCCATACTATAACTCATCTATGGGTAAGATAAAGGATTTATTTCAATTTACCAACCTGGCGAAAGCTGATTGGTCTGAAGCATTAAAAATCTTTAAATCAGAAGAATTTATACCAATCTTTTTGCTTTATGAGAAAAAATATATACAATTATATGAGAATCTTTTAAAAAGCAGATCTTCAAGTCAAGCAATGGAGGAATTTTTAATTGCTGTTCACAAAAAGCTTCGAATCAATATTTCCGTTGATAAACTCTTATTAAATTATCAAATTGAAAAAGAAGGCTTTAAAGACAAGCTAACATTAACAAAAGACAATTGGGGTTATACAGATATTCGTGTCAGTACAGATTCCTCCTTTATTGAATTAGAACATAAACTAATTTGGTCCGATAACTTTGTAGGCAATACCTACCCGCTGGAATTCATTGTTAATCCGGAGAAATTAAAACCTGGTAATCACTGTGGGCGAATCTATATTAAGACGGTACATCAGACCATTGTAGTGGAAGTTAATTGTAAATGCCGCAATTCTGAATTTACAACGGACTACAATCGTAGAAAAATCAAAGATGCTCTTATAAAAATAGAAAAAAACTATTTGGATTTTCGAATGAACCGGATATCTATATCAAAATATGTTTTGGAAAACATAGAGTTACTGGATCATGTTATGGCTCTTGATGAAAAGAAAAGAGAAGAGTATCAGCTGCTGAAAGCTCATTTACATATTATATCGGATAAAGATACCTTAGCTAAAGAAATACTGGAACCATATAAAGAAAAACTGGAAGGTATAAGTGAATCCGGAATTATTTCTTATTGCGGTTATTTATATCTGGAAGCTCTGCTATATAAAGAAGAAGCTTATATTGAGACGGCACGGATCCATATACGTGACTTATATGAAACCAGTTGTGATAACTGGAGGCTTTTATGGTTTTTATTATATATAGATAAAAGATATGATAATAACAAAGGATTAAAACTGGAGGATATCAAGAAAGAATATAAAAAGGGCTGCCACAGTCCTGCTTTATATTTTGAGGCAGTAACTATATTTAATGAGGATCCGGCACTTCTATACGAATTGGGATCATATGAATTGCAAGTGTTACACTGGGGACTAAAACAGGATTTTCTTAATAAGGATGCAGCGTTGCAGTTTACGTATTTAGCAAGTAAAAGGAAAGGTTTTCATAGATTGGTTCATGAATGTCTGGGACTAATTTATGAAAAGTATAAATTAAAGGATGCATTATCTGCCATATGTGGTTTATTGATAAAAGGGCATCAAAGAAGCAATATCTATTTTAGATGGTTTAAATTAGGAGTAGAAGAACAATTACGTATTACGGAACTTTATGAATATTATATGTATTCCATGAATGAAGATGAAGACATGATTCTTCCCCAACCGGTTCTTCTATACTTTATATACAACAGCAATCTCCATGACCGTAAAAAGGCATTTCTTTATGCTTATGTGATTAAGAACAAAGAAGTAAACCCCGCTATTTACCGGACTTACCTTAAACAAATGGAGCAATTTACTTTAAAGCAGCTGGCGTCCCATAATATCAGTTCCAGTCTTGCTGTTTTATATGAGGAAATACTAATACAGGAGGCCATTACACCAGAGATAGCCAAAGAACTTCCATTCATTATGTACAAGCAGGAAATATACTGTAATAATCCTAACATAAAAGGTGTATTTGTTTCCCATAAGGAGATGGACAGTGAAGTATATGCTCCTTTTGTTAACGGAACGGCGCAAATTGACATTTATACTGAGAGTGCAGAGCTTTATTTAGTTGACGGATATGATAACCGGTATTTTACAACCATAGACTATACACTGAATAAACTGATGAGGCCGGAGGAATTTGCCAATATCTGCGTGGAATGGGATGTTAGCCACCCCATGCTGCTCTTAAATCTTTCAGAAAAGGTACAGTTTTATCAGAAGGCGGATATAAAGTACATTGAGCTAAGGAAAAGAGTATTGCAAATACCTGGTTTATCAAAGGAGTATTATAAAGAGAATATTCTGACCTTAATAGATTTTTATTACGATTATTATGAAGGGGAACTTCTTGAGGCTTATTTATTAGAAATTGATTTTAAGGATCTTGGTAAGGAAGAACGGAATAAAATCATAGAATTGTGTATTATCCGTGACTTATATCAGAAGGCTATGGCAGGACTAAAGGAATATGGTTTTGAAGGAGTGGCTCTTAATCGGTTAATCAAGCTATGTTCCAGAGTATTGCAGAATATATATCATGATGGGGCATATTCCAGCCGGAGCCTGGATATAAACCAAGGAAATACCATGGAAAATTGGTTGATTTCTAATAAAGAGACGGAAGATGTGTTAGGCAATCTATGTTACTATATTTTTCAAAACGGAAAGTACAATGAAGATATTTTACACTATATGGTAACTCATTTTTATGGAACCACCGAAGAAATGTTTAATATATGGAAAGCGGCCACTGCTTTTGAAATCGATACATTGGAATTAGAGGAGCGTATTCTGATGCAAGTGCTTTTCTCTGAAAGCTATTTGGTAGATACCTTATCTGTTTTTATGGATTATTATAAAAAAGGTTATAATCATAAGATTATTCGGGCTTTCCTATCCTATAGCGGTTACATGTACTTAATCAAAGACAGATTCATACAGCCGGAACTCCTGCCAATTATGAAAAGGGAATTAACTTATGAAGAAAATGATATTTGCTTGTTAGCCCTGTTAAAGGAATATGCAAAACAAGATAATCTGGAAGGAAAGGATTTGGAGTTTGCTGAAATAAATGTGCTAAAATATATAAAAAAGGGAGTTATCCTTCCTTTCTTTAAAGATTTTGAAAAGCACTTTTTACTGCCGGCACAGCTTAATAATAAATTTTTTATAGAATACATTACAGACCCCAGACACAAGGTAAATATACATTATCAAATAGAAGACCAGAATAATGAGGAAGAGTTTATTACTGAAACAATGCCGAATATATATATGGGCATTCATGTGAAAGAGTTTATTGTATTCTATAACGAAAGAGTTCAGTATTATATTACGGAAGAGAATCAGGATGGGCAGGTTAACATTACCGAAAGTGTGGAAGTAAAATTAGGTGAGGACATGGAATTAGATGAAGATACCAGATTCAATCATTTAAATTTTATGTTAATGGCTATGGATATGAAGGATGAAAAAACCATGATTGAAAGCATAGAAAGTTATATTAAAAAAGGTTATGTAATTTCAAAAATATTCAAACCATTATAATATGTACAGATAATTGCCGCCGCCCAAATTCGTGGTGTTTCGGCAGAATGGAGTTAGGTTGGCGATAAAGCGCCAGAATCGAGGTTATTATGAGTGAGCAACTGGGCAATGAGCAAAGAAACTTAATAGTGGGGTTTGATTTGTGTGATGATTTCTCTCAGCTTAGTTATTATAATTATAAAACCTATGAGCCGGAATCTGTTTGTGTTGACTTGGAAGGGAGCAAGTATTTGATACCTACCGCACTGGGAGTTAAAAACTACTCAAAGGATTGGGTTTTTGGAGAGGAAGCAGTATCCTGTGGAAAATCAGGCACAGGTGTACTGGTAGATGATTTATTGAATAAGCTTAAGACTGGTGAGAATATAGAGATATTTGGAACAGAATTTGATTCCGTTTCCTTAATGGAAAAATATTTACGCAAATGTTTGCTGCTTTTAAAGAAAAAATTTCCTGCAAATACTATTTTACAGATTATTATCACCCTGAAAGAACTGGATGAAAAGGTTGTAACGGGTTTATATCAGGCACTGGAGAACCTGGGTATAGGAAAGGACAGAGGATATATTCAGAGTCATTCTCACAGTTACCAGTATTATGCTTTAAGTCAAAGTAAAGAACTGTGGATGAATGATATTGGATTGTTTGATTTTGATGAGAAAGGGTTGGTTTACTCACAAATCTCCATTAATCACAGGACCAGGCCCTATGTGGTAGGAATAAAGGAAGAGGATTTCTCAGAAACCTTAAGTTATGCTATGCTGGAAGAGTATAAAAACGGAGAGAATCTGGAATACATTTTTGGAAACATAGCAAACAGTGTTTTACATAAACAGATAGTATCAACTATTTATGCCACAGGTCTTGGTTTTGAAGACAATTGGGCAGATAATATATTAAAGGAATTATGTGTAGGACGGCGTATATTTAAAGGTCAGAACCTGTATGTAAAAGGAGCCTGTTATGCAGCAAGAGAATTAGCCGGTGGTTCCAAGCTATCTGAGTACCTGTTTTTAAGCAAAGAAATGATTAAAAGCGATATTTTTATTACCGGATATTACAATGGAAAAACTGCGGATGTGGTGCTGGTAAAAGCAGGGAAGCCCTGGTATGAAATAAACAGCAATCTTGATGTCATATTGGATGATGAACAAGAAATTATAATAAAATTAAAGAGCATAATAAGCGGAGAAATTAAAGAGTACGTTATTCGTTTAGACGGGTTTCCACAACGTCCTGGCAGAACCACACGGGTTGGAATCAATATCAAATTTAAAGATCATGCCAATGGTGTGATAACTTTAGAAGATAAAGGGTTTGGCAGTTTTTATCCTTCATCAGGGTATATTGAAGAAGTAGAGATTGTAGTACAATAAAAGGAGGAGACCGATGGGAAAACTGATTATTTGCAATGGAAAGCAAGCTTTCATACCTTATTATTTTAAAATAACAAATACAAAAGTTTATTCCATTGAAGAACTATGCTACTACGTCTACAATAACGTGGAATTATTGAATGAAGATTTTTTTGGTGAGGCTCTTATACAATGGCTAAGGGATGAATTGGGCCTAGAAGACAGAGCTAATAAATTAAGAGAGATTAAGAATAATCAAGGCAGTTTTAAAGAATTTACAGTGAGCATCCTTTGCAGCAGCGATTATTACACAGAATCCGAAATAAAAGAATTTATCCGCAACCTGGATGAACTGGTGAATTTATCTCCCTATGAGAAGTTGAAACAGAAAGGAGATAATTACCTGAAATATAGACAATTTGCCGAAGCAGCTACCGTATATGAGAAGATTTTAGATGGGGAAGAAGTTACCGGCCTATCCAGTGAGGAATATGGCAATCTGCTGCATAATCTGGCTATTATAAAACTTCATATGGTAGGTATTGCAGAGGCAGCAGAAAGTTTTAAGGAAGCTTATGAAAGAAATAAGAATCCGGAATCCTTAAAACAATATTTAATGGCGCTAAAGCTTAGCGGGAAGGATGATATTTTATCAGAAGAAGTCAAAGGATATGGAGTAACTGAGAACCAGAAAGATGAGATGTTGGATGAAGTCAATACCGGACTTGAGGAAGCAGAACAAACAGAAGACTATAAGATTGTAGAGGAATTTCAGGAATGTAAACAAACCGGCAGGATTAATCAATTGTATAGAATTGCCGATGAATTAATAAATAGATGGAAACAGGAATTTCGAAGAGAGCACTCTTAATTAATAAGGATAATCCGAGATATTAAAAATGTAAGAATAACTAAGACGATTTTAGGCAGAAAGGTATTCATAATGGGAATTCTAAAGAGGTTACTTGTATCAAAGAACGATAAAGAACTAAAAGATAAGAATGAAAAACAAATAGGTGATTCCTCCCTAACTTATGGCGAAGAGACTATAGAAAAAAACTATAAAATGGATTACAGCGATGATCCAAGTAGAATCATTACGGAAAATTGTGAACAGATTCTGGAGTCTGAAAGACAAATGGAAGAACTTAAGGTTGAATATCAGGCGGTAACCTCCTATTTAACGGATATTCAAAAAATAGATCAAATACCTGCTGAAGATAGGGAGCAACTAAATGATGCAGCCAGAAAGATTATAACTTTTACCAGAGAACGTTCAAAATATCAAAGCAGTACTGTTAGAATTACAGATTATCAGTTTGTCAATATCGGAAAGTATGAAGAAATAATACCCTCTGAACTGGCAAAAATGAAAGAGTATGAAACCTATCAGGAAACCGTAGAAAAAGACATGAGTTATCTGGAGAGAGAGAAGGATGCTTTATATAATAAACGGGGGGACTTGGAAGATAAACAACATTATCTGAAAAAAATAACTACCACCATTAGTATATTGGTAATTACTTTATTCATAGTGCTTTATCTTCTCCAAAATGCATTTCAGGCAGATATGCAGATACCCTTTATACTAACCATTGTAATGGCTTTAGGATGTACTCTTTATGTGTTATATCAAAGCAGTGTGAATAAAAAAGAAAGTAAGAGAGCGGAACGAAAACTAAATAGGGCCATTCAGTTACTGAACAAGGTGAAAATCAAATATATTAATAACCGGAATGCTTTGGATTATAATTACCAGAAGTATATGGTGAAAAGTTATGAGGAGTTTTACTATCTTTGGGAGTTATATTTAAAGACTAAGGAAGAAGAAAAACGCTACCGTCAGAACACGGAATTATTGGAACAGTATAACAGGCAATTAACTCAGGAATTGAAATCATATGAACTTACGGATCCTGAAATCTGGATATACCAGGCAATTGCAATTATTGATAATAAAGAGATGGTGGAAGTAAGACACCGTCTTAATGTAAGAAGGCAAAAGTTAAGAGAAAGAATTGATTACACCAATAAAACAAAAGAACGCAGCATTGAAGAAATTCAAAAAATCTTAGATAAGAACCCGGAACAGAAAGAAGATATTATTAAGCTGTTAGAAAGATTCGGAATAAATCTATAGATTAGCAATTATTAATCAATTAACTCTATGGCAATTATAATTATTGTTTTATGAATAAGAAAATTCAAAAAATGATTGACAAAAATATAATTATGGCATATAGTGGTAAAAAGTAAAACCGTTGAGCAAGAGAAGTAAGAAAAGTTGGGTGTATCCAGAGAACCGCTGATTGGTGAGAATGCGGTAGCATAGATTTTTCTGAATGGACTTGTGAGGGCAGCCCGAAAGTATAGTTTACGGATTTCTTATATAAGAAAACTGTTTACAGAACTAGAAAACAGGATATTTTGGTAAAAAAGAATCCTGTATAAGTAGGAGCTGACGGGAACCCTGTCCGTTATCAGTAGGGTGCATATGATGGTATGCAAAAGGAGTGGGCGTATAATACGCCAATTTGGGTGGTACCGCAGAAGTAATAAGCTTTTGTCCCTGTATAAAGCAGGGGCAGGAGCTTTTTTTATTGTATACCAATACAAATAAACCACTTGCTATGCAAGTGGACCCTATCCGGCTTTAAGCCCTAGATAAAAACCTCCTATGTTATAATAAGTGTGGGTCCTAAACCGCACTAAACCAACAAAGGAGGTATCCAATTGGATAAGAATACATTATCACATACAACATGGGAATGCAAATATCATATAGTGTTCGCACCAAAGTACAGAAGACAAGTGATATATGGAAATATAAAAGCAGATGTAGCAAATATATTAAGTACACTGTGTAAAAGAAAAGGAGTAGAAATTATAGAAGCAGAGTGCTGTTCTGACCACATTCATATGTTTGTCAGAATA